>NZ_VTYC01000018.1:0-95848 GCF_013114115.1 Vibrio sp. 070316B | reverse complement strand
CCTTTCTCAAGCTTCAAGCTCGATTCTTGCTCAAGCGAAGCAAGCGCCGAACTCGGCACTTAGCCTACTAGGTTAATCGATTAAAAAGCCACGTTGACTATAAGTGTTGTTGAGACAAAGTGTTAACGTAAGGCCTCCACAAATTAGCTCGTGGTGAGAGATGAGCGCTAAACAAACCCAGCTTCGGCTGGGTTTTTTATTGCCTGCTATTTATCAAAGACACATTGGGGAAAGATAAGTGTGTAAACAGAAGGAAAAGCGAGATTCCCTATCACGTTCGTGCCTCACTGTAGGGAATGACGGGGATTGGACGATAATGATCTTATTGCTTTGTCAAATGAGTACGATTTGTTTGAGCAAGTAATGGCTCAGTTAGAACAGAGTAGCTAATCGTCATTCCACAACCGAGTAGCTATTTGTAAGAAGAGCGAGCTCCGTCGTCATCCCAGAATCGAGTAGAACGAGATATCAGGGATCTATATTCGTGAAAGGATGCTGCAAAAGAGGGGGGGGGATTTCGCTGTTGGAGAGGGATAGAGTAATTAGTCGCCTGACATGTAAATATAACAGGCACAAAAAACGCCACCCTTAGGTAGCGTTTTAATTAAAGCAGATAAGTAATCGAGATTACTTAGTTACTTTAAGAACTGGAGTTTCACCAACAGTTACAGAACCAGAAAGCTTGTTCAGCTCTTTGATTTCGTCCATGTTAGAGATAACAACTGGAGTAAGCGTAGATTTCGCTTTCTCTTCTAGAAGCGCTAGGTCGAAAGTGATGATAGTGTCACCAGCTTTAACAGATTGACCTTCTTCAGCTACACGAGTGAAGCCTTCGCCTTTAAGTTCAACAGTATCGATACCGAAGTGAACGAAAAGCTCAACACCGTCGTCAGACTCGATAGAGAATGCGTGGTTAGTTTCGAAGATCTTACCGATAGTACCGTTAACTGGAGCTACCATTTTGTCGCCAGCTGGTTTGATCGCGATGCCGTCACCAACGATTTTCTCAGCGAAAACTACATCTGGCACATCTTCGATGTTTACGATTTCACCAGAAAGAGGTGCGATGATTTCGATTGCACCAGCATCAGCGCTGTCATCAGATACAAGCTTTTTCAGTTTGTCAAACAGACCCATTGTGTCATGCTCCTAACGTTTAGTTTTATTCTGTAGAATATACTATACCAATCTAACAAATTAGACGACTATTTTTAGCCGTCTAACTTTATTAAGAATTTGGCGATTACTGAGATTTCTCAGCGATGAATTTTTCTACGCAAGCTTCAATTTCAGCAGCTGTAGGTAGAGATAGCGCTTCGTCAGCCATAGCTTTAACTTCAGCGAAGTTAGAGTTACGGATTACTTTCTTAACTTTAGGGATAGAGATGCCGCTCATAGAGAACTCATCTAGGCCCATACCAAGAAGAAGAAGTGTTGCACGCTCATCACCAGCAAGCTCACCACACATACCAGTCCACTTACCTTCAGCGTGTGATGCGTCGATCACTTGCTTGATTACTGTAAGAACAGCAGGAGATAGTGGGTTGTATAGGTGAGAAATCATTTCGTTACCACGGTCTACCGCAAGAGTGTATTGCGTTAGGTCGTTAGTACCGATAGAGAAGAAAGATACTTCTTTCGCTAGGTGGTGTGCGATTGCAGCAGCTGCTGGAGTCTCAACCATTACGCCGATTTCGATATCTTCATCGAAAGCTAGGCCTTCAGCGCGAAGTTCAGCTTTGTACTCTTCGATTGCTTTCTTCAGTTCACGGATCTCTTCGACAGAAATGATCATTGGGAACATGATGCGTAGTTTACCGTGTGCAGATGCACGTAGGATACCACGTAGTTGGTCACGTAGGATTTCACGACGATCCAAGCTGATACGTACTGCACGCCAGCCTAGGAACGGGTTCATCTCTTGTGGAAGATCCATGTATGGTAGATCTTTATCGCCACCGATATCCATAGTACGGATGATCACTGACTCACCGTTCATTGCTTCAGCTACTTCTTTGTAAGCAACGTATTGCTCTTCTTCAGTAGGAAGCGCGTCACGGTCCATAAATAGGAATTCAGTACGGTACAGACCAACGCCTTCACCGCCATTACGCAGGATACCGTCACAGTCTTTTACTGTACCGATGTTGCCGCAAACTTCTACACGGTGACCGTCTAGAGTTTCAGCATGCAAATCTTTTAGTTTTGCTAGTTCAGCCGCTTCTGCTTCGAAATCTTCTTTGATTTTCTTAGCTTCTGCTAGTTCAGCTTCAGAAGGGTTGATGATGATCTTGTTGTTCATCGCGTCTAGCACAAGCATGTCGCCGTTCTTAACTTGCTTAGTGATATCGTTAGTACCAACGATAGCTGGAAGCTCAAGAGAACGTGCCATGATTGAAGTATGAGATGTACGACCGCCGATGTCACAAGCGAAACCAAGAACGTAGTCTAGGTTGATTTGTGCAGTTTCAGATGGCGTTAGGTCGTAAGCTACTAGGATAACTTCTTCACTGATGTCTGATAGAGACACAATGTTGATGCCTAGAGCATTTTTAACGAAACGAGTACCGATATCGCGGATATCAGTTGCACGTTCTTTTAGGTACTCATCATCAAGAGATTCAAGCGCACAAGCTTGCTCTTCGATCACAGTGTGGATCGCGTTGTCTGCGTGCATTTTTTCTTTCTTGATGAGTGCTAAAATCTCTTCTTCTAGCTCTTCATCTTCAAGCAGCATGATGTGGCCTTCAAAGATTGCTTCTTTTTCTTCGCCAAAAGTTTCAAGTGCTTTTTGCTTAACAACTTCAAGTTGTTGAGAAGATTTGTTACGAGCGTCAAAGAAACGCTGTACTTCTGCTTCAACTTGGTCGTCAGAGATAGATTGAGTGTTTAGGACAATTTCATCTTCTTGAAGTAGTAGTGCTTTACCGAAAGCAATACCAGGAGATGCTAGGATGCCTGAAATCATAGCCTTACCTTAGTTGTTCAACTGTAAACGGGAGAGTGTGTGACTTTAAGTCGTCGACTAATGTCGCGCTTATTCCTATCTATTTCGAACAAAGCCACTTTGCTATGCAAAATGGCTTTGAAAGAAGGAGACCGTATTAGTGTAGTTGATCCATAAGAGCAACTAGGTGGTCAACTGCTTGCTGAGCTTGAGGACCTTCAGCTGAAATAGTTACGTTAGTACCTTTTACTAGGCCTAAAGTTTGTAGTTTGAACAGGCTTTTCGCGCTAGCGCTTTTGCCGTTAGAAGTCACTGTGATGTCAGCGTCGAAAGATTTTGCTTCTTTAACGAACTGTGCAGCTGGACGAGTGTGAAGACCGTTTTCTGCTGTGATTTCTACTTGCTTCTCGTACATTTTATATACCCCAATTAATTTATTTTTTGTAAGTTTGTAACCAGTTTAGCTTAACTGCTTTAGCTCAAATGCGCTAGAGGCTAGTACGCCATGTTCGTGTTAGAACTTAGACTGGTTATAAATTTTTATCCAGCCATGGTCATCTTTTGTTGAGGACTCACGACCTTCAGAATCTGTTTATTGCTTCTTTTATTTTGAAGCGAAAAATAAAACAGACCCGATATTACCAAAGGTGGGGCAGGGATCAACAAAAAAGCCCCTAAACGGGGCTTTTTTGGACGAAAAATTGATTTGACCACATATTATTGTTGGTTCTCTTTTTCCGTAAAGATACCTGCAAATAGCGCTGTACTTAGGTAACGCTCACCAGAGCTTGGAAGTACAGTGACAATGGTTTTTCCTGCAAATTCAGGTAGTTCAGCGATTCTGTTTGCCGCTACTACTGCTGCACCTGAAGAGATACCTGCAAGGATACCTTCTTCTTTCATTAGTCGTTGAGCCATTTCAATTGCTTCTTCAGAAGTTACTGACTCTACGCGGTCGATAAGTTCTAAATCTAAGTTTCCAGGGATGAAACCGGCACCGATACCTTGGATTTTGTGCGGAGCTGGTTTGATTTCTTCACCTGCAAGTGCCTGTGCGATTACTGGAGATTCTGCTGGCTCTACCGCGACAGAAGTGATGGCTTTGCCTTTTTCACCTTTAATGTAACGACTTGTACCAGTGATAGTACCGCCTGTACCTACGCCAGCTACAAACACGTCAATCTCGCCGTCTGTTGCTTCCCAGATCTCAGGACCTGTTGTTTGTTCGTGAATCTGTGGGTTAGCTGGGTTGTTGAACTGTTGTAGTAGTAGGTATTTGTCTGGATCTGAAGCAACAATCTCTTCTGCTTTAGCAATCGCGCCATTCATGCCTTTTGGTGCTTCAGTCAGTACTAGGTTTGCGCCAAGCGCTTTAAGCAGCTTACGACGCTCTAAGCTCATTGACTCAGGCATAGTTAGTGTAAGTTTGTAACCACGCGCTGCAGCTACGAATGCGAGTGCAACACCTGTATTACCACTGGTTGGTTCAACAAGCTCGATGCCTGGCTTAAGGGTACCTGCTTTCTCTGCTTCCCAGATCATGTTCGAACCGATACGACACTTAACACTGAAGCTTGGGTTACGAGCTTCGATCTTAGCTAGGACGTTACCTTTGCTTACTTTGTTTAGGCGGACTAGAGGTGTATTACCAATCGTTAGGGTGTTGTCTTCGTAGATCTTGCTCATGCGATATTCCTTCATTTAATGACAGAACTAAACGTAGTATATCAATCACTTTACCGTCTAGTGTCTTTCGATGTTTGTTCAGCTTGAATTTAGATTAAACAAGTTGAAAAAAAGGTAAAAGGATTAAAAAGTTATATCATATAGATATGTAGCAGAATTGACGCCTATCTTTATTGAAATCAGAACTTCAAAAAGATAGGCGAAACTAGGAAGTGCAGGCAGAGAGTTAGATACGAGAACTATAGACGAGAGCGTAGAGCTTGGTCTTTAAACTCAGCAACCCACATCGCGGTTGCACCACATACGGCTACGGGCATTACAATCAGGTTCAAAATTGGAATAGTAGTGAACACGGAAACAAGCGCGCCGAAGCTATAGCTCTTACCTTGTTTTTGTTTCAAACTATTTCTCATGTCATCAAATTTGATTTTATGGTTATCGAATGGGTAGTCGGCGTATTGAATCGCTAATATCCACGCGGTGAAGATGAACCATAAAAACGGTGCAACGGTTTGTCCTAGTGCTGGAATTAACAAAAGTAGGAATAAACCGATCGCTTTTGGCAGAACGTAGACAAGCTTGCGCCATTCTCTTGCTAAAATACGCGGTGTGTCTTTAAGAACATCAAGCAGGCCATCATCATTGACTTTCTTGCCGCTAAGTAGCTCTTCGACTTTTTCAGAGAGCAAACCGTTAAAAGGAGCTGCAATGAAATTGGCAAGGGTGCTAAAGAAATATGAAAACGTTGCTAAGACAGTTAACACCAATAGTGGCCATAAGATATAGGACAACCATGACAAGAAGCTTGGTAAACCTTCCATCCAGCCTTCAATCCAAGTGTTTAAGTTAGAGAAGATATAAAACAACGCACCACCAACCAGCAGGACGTTAGCGATAAGAGGAAGTAGCACAAATTTACGAATGCTCGGTGACAACGCGATTTTTATTCCGAAAACAAAATAGCCAAAGCCGGAGCGGGGAACAGATTCAATAGTCATATTTAATTAAGGTCACATGTGAATTTGGTTAAATAGCAAACACGTCTAGTGTACTCGACCGAAATTAAGAAAAAAAGCGTGGTGAAAATCACACCATCTAAGGAACTAATTGTATTAAGTTGTTCTAAAACAGTGGCTACTTTTGATAGAGTAGTGAGATTGGTCAAATTAACCCAACTTAGTGACAGCGTTTTGCCGCTAGTTGACTAAGAAAGCTGAGAGCGAAAAATGCAGGAATTGCGATTTGTACTCATTATTGTTGGCGCACTAGCTATCGCCGCATTATTGTTCCACGGTTTGTGGACGAGTAAAAAAGAAGGGAAAGCAAAGTTTGGAGATAAGCCACTTGGCAAGCTAGATAATGATAGCTTAGACGATGCTGAAACCATCCCAAACCGTCCATTCGCCCCAGAAGATGATTTTGAAATAATCCGAAAAGAGCGTAAAGAGCCGGATTTTGCGGTATCGCCATCTGCGGCTGATCCGCTGATCGATTCAGATCCGCTTACAGCACCACAATCAAAAGAAGAGCAACAAGACGATATCGAGTTGAATGATTTGCCTTCTTTCAGTGTTGAAGACCCTATCAAGGTTGATAGCGAACCGGAAGGTGCTGAACAAGCGGTAGAACCAGAGGTTCCTAGCTTCGAACTCACCGACGAGCAAAAAGAGAGCCATGCAGGTTTTAAAGAGCAGTACGGTTCTTTTGAAGAAGTTGCAGCTGAACAAGTTGAAGAGCCTGTAGTCGCAAGTGAGCCAATGGCTTCACAACAAACTTTTACTGCAAGTGAACCATTCGCAGCAAAAGAGAGTGCTGCTCCACAAGCAGCAGCTCCTGTTGAAGAAACAAAGCAAGATGAAGAGTTAGGCTTAGAGGTGATTGTCCTTAATGTTCACTGTGCTGGAGAGATCCCATTTGTTGGTACTGAACTTTTCCGCAGCATGGAGAACAATGGCTTAACCTACGGTGAGATGTCTATTTACCACTGTTTTGCACAATCAGCTGATGAGCCTAAAGTTATCTTCAGTGTCGCGAACATGATGCAGCCAGGAACTTTAGAGCATGATGATCCAGCTGACTTTACGACTAAGGGTATTTCGTTCTTCATGACGTTGCCATGCTATGGTCAAGCTGATCAAAACTTCAATGTGATGTTGAGTGCAGCACAGAAGATTGCTGATGATATGGGTGGAAACGTCTTGGATGAATCGCGTAACTTGATGACACCAAACCGTTTATCAGACTATCGCAAACAGATTAGAGACTTCATGTCGGCAGCGAATGCTTAGCCATATTGTTTAGCCTAGTAAATAATCTATATTTATAGAAAAGGGCTCCTAAGGGAGCCCTTTTTGATATTTCAATCACGACAGAGAATGATATGAAAGAATCGATTCAAGTGACCTTAGAGCAGTTAAGAGAAACTCTGCACTATCATGCCGTTCGTTATTACGTAGAAGATAGCCCAGAGATCCCTGATGTTGAGTACGATCGATTAATGCAACAGTTGCTAAAGATCGAAGAAGAGAACCCAGAGCTCGTAACGGTTGACTCACCGAGCCAACGTGTTGGTGGTCAGCCACTAGATGGCTTCACACAAGTGACTCACGAGATCCCAATGCTTTCTCTGGATAATGCATTCTCTGATGAAGACTTAGATGCGTTCAATAAGCGTATGTCCGATAGGGCGCCAACCGCTAACCTTAAGACTTTCTGTTGCGAGCCTAAACTCGATGGCCTCGCTGTGAGTTTGCTTTACGTGAACGGGACATTAGTTCAAGCGGCGACTCGTGGTGATGGCGCAACGGGTGAAAACATCACTGAAAACGTACGTACGATTAGCTCGATTCCACTTAAGCTACAAGGCGAAGGTTGGCCTGAACGTATCGAAGTGCGTGGTGAAGTGTTCATGCCAAAAGCCGGCTTCGATAAACTGAACGAAATGGCGTTGAAGAAAGGCGAGAAAGTCTTTGTTAACCCACGTAATGCAGCAGCAGGTAGTTTGCGTCAACTGGATTCTCGTATTACCGCAAAACGCCCATTAGCTTTCTATGCTTACAGCGTGGGTGTGGTTGAAGGTGCAGAGCTCTCAACTAGCCACTACCAACGCTTTTTGCAGCTGAAAGGTTGGGGTTTACCTATGTGTCCTGAGACGAAGCAGCTTAGCTCTCTTGAGGATGTAAAAGCGTATTACCAAGATATCATGACGCGTCGCGATGCTCTGGCTTATGAGATCGATGGCGTGGTGATCAAAGTCGATGATATCGCGGCACAAGAAGTGCTTGGCTTTGTTGCTAGAGCCCCTCGTTGGGCGATTGCTTACAAGTTCCCGGCTCAAGAAGAGATTACCCTGCTTAACGATGTTGAGTTTCAGGTAGGCCGTACCGGCGCTATTACGCCTGTAGCTAAACTGGAGCCTATCTTTGTGGGTGGTGTGACGGTGAGTAATGCAACGCTACACAACGCTGATGAGATTGCTCGTCTAGGTGTGAAGGTAGGTGATAGCGTTATTATCCGCCGTGCTGGTGATGTGATTCCACAGATTGTCGCGGTTGTACAAGACCGTCGCCCTGAGACGGCTAAAGACATCGTTTTCCCTGATGCATGCCCTGTATGTAGCTCTGCGGTTGAGCGCGTAGAGGGGGAAGCTGTAGCGCGTTGTACTGGCGGTTTGGTGTGTCAGGCTCAGCGTAAAGAAGCGCTTAAGCACTTTGTATCTCGAAAGGCGCTTGATGTTGATGGTCTGGGCGTGAAAGTAATAGAGCAGCTTGTTGATCGTGAAATGGTCGAAACACCAGCTGATCTGTTTAAACTTAGCGCTGGCGTGATTACGGTGCTTGACCGTATGGGGCCGAAATCGGCACAGAACGTGGTGAGTGCGCTGAACAAAGCGAAAGATACGACGTTAGCGCGTTTCCTTTATTCACTGGGTATTCGTGAAGTCGGTGAAGCGACTGCGATGAACTTAGCACAGCATTTTAAGACATTAGAGCTCGTTCAATCGGCAACTCATGAACAGCTTGTTGAGGTGTCCGATATTGGCGACATCGTTGCTAGTCATATTACGGCTTTCTTCTCACAAGAGAAAAACCGAGCGGTCGTTGAACAGCTTATCGAACTAGGCGTGAACTGGCCTGTGATTGAAGATGCGCCAGATGACCAAGAATTGCCTCTAGAAGGCAAAGTGGTTGTGCTAACAGGTTCATTGTCTCAATTGGGCCGAAGCGAAGCGAAAGCTGCACTTCAAGCGTTAGGTGCTAAAGTAACGGGTAGCGTATCTAAGAAAACCGATATCCTATTTGCCGGAGAAGCAGCAGGTTCTAAATTAACCAAAGCACAAGATTTAGGTATCGAAATAAGAACCGAAGAAGATCTAATTGCTCTTCTTTCGTAAGTAAATTCAGGTAAAAAAAGCTCAAAGGCACTCCTTTCAAGAGAGTGCCTTTTTTGTGTCTGTTATAAAAATGGTGGCTTTTTAATTGTTGAGAATTTTGTTCTTATACGAACTACAAAATCAGGACAGTGACGGCGCTCAACATTAATGAAATAGCGTTCTAGTTGTATCAGAAATGCGAGTCATATCTATTTTTATAAAAGGCGATCTTTCTTAAGTTGCTGTTTTATATGGTTTTAGGTGTTATTGTGTGTGACCTTTCAAATTTATCGATCTGGATCACTAAGTACATGGTAAATTTGCACCAACTCATATTTTTTTAGATGAAAATTAAGTTCTCATTGATCTTTTTGAGGGCGAAGTTAGTCTTAATGCCATGGATGCACGATGTGTATACCCAGAAAGGAAATAGAGAATTCAGCGTTAAGGATTCTCAAACAAGAAAAGGTATTTCTCTCTACGGCGGCCAACTTTAGGTGGGGAATATTCAAACAGCTATATCCATTTTTAGGAGTTTTATTCCATGGAAAACAAATTTTTCAAACGTACTCTACTAGGTGCATCCGTTGCACTTTTATCGACAGGCGTAATGGCGAAAGAAGTTGGTATCAACTCTGACTTCAACGTTGACGTATACGGTGTTGCAGCTATCTCTCTAGTTAACTACAACACAACTGATAACAACGACTCTAGTACTGGTTACGCTGTAGAGAACGAATCTCGTATCGGCTTCCGTGCTCATAAAGATATGTTTGATGATGTATTAATCACAATGCAGATCGAATCTGGTTACGTAGATAGCACAGACTGGTCTCACGGTGGTGTTTCAGGTGGTGTTCTAGGTTTCCGTGATACTTTCATTGGTGCTTCTGGCTCTTGGGGTAACCTACGTGTTGGTCGTGTTCTGACTCCACTATACGAAATCGTCGACTGGCCATTCTCTAACCCTGGTCTAGGTTCTGTATTCGATTGGGGCGGTATCAATGGTCACTACGATCGTCAATCTAACCAAGTTCGTTACGATTCAGCTAAATTTGGCGGTTTCTCTTTTGCAGCTTCTGTTGGTCGTGATGATAACGACAATGGTGGTGGTGCAGCGACTCGTGATGCAAACTTCGTTGGCGCAAGTGCTAAATACAGCTTTGAGAAAATCACATTCATGGGTGCGGTTGAATCTGGTACTCGTGTAGTTGCGGCTTCTGGTGGTGAGTATGTTGTAGCTCAAGAAGATATTAAAGATGCAAACGGCACCGTAACTACGCCTAAAGGTGAAATTTACCTAACTGATACTGTAGCTGGTTACGATGACGACACATTCGCATACATCGTTGGTTTTGAAGCTAGCCTACCAGCAGGTTTCGGTTTCGCTGCAGCATATAAAGGCGAAGAGCTAGACAACGGCATCCGTAAAGTGACTCAAGATTCTTACTCTATCATCGGTCAATACTGGAATGGTCCAATCGGTTTCAAACTAGGTTACGCAGCTAACCTTGAGTCTGAAACAAATGGTTCTAAAGATGCTAACTCAGACAGCAACACTATCTCAGGTCAGCTAATGGCTGTTCATAACGGTTTCGTACCTTACCTACGTGTAGCGGGTCGTACTGTTGGTGACGCTGATACAGATATCGTAACTCGCGTTGGTCTTGAATACGGTTTCTAAGCTAGAATCTTTAGCTTAAACAGTTAGATAAAAATCAAAACGCTGGTAAATTTTGTTTGCCAGCGTTTTTCCATAGTGAACATAAGGAATTAGTCATAATGAATAAAGTTAGTGTAGTTGTATTATCATTATTTTTGGGAGCTTGTAGTTCACTCGATTCACAAAGTAATTTTGCAGACTCAGTTGCTGATGTTCAGCCTAAAGGTGGTTACATTAAAGTAACCGGTCAATCTTACGTAGCAGAAAATAGAGCAAATGTAGGCGCAGACATTCTCAAGTCGTCGCTTTATTTTACATACAATAAAGAAGTAACACCGAATACTGCCCCAGAATCTTCAATTACTATGGACGTAAGTTACTTCCAAAGTTACAAAGAGTACGAAACGGTTAGTTTTTTTGGCAAGACGATAGAACTAGAAGATAGACAAGTACCAAGAGAAAGCTGCAGCGAGCACTGTACTAAGACTCAATATATTAAATTTCCACTAAGTGACGCTGATATCCAGCAAGCAAGAGAAAAGAATTTAGAATTTACGCTTGAAGGCCAAAACTCAGTAATGAGTACGACTTTTATCGTGCCGAAAGCGTACATCGACACAATTTATAACGGTGCAAATAATCATACAGCTATCGCGGTTGCTCCAGTTGCGGCTGTTCCAGTAGCAGCAGTAGCTGCTGAAGAGCCAAAAGCCTCACAAGCACAAGAGATGGTGAATTACTGGTATGGTGAAGCAACCAAAGAAGAGCAATCTGCAGTGACAGATTGGGCATTCAAGAATCGTAAGAACGCGAACCCAGCACCACTAGAAGGCTCAAAAGAGATCGAAATGGTTTCTTACTGGTTCAATAAATTAGACAACGAAGAAAAATCTCAGACGATGATTTGGTTGTTGGAGCAAGAGTAAGCCTTTAACCTAAGCCTCAAACTATGTTTTTCAACCGCAGTATTGTATAACAGCAGTACTGCGGTTTTTCATTTTAAGCTTACAGGTAACATTGTGAATATTGGTGAAGTAGCGAAACGTGTTGGTACAACAGCGAAATCCATTCGTTTTTACGAAAGTAAAGGCATGATGAGTCCGCCACATCGTTCAGAAAATGGCTACAGGCAATATGGCGAGATTCATATCGAGCAGCTAGAATTTGTGCTCAGAGCAAAGATGGTTGGCTTCACACTGGATGAGTGTAAATCCTTGGTTGAGCTAGCTATGAACCCTAATAGGCAAAGTTTCGAAGTAAAACAGAAAGCGACTCAGAAGTTAGACGAAATAGAATTGAAGCTCGCGGAGCTCAATAAAATGAAGGCTCAATTGCAATCTTGGGTACACGACTGCCCAGGTGACGCTTCTACGGATTGTCCTATCTTAAACAATTTATCTGGCCGTCCTTAGACCATTTCAGTAATAAATATCAGTCAGGCTGTAAATGATGTTACTAGCCTGACTTAACCACTTATCACAGCACTTTTCCGCCGTAATGTTTACAGATCAGTAGTGGTACATGAGTGACCGCGTTACCATCTGAACACTTAACAATAGGTCCCATATTACCGTTACCTGGTGATTGACTGCTCGCTAGAGCGCTTCCGAATGACAAGCTAAAAATAGCCGTAACAATGATTAGAAAATGTCTCATACAAACTCCGTTAGTTTTATCTCCGATTGAGATAAGTGAAAGTATGGACAAGGTGAAGAAAATTTCAAAAATTGGACGGACTTAACATTTTTAATAATTATAATTAAGCGATAGTGAGACGAACTATTCATATGTATTTTGGCTAACAAACTTGGCTTTCTTATGCCTTTTGGATTCATTCAAATTTTTTAGCTTTATGAAATAAGAACTTATTTTGTTATCAATTAAATCTATCGTAATGATATTTAAAATATTATTGATGAATAAAAACTAAAAAAGCCTGCATTTATTGAAAATGCAGGCTTTATATATTAATAAACTATAAAGGTTCTATTATTAGAACTATTCCGTCTAAAGCAACAATCTTTATTTCTGTGCCAGATGGAATATCTTGGCTAGCCTTTGCAGACCAAGAAGAGTCACCGAACTTAATACGACAGCTACCTTTTTTGACGTCTTCACTTAGAACGAGGGTTTGACCTACCAGCTGCTTTTCTCTTTGGTTGAGTTCTCTATTTGAATCTGACCGCTTATCACTAGATAGTTGCCTTCTCCACCACAACCAAGTGGTGATAAGGGAGAAGCTAGCAAAGGATAGCCATTGCATCTGCCAACCAATTGGTAGAGCACCCAAAAGAGCACCGACCAACATGGCTGAGATGCCTATCCACAAAAAGTAACCAGCGGTTCCAACCAGTTCAAGTGCAAGCAACGCTAGACCAAACGCCAGCCAGTGCCAGTGGTTTACTTGTTCTAGTAATTCGACCATAAGTTAGTCCTTACTATTTGTATCATTCTTGTGTGTGAACATTTCTGCGATACCAGCAACAGAGCCCATTAGGCCAGTCGCTTCAAGTGGTAGCATGATGATCTTACCGTTTTCTGCTTGTCCAATTGACTTCAATGCCTCGGTATAGCCTTGTGCAATAAAGTAGTTCACGGCTTGCATGTCACCCTGTGCAATTGCGGTTGATACCATTTCTGTTGCTTTCGCTTCTGCTTCTGCCGCACGTTCACGTGCTTCTGCTTGAAGTATTGCGGCTTGCTTTTCACCTTCAGCTTTTAGGATCTCTGATTGTTTGTGACCTTCAGCCTTAAGGATCTCAGCTTGTCTTACACCTTCTGCTTCTAAGATATCGGCACGCTTGTTACGTTCCGCTTTCATCTGAGCATTCATCGCAGCCGTCAGGTCTGCTGGTGGCTGTACGTCTTTAATTTCGATACGGGTAACCTTTACGCCCCACGGGTTGGTGGCTTCATCCACGATGTTAAGAAGCTTGGTGTTGATCATGTCACGTTGACTTAGCATCTCATCAAGTTCCATTGAACCCAGTACCGTACGAATGTTAGTCAAAGTTAGGTTACGAATCGCGTGCTCGAGGTCATTGACTTCATACGCTGCTCGCGGTGCATCAATCACTTGTACGAAACAGACCGCATCAATAACCACATTGGCATTGTCTTTAGAGATAACTTCTTGCGCGGGGATATCAAGAACTCGCTCCATCATATTGATTCGTTGACCGATCTTATCAATGAACGGAATGATTAAGTTAAGGCCTGGTTTTAGTGTGTGTGTGTAGCGGCCGAAGCGCTCTACCGTCCAGTTATTACCCTGTGGTACGGTTTTTACACCAGCGAAAATAAAGAGCAGTGCGACGACAGTAAAGACGCCAATAGTAATCAAAGTATCGATAGGCATACAAAGTCCTTTGCAAGTTTAAGTTTCAAATTATTTATTACTCATACTGGCGCATATTTAAAGTGGGAGCAAATTTATAAATGAGAAATGGGCCATAAAACATTGATTTTATGGCCCATTGCGAGTTTTTCATTCAAAAAGCTTATGAGTTGCTTTGTCGATTTTGTATTTGACTACTTACTGTTTAGGAATCAAGGAGCCTAATTAGTAAAGCAGAGAGTAAAGCTGACGGCGGTACTTACTAGCAACAGGATTGCCTTGCCCAAGTGCACTTAGGATATCCATGAACTCTTTTTTCATGTCTCCATCAAGAGCATTGAGGTCTTTGACTAGGAAAGACCACAGTAGGTCCATTGCTTCTTCACTACGGTTTACTTGATGGTATTGCAGTGCCAATTCTGACGCGGTTTTCGCATCGCTTGAGTTTTGCTGCAGCGCCGCTTCTAATGCTTGGATCTCTGGACTATCGGCAGCTTGCTTATGAAGTTCAAGCTTGGCGACTAAGCCTTTGTAGTAGTTGTCTTGGTACTCGAGTGGAATTGTTGCCAGCTGAGCCTCAGCAAGGTCAAATTGTTGGGTTTCTAGTAAACACTCTGCAATTGCCAGTTTAACTTCACCTTTGCTCGTTAGTTCTGCTGGAAGCTGCTGCATAGCCGCTAAAGCTTGAGTGTGCTCACCGGCTTGCATCTGCTCAAGTGCTTGGCGTAGTGCCAATTCATCTTGGCTTGGAAGGTGTTTGCCAAGCATTTCCACAATTGCTTCTATACGTTGCGGGCCACCTAGGCCATCGACAGGTTGACCGTTAACAAACAGTGCAATAGTCGGCAGTGCTTGAACACCAAATTGGCTAGCAATGGCTTGCTCTTGTTCGCAATTTAATAGCGCGAGCGTGAATGCACCATTGTATTGCTGAGTTAAGGTTTGTAGTTCAGGAATGACTTGAGCACTCTCTTGGCTCATTGGTGCCCAAAAATGGATGAGGACAGGGGTCTGCATCGAACCTTCTAGTACTTGACGAAAGTTCTGCTCATTAAGTTCAACAATATGCGGAGATTGCATTTACGTTCCTTGAGATTTGTTTTGGGATACGTTGCAAATATGGGGGGATAAGCGGGTAACTTCAAGATCTAACTGGGTAATCTCGTATAAAAAGAGGCAAAAATAGAAAAACGCTATGCTTCAATGTTGATAGAGTTGTTAACTCAACATGGAAGACACAGCGTTCTCAGTGAGGTGGTCAGTGAGGTATTACGTAAGATACTCAAAACAGAATAAACAACGTAATTGCCAGACTCAGACCTACCAAATTAAGGCGGTTTAAAGTCATGAAGTATCCAAAGGGTTAGTCCATCAATTGGGGATAACTGATGAGATAGGCTAAATCATGACATCTTATTGTTACGAATAAATTACATCGTTACATTAAAGTTTGCGACTGTTCATTCAAAGTTAGTAATTTATGCGGCTTTTCTGAGAATAGGGTCTAGCAAACGGCTCGGCAGTAATCTTTTCAATACAGCGAACACTTTAGTAGGAGTGGTTACTCTGTACCTTAGCTTGGGTTTATCGGCGGTGAGCGCGTGATAAACAGGTTCGATACAACTTTCGGCAGGCAAAACAAACGCATTATTCGATGATTCTTTTTCAAGTCGATCTTTTTGTTGTTGGTAAGCATGCTGATGAACACTACCTTCTATGTTAATCCACTTATTGAAAGCTTTTAAGGCGTTGGTTCGAAATTGGGTTTCGATTGGGCCGGGTTGGAGCAATGAAATGTGTATGCCACAGCCATGAAGCTCTAAACGCAGAGTGTCTGTCCAACCTTCAATTGCGAACTTTGATGCGTTATACGCACCACGATATTTCATCGCAGCAAAGCCGAGTACCGAACTGTTTTGGACAATACGCCCTTCGCCACGCTCTCGCATATGAGGCAGGATCTGGCAAACGAGGTGGTGCCAACCAAAGAAGTTGGTTTCGAACTGTTCTCTTAGCCCTTGCGTCGGTAGATCTTCTAAAGCACCTGCCTGACCATATGCACCATTATTGAACAGGCCATACAATCCATTTGGTGCTAGCTCGATGGCTTGTTTAGCTCCGTTCTCAATACTGTCCTTGTTGGCAAGATCCAACTGAATACAGGTGAGACCTTCTTCTTGAAGGCGTTGAACGTCTTGTGGGTCGCGGCAAGATGCGATGACATGAAAGCCGCGTTTGTGAAGTGCGTGAGCACAGGTGTAGCCAATGCCAGTTGAGCAACCAGTGATGAGAATCGACTTGTTCACACTTAATCCTTTATCAGAGCTTCTTTGCTCTTAGAGTAAAGAATTAGTCTTGATGTTGTAACAAGTTTTTTAATGCAGGCTCGATTCTTGAGTAACTAAATATAAAGCCCATTTCAGTTAACTTCTTAGGCTTGGAACGAATGCTGTCGAACAGCAAGCAGGACGACTCGCCCATAAGTAGCGACATCGCCCACTTTGGGGTGAACAAGAAGTGAGGGCGACGCAATTGTTTTGCGAGAGTGCTACTGAATTGCTTGTTAGTCACAGGGTGAGGAGCACACATGTTGAATTCACCTTGAGCGTGTGGGATTGACAACAAGTGATTGATGGCTCTGACCATGTCGAGCATGTGAATCCAGGGCATGTACTGTTTACCTGACCCTAATGGACCACCAACACCAAGCTTGTAAGGCATCAGCATCTTTTTGAGTGCGCCACCGTTTTCACCCAAAACAATCCCTGTTCTTAATAGGATAACGCGAGTGTTCTCTGATTCGGCTCGTTTAGCTATCTCTTCCCAGTGAGCACAAACTTTATGAGGGAAGCTCTCGTCTTCGACTTGCAGTGATTCATCAAATGGGTGTTGTTGCTGGTCGCCATAGTAGCCGACGGCAGATCCGCTGATAAAGACTTCAGGTGGTGTTGTGCTTGCTTGAATGAGCTCGACGATCTTCTCTGTGATCAGCCAGCGGCTGCTACAGATTCTCTCTTTTTGCTCATCACTCCAGCGTTTGTCTGCAATCGGTTCACCAGCGAGGTTTATCACTGCATCGAAATCGTTGACGTCATTCAGCTCATCAAGGGATTGGATGTAATGAAGGTTGTTTTGGTTCAGGTGGCTTAGGCATTGTCTCGCTTTTTCAGTGTTTCGCGTGAGCAATGTGACGTCGTCAGTGTTCAAGCTCTTGATCAATTCAGAGCCAATAAATCCAGTACCACCAGTTAACAATATCTTCATACCAATCTCCTTATTAAACATAATTATAGACATGGCTTGTTTTTAGTCGCCAACCAATACGAAAAAATCACTATAACGATCAGTTGGTTTCAATCGTGTGATACCTAAATAGCCGCACCAACAATTGGTTAAACAGTGAAATTTAATTCATTAGTTTAGATATGTGTATCGTTATCACAGTTAAGAGATTTTACTCGCATATGTTACCAACTGCGTAATGTTTATCACATTAGAAATAATAAGGATTTGCCATGATTACTACGGATAGATAATCAAACGTAATTATTGGCTATAGGGAGTTGCGATGACGGCAGTGCTAGCTTTGTTTCGAGCTATGTTGGGTAGCCTTCGTGATTTATTGCCTATTGTTGCGGTGATCGCGTTCTTCCAGCTTGTTGTTTTACAAGAGCCGCTTCCGCATCTGCTGTCTATTTTGGCGGGTTTAGTGCTGGTGGTCTTTGGGCTCACATTCTTTATCTTCGGGCTTGAAATGGGGCTGTTCCCGATTGGCGAATCTATGGCTCAAGCTTTTGCCCGCAAAGGAAGTGTGTTCTGGTTACTGACTTTTGCTTTTTGCCTGGGCTTTGGAACAACCATAGCGGAGCCTGCGTTGACGGCGGTAGCAGCCGAAGCGGCAGAAGTGGCGGCCGAGGGCGGTGTAATACCTAATTCTAATGATGAAATGGAAGAATACGCCGACGGCCTGCGTTTCACCGTCGCATTGTCGGTAGGTATCGCAATATTACTTGGGGTACTTCGGATCCTAAAAGGTTGGCCAATTCAATACATGATCATCGGTGGCTATATTGGTGTGGTGGTGCTCACTGCTTTTGCCCCCGAAAATATCATTGGCATAGCGTATGATTCTGGCGGCGTCACCACATCAACCATCACCGTTCCGTTGGTGACGGCATTAGGCGTGGGCTTGGCTTCAGCCATTAAAGGGCGTAATCCGATGATCGACGGTTTTGGATTGATCGCATTCGCTTCACTGCTGCCGATGATGTTTGTCATGGTCTATGGAATGGTAGTGACATGATCAGTGTTCAACAGTTTATCGATACCTTTCTTGGCACCGTGATGGATGTGATTCCGATTGCGGTGATCATATTTGGTTTTCAATTGGCGGTGCTACGCAGGCCAGTCAACAACCTGCCCAAAGTATTGATAGGGTTCTTTTACGTCATTCTTGGCTTGTCTCTTTTCTTGATGGGGCTAGAACTGGCCTTATTTCCTTTAGGAGAGACGATGGCGATGCAGTTAACGGAGCCGTCTTTTCTTACTGAATTTAAAATCAGTTCTGGCTTAGCCCTAACATGGTTTGATTATTACTGGGTCTATCTTTTTGCGTTCTGTATCGGATTCAGTACCACGATCGCCGAGCCTTCATTGATAGCGGTTGCGATTAAAGCGAATCAAGTTTCCGGTGGCAGTATTAGCGTCAATGGGCTCCGGATTGCCGTTGCACTCGGTGTTGCAATCGGTATTTCGCTGGGCAGCTATCGGATCGTGGCTGGTGATCCTATTCATTACTACATCATTGTTGGTTACGTGGTTGTGGTGATCCAAACGTTTTACGCGCCCAAACTTATAGTGCCTTTGGCCTATGACTCGGGCGGTGTAACCACATCGACGGTGACAGTGCCATTGGTGACAGCATTGGGGCTTGGACTTGCCTCTACCGTACCTGGGAGAAACCCGGTGATCGATGGTTTTGGGTTAATCGCCTTTGCTAGCTTGTTTCCGATTATTTCAGTAATGGGCTATGCCCAAATAACGCAATGGTTAAACCGTTTACACACCTCTAAGGAGAGCAAAGATGCGCTTTAAATTGATCTTAGCGTTTGTGGAAGAGAGCAAGACTGACATCGTACTCGACGCGGCGCGTGATGCGGGCGCGACGGGGGCCACCGTTATCAACAATGCCAGAGGGCAGGGGCTAAACCAAAAACGTACCTTCTTCGGTTTGACGCTTGAGGTACAAAAAGATGTGCTGCTGTTCGTCGTTGAAGAGCACTTAGCACGACACATTTTAGAGACCATCGGCAAAGTTGGCGAGTTCGACCAAGAATCAGGGCAAGGAATAGCAGTACAAATCGATGTTGAAGATGCGGTTGGGGTTGCGCATCAAGTCGAGACATTAACTAAAGTTGTGGAGGATGAGCTATGAGTACCAGTGACAAAATCCGGGTTGGCGATGTAATGGCTAATACCTATGTGATTATTGATGGCTTAACCACAGTGTTAGCGGCGATAGAAATGGCGAAAAAGCATAAGGTAAAGGCAATCATTGTGGATAAGCGTCATCAAGATGATGAGTACGGGATTGTGTTGATGAACGACATTGCCAAAAAAGTCTTAGCCAAAAATCGCTCTCCCGAACGCACCAATATTTATGAAATCATGACTAAGCCCGCGTTAAGCGTGTCTGCCGAGATGAATGTTAAGTACTGTGCGCGCCTATTTGAACGCTTTGGTATTAGCCGCGCTCCTGTGGTCCGTGATAATAAGATTGTCGGTATGGTTAGTTACAATAATATTGTTATCAACGGTATGGTGAGAGATGACGTATAGCCGATAGGTACGTACAATAGGCCCATAAATTTTATGGAGAAGTACGTGTGAAATTATTTTTTGCTTCAGACCTACACGGTTCGCTACCAGCAACAGAAAAGGTATTAGAGCTATACCAAGCTTCGGGTGCCCAATATTTAATCCTACTGGGAGACATTCTGAATCATGGCCCTAGAAATCCGATTCCAGAGGGTTACAACCCGCCTGCTGTTGCAGACAAGCTGAACGAGTTCTCCCAAGAGATCATTGCTGTCCGTGGTAACTGCGACAGCGAAGTCGATCAGATGCTGCTCTCTTTCCCAATGATGATGGATTACTCATGGGTGTTACTAGAGTCAGGCCAACGTATCTTCTTAACTCACGGTCACCTGTATAACACAACGAAACGACCAGCACTGAAAGCGGGTGATATCATTGCTCATGGCCATACCCATATCCCAGTTGCTGAGTACCAAGATGACATCTTCATTTTTAACCCTAGCTCGGTGACGTTCCCACGAGAAGGGCATGCAGCAAGCTATGGTATCTACGAGAATGGTACCTTCAAAGTGATCAGCCTTGACGGCGATGTACTGGTTAGCGGCCAGCTTTAAATCATAGAACTGGCCGTCATGGGTTTATTTTGAATCCACGTGGCCGAGGTCTCTGTCTGGAGCAATGATGTTTCTCACTCTTTGCTTCAGAACTTTCGCTTCAGGAAAGCCGCCGTCCGCTTTTCTTTCCCATATCTGTATCCCATTGCAAAAGATCTCAAATCGTCCACCGGTATCTGGGTTTAAACTGACTTGTTCAATCTCTTCGCTGAAGGTATGAAGCAGCTCCTGACACAACCAACTTGAGCGAAGCATCCAATTACATTGACGGCAGTAGTGTATCGCTATTGTTGCTTTTGCCACGGTAGGGTTGTTTTGATCTAACTCTGTATTCATAGATAACCTTGAAAATTCTAAAGCAATAGTTTGATGCCGACGGCAAACGTCAATATTTCGAAAGCCGTTTTGACGAGTTGATTACTCGAGCGGTTTGCCAGAACAGCGCCTAAGCTCCCACCAATGAATGAACTCAGCAGTAATATGGGTAACCATACCCAGTATATTGGTGCACCCGCTTGAACAATGGCAATACCACCGATGCCATTCCAGAACAAACCGACACATATCATGGTTAATGCGACGGCTTGTTTATAAGTAAAACCAAACCAACGAACTAGAAATAGGGTAACTAAAAGACCAGATCCGGCAGTGAGTGAACCGTTGATGATGCCAATGAGTGCAAGTCCAACCCCACCAATTATCCAACCTTTTATGTCTCGGTTTTTAAGCTGCTCTTCTTGACCCAATTGTTTCTTTAGTCGTGAGTAAACGCCCAGTGCTAAGATCATTGCGCCAAGCAGTTTCTGTGCAATGGCATCTGGGATCATGAGTACGATATTCGCGCCAACGACCACTCCAATGCTGCCGACGATAATTAGGTAGATACAAATTTTCCAACTTAACATGCCACTCTTGATATGGGTATATGCAGCACCTAAGCCGAGAGCGACGCTAGCGACTTTGTGGGTAGCCAGTGCAACTGAAAAGGGCAGTCCTAGAAAGATGAGAAGAGGGAACTGTAGAAGCCCAGCACCGCCACCTGATAAAGAGGCAAGCGTGTTGGCGACTAATGAGCCAAAGAATAAGGCGAGTGAGTTTATCCAATCCATAGAGTTTTATCTTTGAGTTTAAGATAACAAAAAGGGGCTTCATGCCCCTTCTTTAGGTTTATCGTGAATGGTATTCATCCATCGATATGTCGTAAATAGCTATCCAATGTTAGTTTGAAAACAACACGGTAGAACCGTGATTTAAGCTAGTCAGTAGCAGTGCTTTCGGGTTAACAATATCGATGCGACGACTTTGCTCTGCATCCATCTTGATTACTTGAGTAATAAGCTCTAGTTGCTCTTGAGAGAAGTCTTGGCGCTGAGCCGATGTCACATCTTTAAACTCAGTTGGCGAAACCAGTAGGTAGTTGTCGTTGATATCCCACTGACCCGTCTCTGAAATGTTGATTACGTTAGCTGGTGCGGTTTGTGTGCCGTATAACCTAACCACCGACATTCTCAGATATGTGCCGTTTGGTAGATACTTAGCATTTGATGACAGCTCAACTTTACGCAGTGGGCCGATTGAATCCGCTTGCTTGGTATCACTGATCAGCGTCACCATTTTTGATTGCCACTCATGTGAGGTAAGTAGGCGCTCTACTTTTGCGTCACTACCCCAATACAACCAACCACTTAGAAAAGCAGAAAGAACCAGTAAGATAATAGATACTTTTAATTTCATGTTACTGGCCACCTTTACAAATGTCGTCTACGTCCGACTGGTTTGCATAAATTCTTAGAGTAATGTTTTCGCTAGAGTATTCTTGCGGGTGAATGTAGTTGAGGGCTAAGTTGTTAGTTTGCCCACCTGTCGCAATCACTTCAGTTGGTTTCAGCATACCAGTGTGATTGGTGTTGTAACGTAATACACACTTCTCAATAGCAGGCAGCCAGCTGGTAAGGTCTGGATGATTAATTGGTGACTGAACTTTTACACCATCGACTTCTGCTAATGTACGGAATTCAGATTCCGCTGGATTGGTAAAGGTGAGCACCATAATTGGCATCATGACAGCGGCAAACAGCAAACCAAGGATTAACCACTTGTTACTGTTCTTCGTGTCTGTAGCTGGTGGTACTTGCTGCGGCTCAACGGAAACCGTGGTTTCTTGAACTTTAGATACAGGCTCTGGCAGGCGAGTCTCAGAAACAACGTCTTCCGCCACAGATGCCGTTGCAAACGTTAAGCTTGGTTCTACGTCATTTTCGGCAATTTCAACTGCAGCAGGTTGGTCGTTTGATGAAAGTGGCGCTGAGCGTTCAACGGTTGCGATAAATTGATAACCGCGTTTAGGCACAGTCTTAACGAACTCTGGAGATTTCGTTGAATCTTTCAGCATTTTACGTAGTGTTGAAACGGCTTGAGTTAGGCTTGAGTCATCAACCTCAAAACCTTGATCACGCCAAACATATTCATGTAATTCATTACGAGTGATAACTTCATTGGGTCTTTCCGACAGCATTAGGAGAATGCGGCTTTCATTACTGCCAAGGCGTACGACTTCGCCGTCGCTCATTTGGTCAACAAGTGAGTTGCTGTTTGGATCGAATACGAACCGCTGCGCGAGAATAAACTTTGTGCCGATATTGCTCATTGAATTCTTCTACTTTGGGTTATTTTGAGTGCGAAATAGACAAATCTGAGGTGAAATTTATTCAAATCTTCACCAAATCATGACTTCTTTTATGTTCTTTTATATTTATGAGACTCAAGGATAATAAAAACAGATCAAAAAAACAGTGTTTTTATGATTTTTGACCTTGAATTTACAATTGTCATCCTCATGTTAATGAACATCAGAGCGGCATTACGTATCCCGCCCCTGTAGTTTTCAACATAAAGTATAGATGTTTTGGAGTAAAAATGAGCGAAACAGCAACGCAAAATAAAGAGACTCGTGGCTTTCAATCTGAAGTAAAACAACTACTTCATCTAATGATTCACTCACTGTATTCAAATAAAGAAATCTTTCTACGTGAGCTGATCTCTAACGCATCTGACGCGGCTGACAAGCTTCGTTTTCAAGCACTATCAAACGGCGAACTTTATCAAGGCGACGCAGACCTCGGTGTAAAACTGTCATTTAACGCTGAGGCAAATACGTTAACGATTTCTGATAACGGTATCGGCATGAGCCGTGACAACGTTATTGAACATTTAGGTACCATTGCTAAATCAGGTACAGCAGACTTTTTCTCAAAGCTATCTGAAGACCAAAGCAAAGACTCTCAATTGATTGGTCAATTTGGTGTTGGTTTCTACTCAGCATTCATCGTTGCTGATGCGGTAACGGTTCGCACACGTGCCGCAGGCCTTGCAAGCAATGAAGCCGTGCAATGGCACTCTGCAGGTGAAGGCGATTACACAATCGAAGACATCACTAAAGAGTCTCGTGGTACTGACATCATTCTTCATATGCGTGAAGACGGTAAAGAGTTCTTAAATGAATGGCGTCTGCGCGAAGTGATTGGTAAATATTCTGATCACATTGGTATCCCTGTTTCTATCTTAACTGCGGTTAAAGATGACGAAGGTAAAGACACCGAAGAGAAACATTGGGAACAGATTAACAAAGCTCAAGCGCTTTGGACTCGTAACAAGTCAGACATTGAGAAAGAAGAGTACCAAGAGTTTTACAAGCATGTATCTCACGACTTTGCTGATCCACTAACGTGGAGCCACAACAAGGTTGAAGGTAAGAACGATTACACAAGCCTGCTTTATATCCCAGCTAAAGCACCTTGGGATATGATGAACCGTGACCACAAGAGCGGCTTGAAACTTTATGTACAGCGTGTATTCATCATGGATGACGCAGAGCAGTTCATGCCATCTTATATGCGTTTCGTGCGCGGCCTGATTGACTCAAACGATCTACCACTGAACGTATCGCGTGAAATCCTTCAAGATAACAAGGTGACTCAGTCTCTTCGTGGTGCATGTACTAAGCGTGTACTTACAATGCTTGAGCGCATGGCGAAAAATGACAACGAGAAGTACCTAGAATTCTGGAAAGAGTTTGGCCTTGTAATGAAAGAAGGCCCAGCGGAAGACATGGCAAACAAAGAGAAGATCGCAGGTCTTCTTCGTTTCGCATCTACAGAAGTTGATTCTGCAGACCAGACAATCAGCCTAGCATCTTACGTTGAGCGTATGAAAGAAGGCCAAGATAAGATTTACTACCTGACAGCAGATAGCTACGCAGCAGCTAAAAACAGCCCACACTTGGAGCAGTTTAAAGCAAAAGGTATTGAAGTGGTGCTGATGTACGATCGCATCGATGAGTACGTAATGAACTACTTAACCGATTTCGACGGCAAGCAGTTCCAATCGATCACAAAAGCTGGCTTAGATCTAAGCAAGTTTGAAGGCGAAGAAGAGAAAGAGAAGCAAAAAGAGACTGAAGAAGAGTTTAAGTCTGTTGTTGAGCGCACTCAATCTTACCTAGGTGATCGTGTTAAAGAAGTCCGTACTACGTTCAAACTCGCAACCACACCTGCTGTTGTTGTCACTGACGATTTCGAAATGGGTACGCAAATGGCGAAGCTTCTTGAAGCGGCAGGCCAAGCTGCACCTGAAGTTAAGTACATCTTTGAAATTAACCCAGAGCACGCACTTGTGAAACAAATGGCTGATGAAGCCGATGAGCAAGCGTTCGGTCGTTGGGTTGAGCTACTACTTGGTCAAGCGATGCTGGCTGAAAAAGGCTCTATGGAAGATCCGTCACAATTCTTGGGTGCAATCAACGAGCTACTAACAAAGCGTTAGTCTTTCGACTTTGGGCTAAACCACGAATTGTAATTAAAAGCCCGCAAATGCGGGCTTTTTTAATGAACGTCGTTGAAAATGTGTTAAACGTGGTCGACGTCACCGTTATCGTCACAACAAAATGAGGCGATGCATTCTTTAGTCGTAAATTCAGCCAAATTGAATATTAATGTGATAGAATGCTCGACCTAATCAGCTGGATTAGGATCCAATTCATTCCAGTTGTATGATTTTTAAACGTTATACCGAAACTTACCGTTTTGCTTCTATTTGCAGTTTTGCTTAACCTCAACGGTTACTTAACGCTTTCTGTTTATCTAACCGATGAACTAGGAAGGTTGGATAGTGAGCTTCGGTATAAATCATAATTTTATAAGAGGATTAAACATGCGCATCATTCTTCTAGGTGCTCCTGGCGCGGGTAAAGGCACTCAAGCTAACTTCATCATGAACAAATTTGGTATCCCTCAAATTTCAACTGGTGACATGCTACGTGCTGCTATCAAAGCGGGTACTGAGCTTGGTAAGCAAGCAAAATCAGTAATCGACGCTGGTCAGCTAGTTTCTGATGAAATTATCCTTGGTCTTATCAAAGAGCGTATCGCTCAAGATGACTGTGAGAAAGGTTTCCTACTAGACGGTTTCCCACGCACAATCCCACAAGCTGATGGCCTAAAAGAAATGGGTATCGCTGTAGATTACGTTGTTGAATTCGACGTAGCTGACGATGTGATTGTTGAGCGTATGGCTGGTCGTCGTGCTCACCTTCCTTCAGGTCGTACATACCACACTGTGTACAACCCACCAAAAGAAGAAGGTAAAGATGACGTAACTGGTGAAGAGCTAGTTGTACGTGATGACGACAAAGAAGAAACAGTTCGTGCTCGTCTAGGCGTGTACCACGAGCAAACAGCGCCGCTAATCTCTTACTACGGTAAAGAAGCTGAAGCAGGTAACACTAAGTACCTTAAGTTTGACGGTACTAAGCAAGTTGCTGAAGTTAGTGCAGAACTTGAGAAAGCACTAGCATAATTGGCTAACAGCCAGTTTTAGAATTTGATATATTGGAAGCGACCTTAAAGGTCGCTTTTTTTTGTCTCAATTTTTAGTACGATACCAATCTAAGGCAATGATGAGTCCTCTACCCAAGGCAGTAAGTCTTGAAAAGAGTATCCATCATCTAAAGTTGACGTTGTGAAACCTCACGCTCAAATGATTATTTAGACATTTAGCGACAAGCAATGATCTTAAACTTAAGCAGATTAGTATATTACTCTCTACAAAATCACATATTGGTCTCAGGTATCTATGGAAAATAATAAAAAGCAGGGTGTTTTACTGGTGAATTTAGGTACGCCAGATTCTGCGACCCCGGCTGGCGTTCGTCGATTTTTGAGTGAATTCTTGCACGACAAGCGAGTTGTTAACCTAACGCGCTGGCTGTGGTGCCCAATCTTGCACGGGGTGATTTTACCGATTCGCTCACCTAAAGTAGCCAAGCTTTATCAATCTGTTTGGATGGAAGACGGTTCACCACTGCTTGTGTACTCTCAAAGACAAGCTGAAAAGTTACAGAAGAAGTTAGAGATGCCTGTCGCCTTAGGTATGACTTATGGCAACCCAAGTCTAAAAGCGGGCGTTGAGCAGCTGATGGAGCAGGGCGTTGAGGAGATCATCGTACTGCCTCTGTATCCTCAGTATTCAGGCACCACCACTGCTGCGGTTTCTGATGGTTTAACCAAAGCCTTTAAACAGATGCCTGTTATTCCAAGCTACCGTTTTATCCGTGACTACTACGCACACCCGAGCTACACCAAAGCACTGGCTGAGAGTGTTCGTAGTCATTGGGAGAAAAATGGCCGAGCGGATCATTTGGTTTGCTCTTTCCACGGCATTCCGAAGCGATTGGCAGATGAAGGGGATATCTACCCTCAACATTGTGAAGCGACAACTAAGCTACTCGCTGAGGAGCTTGGTTTATCTGCAGACGATATCACCATGACTTACCAGTCTCGATTTGGTCGAGAAGAGTGGTTAAAGCCATATACCGATGAGACGCTTGAATCATTGCCAAGCAAAGGCATCAAGAAGATTGATATCATGGCTCCAGCTTTCTCGGTGGACTGTTTAGAAACGCTGGAAGAGATTTCAGATCAGTGCAAGGAAACTTTCATTGACGCTGGTGGTTCTGACTTTAGCTATATCATGTGTCTTAACGACAGAGATTCGCATATCGACATGATGGCTGAACTGGTAGAGATTCACCGTTAATATCGGCTAAATAAATACTAAAAGGGCTGCTCAATGAGCAGCCCTTTTTTGAATGTGTTCTAGCGTCTATTAGACACTGAACGATATGAGATATTAAGCAACAGAAGTTTCTGCAGTGCGCTCTTCTTTTGGTTCAGGCTCTAGCGTCATGTTGCTCTCTACGCCGTGCATCCAAGATACAAGCTTACCAGCACAAAGAAGTAGTAAGATGCCGCTGATCGTTGCTGTAATTGCAATACCACTGAAGATTGCCATCGCGCCTAGTTCACCTACATGAGAGCCCACAAGGCCAGCTACGTAGTTTGCAATAGCGTTGAAACCAAACCATGCACCCATCATTAGTGATGCTAAACGTAGCGGTGCCAGCTTAGTCACTAACGATAGGCCGATAGGAGATAGGCAAAGCTCACCAAGTGTATGGAAGAAGAATGCACCTACTAACCACAGCATCGAAGTTTTAACTGTAAGGTCACCACCTTGCTCCATTACCGCGCCCATCATGCAAACGAAGCCTAGCGCCAAGAAGAACAGAGCCATCGCAAATTTAACCGGTGAGTTTGGTTCACGCTTACCTAACTTCACCCAGAATGCAGCAATGATTGGTGCAAGTGTAATGATGAAGAATGGGTTTAGAGATTGGAACCACGCAGCCGGAACTTCAAAATCACCAATCATACGGTCTGTATATTGTTGAGTGTAGATGTTCATTAGGCCGCCAGCTTGTTCAAAGCCTGCCCAGAAAATAATCACGAACAGACCCATGATCAGAATAACTTTTAGTCGATCGAACTCTTCTTTAGTTAGCGGTGCTTTCTCTTTCGATTTACTCAGAGCTTTTGCGCGTGCAGCTGCTGGCACAGAACCGATATTACCCAGCCATGATTGAGCCATCGTCATTTGCATGATTAAGCTAATAACCATACCGATACCAGCCGCTAGGAAACCTGCTTTCCAGCCGTATGACTCAGCCGCAGCACCAGAGATAAGACCACCTAATAGTGCACCTAAGTTGATGCCCATGTAGAAAATTGTAAATGCGCCATCACGACGGTTATCACCTTCTTGGTAAAGGTCACCAACCATAGTTGAGATGTTTGGCTTAAACATACCGTTACCACTGATAAGCAGCCCTAAACCTAAGTAAAGTGCACTTACTTGGTCTAAGCCCATAAAGCCAGTAGGTAGGGCCAGCGTAAATTGACCAAGTGCCATAAGCACGCCACCGATTAGAATCGATTTACGTTGCCCTAGGTAGTTGTCGGCAATCCAACCACCGATTAATGGTGTGATGTAGACCAGGCCAGTGTAGATACCATAAAGATCGAGTGCGTCTTTTGTTGACCAACCCAGCCCGCCGTTGATTGTTGTATCTGTTAAGAATAAAACAAGAATCGCACGCATAGCGTAGTAGGAGAAACGTTCCCATAGCTCTGTGCTGAAAAGTAGAAATAGGCCTCTAGGGTGGCCAAAGATGTTGTGATTGCTTGGCATAAGTTTTACTAATTTTAGTTATTAAAAGATTTTATAGTTACTTATGTATACAGAGTGGGATAAACATCTGCAATAGAGGTATTTTATGGTAACGATAACCTGCATTTTGTAAGTGTATGAAAATTATATGCTTTGTTGGTAATGTCGCCCTTAAAATGCGTGCTGCAAACTAATTTTCCAGATTTGAGCTGGTTGTTAAATGATCTTATTGAAAAAATTCTTGAATATTAAAGGCGTGAGTTATCAATTTTATGTATCCTATCTCCGATAAAGGGAACGGTGTGTTTTATTTTTTGACTGTATATGCTGCCATAGAAGCGCACCTTTTGATTGGCAATAGAACTCTGTACAATGCTTAATCACTTTTATATCTATAATTTTTTGTTGATAAATTGGTTTGCTACGCATAATTTTGTGGCTATTAAGATTCATTTAGTTAATAGCAATTAAACCGTTTTAGGCTTGTGGTAAAATGTCCCCAAAATAGAAAATGGCTAGTTAAATGAAACGTTGGTATTTACTCTACTGTAAGCGTGGCGATCAAAAACGCGCTCAGCAGCACTTAGAGAATCAAGGGGTAGAGTGCTTTTACCCACAAATAGAAGTCGAAAAAGTAGTTAGAGGGAAAGAAAAGGTAGTCAAAGAACCGCTGTTCCCTTCATACGTTTTTGTTCGATTTGATTATGAACAAGGACCAAGCTTTACGACCGTTCGTTCCACACGCGGCGTAGTGGACTTCATTAAGTTTGGAGCGCTACCACATGAAGTACAAGGCGACTTGGTTTTTGAGCTTAAAGAACTTGAGAAGAATTGCACCAATGATGTCGAAGAGTGCTGTGCTGAGTTCGAATCTGGTCAGGTTGTGAAAATTACGAGTGGTCAGTTTGCAGGCATAGAAGCAATATTCCACCAGAAAGATGGCGAGGCTCGCTCTATCATGTTAGTGAAGATGATCAGCCAGGTGGTGCCTATCAGCATTGAGAATGAAGCACTGCAAGCTCAAGCGTAACTCTACATTAAAAAGTGATACACCTAGGCTTAAAATAAAAAGGCGCATAATGCGCCTTTTTTAGTATCTCAAATTTGCCTGAGAGCTTACGCGTTGTAAGCGTCGTTGTGAACCGCTTGAACCGCACGACCTGATGGGTCTACACAGTTTTGGAAAGACTCATCCCACTCAATGGCTTTAGCTGATGAACAAGCGACAGATGGACCACCAGGTACACATTCTGCTGCAGATTCTAGCGGGAACAACTCTTCAAAGATTTCACGGTAAGCGTAGCCTTCTTTAGTCGTTGGCGTGTTGTATGGGAAGCGGAACTGCGCAGTTTCCATTTGCTTGTCCGTTACTTTCGCTTCAGCGGTAGCTTTCAATGTATCGATCCAGTCGTAGCCAACCCCATCAGAGAACTGCTCTTTTTGACGCCATGCAATTGAGTCTGGTAGATAATCTTCGAAACACTCACGTAGGATGTGTTTCTCCATCTTACCGTTGCCACACATTTTGTCTTCTGGGTTTAAGCGCATTGCTACATCGATGAACTCTTTGTCCAAGAATGGTACGCGGCCTTCTACGCCCCATGCTGCTAGTGATTTGTTCGCACGAGCACAGTCAAACATGTTTAGAGCCAGCAACTTACGTACTGTTTCTTCATGGAACTCTTTTGCGTTTGGCGCTTTGTGGAAGTACAAGTAACCGCCAAAGATCTCATCAGCACCTTCACCAGACAGTACCATTTTGATACCCATTGCTTTGATCTTACGAGCAAGTAGGTACATTGGCGTAGACGCGCGAATTGTCGTTACGTCGTAGGTCTCGATGTGGTAGATAACATCACGGATTGCATCCAGACCTTCTTGAATGGTGTATGTCATCTCGTGGTGTACGGTACCAATCTTGTCTGCCACTTCACGAGCAGCGATAAGATCAGGAGCACCTTCTAGGCCAACCGCAAATGAGTGCAGTTGTGGCCACCAAGCTTCAGACTGTTCGTCATCTTCAATGCGCATTGCCGCAAAGCGTTTAGCGACTGCTGAAGTGATAGATGAATCTAAACCACCAGAAAGAAGTACACCGTAAGGTACGTCAGTCATTAGTTGACGCTTCACCGCTGCTTCTAGTGCTTCCGTTAGATCTTCTTTGCTTGTGCTGTTGCCTTGTACTGCAGCGTATTCGTTCCAATCACGAATATAGTAACGTTGTGGCTCTGCATCTTTCGAAGAGTAGAAGCTACCTGGAGGGAACTCGCTGATGGTCTTACATACAGGAACCAGAGCTTTCATTTCAGAAGCAACATAGTAGTTACCGTGTTCATCGTAGCCTTGGTAAAGCGGGATGATACCGATGTGGTCGCGGCCTACTAGGTATTCGTCTTTTTCTTCATCGTATAAAACGAATGCGAAGATACCGTTTAGTTCTTCTAGCAGGTCTGCGCCCATTTCTTGGTATAGCGCTAGGATAACTTCACAGTCAGAGTCGGTCTGGAACTGGTACTTATCTTCATAGCGAGCACGAAGTTCTTTGTGGTTATAGATTTCGCCGTTTACCGCAAGAATGTGTTTCTTGTCTTGGCTGTATAGCGGTTGAGCACCACTATTTAGACCAACGATAGCTAAACGCTCGTGAGCAAGGATTGCTTTGTCACTTGCATAGATACCAGACCAATCTGGTCCACGGTGACGAAGCTTTTTAGACATTTCTAAAGCGATAGGGCGAAGTGCTGCGGCATCACTTTTTATGTCGAGAATGCCAAATACTGAACACATAGAACTTCCTTTTAAATAATTTCTAAATCAACTGTATTCAATTTGCCATTCTGGCTAAAAAAAGCAACCGGATGTGAGCAAAAAAATAATATAAAGGGTGTTATGTTAGAAATTATTTAATTATTTTGTCGTTTTGGTGTTTGGTATCTAAATGCGGTTGCTTTTTTATACAAAAACCTCTCAAAAGTGCGAAAATTCACAGCCTTGAGAGGTTTTTCTGAGAGGGATTTAGGCTAGATTTTGTTGATGTTTGGGTTTAATTGCTCACAAACATGGCGAGCAAAACCACTACCGGCTTCGCTGTAGATATTGAATGCGGCATCAACACCATTCTCTTTCAAGGTTTCGAGTTGATCAGGGTATTCTGCGATAGCTGCGATCTGTCCTTTAAAGTTACGTGACTTTAGTTGATCTAAAGCGGTCTGGTTACCTTGGTGATGTGGCATGGCTAAGATAACCAGCTTTACATTCGCTGTATCTAAGATGCGCTCCCAGAAGTCTGGGTCAGTCGCGTCGCCAGAAATCACGTTTCTACCGTGGCTTCTGTGGTTATGTGCTGCTTCTTCACGAACTTCGACACCTAAACTTACCTTGCCATAGCGAGAGCGTAATTCGTCATAAGCACCAGTACCAATTCGGCCCATACCAAGAATAAGCACTTGGGCACGACCAGGGTCAATTCGCTTATCGCGTCGGTGAAGCTTTTCTGAGGCATGCTCTTTTAGCCATTTACCTGACTGCTGATAAAGCTTGTGACCAGCTCGATTTAAAGGTGCAGCGATTAAGAAAGACAGTGAAACCGCAATCGCGACGGCAACTAGGATATCGCCAGACATCCAACCCATCTTGAAGGCTAGGCCACCAACGATGAGGCCAAATTCGCTGTAGTTAAACAGTGATAAAGAGGCAAGTAGAGACGTTCGAACACGGAACTTGAAGCGGTTAAGCACCAAGAAGTAGAGAACACCTTTCACTGGCAGCATCAGCAAGAACAAGATTGCAAGCATAACGCCTTGAATGGTTGGTTGCTCTGACAAACCAATGTTCAAGAAGAAACAGACAAGGAAAAGCTCTTTAAGGTTAAACAGCGATTTTGATAACTCTGAGGCTTTTGGATGACCAGCAAGCAGCATACCTAGAACAAGAGCGCCTAGGTCTGGCTTAACACCAACCAAATGGAATAAACCAGCACCGACGACTAATGCGAAGAAGATGCCGGAAAGAACCAACATTTCGCCGTGTCCAACCCAATCAAGTATTTTGTAGAACAGTGGGCGTAATAAAGGTAGGGCAAATAGCGCAATTGCATACCACTCTGGTATTTTACCTGTCGAGGCCGTTAGGAATACCACCGCGAAAATATCTTGCATGACCAAGATACCAATCGCCAATGTACCGTAGGTCGCATTCATTTCGCCTTTCTCTTGAAGAGTCTTTACCGCAAATACGGTACTCGAGAATGATAGGGCGAAGCCGAGTAGAACAATCTGCTCGACTGACATAGCTGCCAGTGACGAAATGCCAAGGAACTTAAAACCAAATAGGGCGACGGCAAAAAACAGAGTGGATAAAAGGTTATGTATTGTCGCGCCAGCCCAGATCTCTTTAGAGAGTAGGGTTTTGATATCTAGCTTCAAGCCGATGGTGAATAGGAGCAGGGTGACACCGAGGTCAGCCAAGGTAATGATGGTGTCATTCGTTTCGAAACCAAAGGCAAAAAGCCCAAATCCCGCAACCAAAAAACCAACCAGTGGCGGAAGATGACATTTTAAAGCAATAAATCCTGCGATAAACGCAGTGGATATTAATATAAGTTCCATAACTTGTTGTTGTAGTTCCCTAGCTTAAAAAAACGGGCCGTGTTTTTACAAACACGGCCCGCGGAAAATCAGAATTGTTGTTCTTTAATCTTCAAGTAACTTCTGCAGTAACACACCGTTGAGCATGGCGCGCTTGATCATAGCAAAAGCTCCCATCGTAGGATGTTTATCGATCTGTGATGCTACAATAGGCAGGCCGCTATGGAAAGTCGTTAGCGACTGATTCTCTACATTACGCTTAATTGCAGGGAAAACAATCTCTTGTGCCTTAGTAATATCACCAGCAATGATCACTTTTTGAGGGTTAAATAGGTTGATCGTCATGGCGATCGCTTTACCTAACTGGTTTCCTACTCGAACCAAGCTCTGCTTAGCTAATTCGTCACCATTCATTGCATGGTCGCAAACGTCTTGAATAGTAATACGCTCAAGTTCGGTTAAAGAGGACTCATAACCTTGTTTAATCAGCTTTTGCACGCGCTCTACGATTGCTGGGTTCGCCGCTACCGTTTCAAGACAACCAAAGTTACCACATTGGCACTGTTCACCAAGTGGATCGATTTGGATATGACCGATTTCACCGACGTTACGGTTATGGCCTAAGAAAACCTGGCCGTTAACGATAATCCCCGCACCAGTACCGCGGTGAACACTTACTAAGATAGAGTCTTGGCTGTCTTGGCTCGCGCCAAAGTAGTGCTCCGCTAGTGCCATTCCGCGAACATCGTTGCCAACAAAACAAGCGACATGGAATGTGTCGCGAATAATGTCGCTCAATGCAAGGTTATCGATGTCTGTATTTGGCATGTACTCAACGACACCCGTCGTCGGGTTAACTAAGCCTGGAAGAGTTACGCCAATCGCAATCAGCTGATCGATTTTCGGTTGGTGCTCAGCAATGAAAGCCTTAAGCGTGTTGACCAATCCCTGGGTTAGGTCTGATTGGTCTGAATAATTCAGGTCTTGCTGCTGGAAAGCCAATTCACGACCACCAAGGTCATGAAGGCTAACTTGAATATAGTCTCGACCTAAGCGCACAGCGATAGAGTGGAAAGGCTCTACTTCTGTGGTTAGAGAGATAGCGCGTCTACCGCCAGTAGACGCTTGCTGTGCGACCTCTTTGATTAGGCCGCGCTCTAATAATTGGCGGGTAATTTTTGTAACACTTGCCGGTGCGAGTTGGCTTACATCAGCCACTTGTATACGACTGATAGGCCCTTGTTGGTCTATTAGTCGGTATACCGCCGCACTGTTTAGTTGTTTAACTAAGTCTACGTTACCTATTTGTCCGCCATTCATACTTAATTGTGCTCGTATTGTCCATTAACAACAGTCGCTTTAACGTTAAAGTCTCGGTCAAATACAGCTAGGTTTGCAACCATGCCTTTTTTGATTCGACCTAGCTTGCTTTCTACACCGATAGCCGTAGCTGGGTATAGCGTAGCCATGCGAAGAGCTTCGTCTAAAGCGATACCAGCGTGCTCAACTGTATTCTGAACTGCTTCAATCATAGTCAGAGCTGAGCCGCCCAGTGTGCCGTTTTCATCAACACACTTACCATCTCGGTAATATACTTTCTTACCGACAAAAATAAAGTATTCCATGTCAGCACCTGCAGGAGCTGTGGCATCCGTCACTAATACCAACTTTTCTCCCTTGATTTTGTGCGCAATTCTGATGTTTGCGTAATCAACGTGGAAGCCGTCGGCGATGATGCCTGCGTATACTTCTGGCGTATCGTAAATTGCGCCAACCACACCTGGTTCACGACCAACCATAGGCGTCATTGCATTGAATAGGTGCGTTGCGAATGTGATACCAGATTCGAAACCTTGGCGTGCTTCTGCATAAGTTGCGTTGGTGTGACCGATAGAAACAACAACACCAGCTTTGTGCAGACGCTCGATATGCTCTGGGTCGTTCAGCTCAGGAGCCAGTGTTACTTTCGCAACAAGGTCGCTGTTCTCACAGATAAGCTCAATCATCTCGCTGTCAGACTTACGAATATGATCAACGCTGTGAATGCCTTTTTTTGCAACGTTTAGGTATGGACCTTCAAGGTGAAGACCTAAAGATTGGTTCTGGTATTGGTTGTGGTACTCACGAGCAGCTGTGATAACAGCGCGCATGTCTTCGTCTGAAGAAGTGATCAGAGTCGGTAAGAAGCTCGTACAGCCTGATTTGAGGTTGGCTTTGTGCATGATCTGCATTGTTTCTGCAGTGATCTCATCGTTCAGCATTACACCGCCACAACCATTCAGTTGTAGGTCAATGAAACCTGGGCTTAGGTTTGCTCCGTCTAGGTCGCGAACCTCGATACCTTCCGGTAATTCAGAGATAGGGCAGACTTTTTTGATCAGTTCGTTTTCGATTACTACAGCATGATCGGTTAGAACATCACTACCAGTGTAAATTTTACAGTTACTTAGCGCGTACATAGTCAGCTAATCCTTATTTCGTCAGATCTTTTAAATTCGTTCGTTACCTAAATGTGGACTTAGTTTGCGAGCATCATTTACGTAACGATTTATCTTTTATGGGCAAACGGCTTCAAAAAGGGAAGCGATTTTAAGTGTTTGAAAAATATGTGAACAATTCATTGTTTTTATGATTATGGGTTAAGAAATATCAGTAAGTTAGCTGGCTTTTAAAGCTGAACATAACCCACTCTTGACCCAATAGTTAGATTTGGATTTTATCTATAAATGTTCATTTTTTGAATGATAAAATAAGTTTTATGATCTCGCTAGCAAAAACCTCTGGATTTGGTAAAAACTGGTGATTACGATCACAAATGGTAAGGTTTTAATTTGCGGAGCAAAATTAATTGAATACACTGAATAGGACTAAATTGAGCGACTAAAATAAGTTTCTCAAACGAATTCTAAAAAATCCTATAGGGGGAAACAACTGGTGAATATTCTAGGATATGCACAGAAGCTAGGTAAGGCGTTAATGCTACCTATCGCAACGCTTCCGATTGCGGCGCTTCTATTACGTTTAGGTCAAGGCGATCTACTTGATATTCCATTCATGGCGCAAGCTGGTGGTGCTATCTTCGGTAACCTACCATTGCTATTTGGTCTAGGTATCGCGATTGGTCTTTCTAAAGACGGTAACGGCGCAGCGGGTCTAGCTGGTGCAGTTGCTTACTTCGTTCTAACAGCGACAGCGACAACGATTAACGCTGACGTTAACATGTCTTTCTTCGGCGGTATCTTCGCAGGTATCATCGCGGGTCACTCTTACAACGCTTTCCATGCTACACGCCTTCCTGAGTGGCTGGCATTCTTCGCAGGTAAACGTTTAGTACCAATCATGGCTGGTCTATTTGCACTTGTTGCAGGTGCTGTGTCTGGTGTGGTTTGGCCTGGTGTTCAATCTGGTCTAGACGCACTGGCTCACGCAGTATCAACGTCTGGCGCTATCGGTCAATTCGTTTACGGTACTCTTAACCGTGCACTTATCCCTGTAGGTCTACACCACGTATTGAACTCGTACTTCTGGTTCGGTATGGGTACATGTCAAGAAATCATCGTTGCTGGTCAAGGCGCATTCGCTAACATCACTCAACTTTGTGTTGACCCATCTCTAGCTAAAACTCTAGTTGTTGGCCAAGAGCACACATTCACATTCGCTAACTCTGTAACTCCAGAAATCACTACTGTTGTTAAAGAAGTGACTGACACTGTTAAGTCTGGCGACCTACACCGTTTCTTCGGTGGCGATAAAGGTGCAGGCGTATTCATGAACGGTTTCTTCCCAGTAATGATGTTCGGTCTACCAGGTGCTGCACTTGCAATGTACCTAGCAGCTCCTGCTGAAAAACGTAGCCAAGTTGGTGGTGCACTATTCTCAGTAGCATTCTGTTCATTCCTAACTGGTATCACAGAGCCGCTAGAATTCATGTTCGTATTCCTAGCTCCTGCTCTATACGCAATGCACGCTGTATTCACTGGTCTGTCTCTAGTTGTCGCTAACATGTTTGGTACTCTGCACGGTTTCGGTTTCTCTGCTGGTCTTATCGACTTCGTATTGAACTGGGGTCTAGCAACTAAACCTCTAGTACTTCTAGCAATCGGCCTTGGCTTCGGTGCTCTATACTTCTTCACTTTCTCTTTCGCAATCCGCGCTTTCAACCTGAAATCGCCAGGTCGTGAAGATGACGAAGAAGCTGCAGCTCCAGCTGGTGACGCTCCAAAAGGCGACCTTGCACGTCAATACCTGAAAGCTCTAGGTGGTCACGACAACCTAACTTCAATCGACGCTTGTATCACACGTCTACGTCTAACTCTTAAAGACCGCTCTGTTGCTGACGAAGCAGTTCTTAAGAAGCTAGGTGCTAAAGGTGTTGTGAAGCTAGGTGAAAACAACCTACAAGTTATCCTAGGCCCACTTGCTGAAATCGTAGCTGGCGAAATGAAAGCTATCGGCGCAGGTGAAGACCTATCTGATGTAAAACTTCCATAGTAAGGAAGTACTTAACTGAGCAGTCATTAATACTCTCAAATAAGTGTCAAATTGAAAGCCTCCCATAAGGGAGGCTTTTTTGTATCTGCAGTTTAAGGCTTTGGGATACGGTTCGTTCTATTCTTCATCGAATAGCAGAAATAATCGTAATTAACGGACGGTTCTTATTGTGCAAAGGCGAAGAATTGTGGATGATTAGCAACAATGATCTTTCTATCTAGAGCTGACGCTAAAAGTGGCGCTTGGCTAGGAGATAAAAGATAACTTTCTCTGACAATACTAAATACATAGAGGTGCTATAGATGAGTGAAGCTGAGGCTCGTCCATCGAATTTCATTCGCCAAATTATTGATAAAGATTTAGCGGATGGTACACACAGTAGCGTGCATACTCGTTTCCCGCCGGAACCAAATGGTTACCTGCACATCGGTCACGCTAAATCTATTTGCTTGAATTTTGGTATTGCTCAGGACTACCAGGGACAATGTAATCTTCGTTTCGATGATACAAACCCTGAAAAAGAAGACGTTGAATACGTTGAGTCAATTAAGAATGATGTAAGCTGGTTAGGCTTCGAATGGTCTGGTGACATTTGTTACTCATCAAACTACTTCGATACGCTTTACGCTTATGCTGTGGAATTAATTAATAAAGGCTTAGCGTACGTTGACGAGCTAAGTCCTGAGCAGATCCGCGAATACCGTGGCACGCTAAAAGAGCCAGGTAAAGCAAGCCCATACCGCGACCGCAGCCCTGAAGAGAACCTAGCGTTATTTGAAAAAATGCGTGACGGTGGCTTTGAAGAAGGTAAAGCGTGTCTGCGTGCCAAGATCGACATGAGCTCGTCATTCATGGTAATGCGTGATCCTGTTATCTACCGTGTTCGTTTTGCTCACCACCATCAGACAGGTGACAAATGGTGCATTTACCCAATGTACGATTTCACTCACTGTATCTCTGATGCGCTGGAAGGTATTACGCACTCTATCTGTACTCTTGAATTCCAAGATAACCGTCGTTTGTACGACTGGGTTCTAGATAACATTACGATCGATTGCCAACCTCGTCAGTACGAGTTTAGCCGTCTGAATCTTGAATACACGGTGATGTCTAAGCGTAAACTAAACCAACTTGTGGTTGAAAACCTAGTTCAAGGTTGGGATGACCCACGTATGCCGACTATCTCTGGTTTACGTCGTCGTGGTTTCACTTCTGCGTCTATTCGTGAGTTCTGTAAGCGTATCGGTGTGACTAAACAAGAGAACATGATTGAGTTCGGTTCACTTGAGTCTTGTATCCGTGATGACTTGAACGAAAATGCACCACGTGCAATGGCTGTTCTAGACCCGGTTAAGATCGTGATTGAAAACTACGATGCAGACAAGGTAGAAACACTAACAGTTGCTAATCACCCGAATAAACCTGAAATGGGTACTCGTGAAGTACCGTTTACTCGTGAAGTTTGGATCGAGCGTGATGACTTCCGTGAAGAAGCAAACAAGAAGTACAAGCGTTTGGTTCTAGGTAAAGAAGTTCGTTTACGTGGTGCTTATGTAATTAAAGCAGAGCGTATCGAGAAAGATGCAGAAGGCAACATTACAACTATCTTCTGTTCTTACGATGACGAAACGCTAGGTAAGAACCCGGCAGATGGCCGCAAAGTGAAGGGTGTTATCCACTGGGTATCTGCTGATAAAGCACTGCCAGCTGAGATTCGTCTATACGATCGTCTATTCACTGTTGCAAACCCAGCTGCTGCGGATGATTTCGCTGCAACGATCAACCCAGAGTCTCTGGTTAAGTTGAACGGTTTTGTTGAGCCTAGCCTAGCGGAGGCTGCTGCTGAGCAAGGTTTCCAATTTGAGCGTACAGGCTACTTCTGTGTCGATTCAAAAGACTCTAAAGCAGATGCGCTAGTATTCAACCGCACGGTTGGCCTACGTGATACTTGGGGTAAAGCTGAAGCATAATTGCTAACGCTAACAAGTTGTCTAATAAAAAACCGGCTTAGTGCCGGTTTTTTTGTATCTGAATAATGCGTGGATCTAAAGAACAATCTAGCGGACTTTCAGCCCTATATAAAAAACGCTGACCGAAGTCAGCGTTTGTTTAATTTTTCGGTTTGTGCGCGTCTGGGTTGCCTTTGCAATCACCCGTCATGCTTTTACCGTAAAGGTATAAACTGTGGTTCGTTAGCTGAACGTTATAGCGCTTCGCTATCTCTTTTTGTCTCTCTTCGATGATGTCATCAGAGAACTCGATAACTTCGCCACAATCTAGACATACTAGATGATCGTGGTGGTGCTGTGTTGAAAGTTCAAATACAGACTTACCGCCTTCGAAGTGGTGGCGAGTTACAATGCCAGCATCATCGAATTGGTTTAATACTCGATAAACGGTCGCAAGCCCGATCTCTTCACCTAAGTCGATCAGTTTTTTATATAAATCTTCAGCACTAATATGTTGGCAGTCTGGTTGTTGTAATACTTCTAAAATTTTGAGCCTTGGGAGGGTCACTTTAAGACCAGCATCTTTTAGCGCTTGATTATTGTCTGACATATACTTTCCTGTTGATGATCTGCAGCAATTAACAGAATTCAATATTAATACCATTATAGTTTAGTCAGGCATAACAATAAACCACGAACTTCAAAGGGTTACTAATCAACATCACAATCTGTTTTGTAAATTGGAAGTATCTCACTTATAGTGGAGGTACGACCAGTCAGGGTGGCGGTAATTCTAATATGAACACGGAATGTTGTTATGAATAAGCAACTTGCAAAAATATACAAACCAAACATCGTAAAATTCGCTCTTAATATTTGGCCTCCATTTTGGGGAGCAGGGATAAAGATAGCCCATATTAGTTCAGATTTTAGGGTAGTAAAAACAGTGCTTAAGTTGCGCTGGTGGAACAAAAATGCCAATCGTACTCAGTATGGCGGTAGCATATTTTCCCTCACGGATCCTGTTTACTCATTGATGTTAATGGGAATTTTAGGTGAAAGGTATTATGTGTGGGACAAAGAGGCGAGCATTAACTTCATCAAACCTGGTCAGTCAGATCTGTATGCAGACTTTGAAATAAGCCAAGGTCAGCTTGATGAGATTTACCGTCAGACTCAACTTGGTGAGAAGTGTTTTCCTGAATTTATTATCTATGTCAAAGATAAGCAGGGTAATGTGGTCTCAGAAATTCAGCGTACGCTTTATGTCAGAAAGAAGCCACAATTCAGAGATGATGACGAAGCACTAGAAGCAGAGTGCTAATTTAGACAAACAGATCTTATATAGACAAATAGAAAAAAACCTCCAATTAGGAGGTTTTTTCATATCTAGAGAGTTGTCACTAATTGTAACAATGGACAACTGCCAGAGAATTAGTCTTCAAGCTCTGCTAGACACATCTCTTCGTGGATTTGTTTAACCCAGTTAGATACACGCTCATCAGTTAGCTCTGGTTGACGGTCTTCGTCGATACATAGACCAACGAATTGGCTGTCATCGCCTTCAACTAGACCTTTAGATGCTTCGAACTCGTAGCCTTCAGTAGAAGTGTAACCTAGGATAGTACCGCCTTTCGCTTCAACGATGTCACGGATAGTACCCATAGCATCACAGAAGTATTCTGCGTAATCTTCTTGGTCACCACAACCAAAGATAGCAACAAGCTTAGTTGAGAAATCAATAGCTTCTAGCTCTGGGAAGAAATCATCCCAATCACATTGTGCTTCGCCGTAGTACCACGTAGGGATACCAAGCAGCAGTAGATCGAAGTTATCGATATCTTCTTTGCTGCTTTTTGCAATGTCTTGAACGTGAACGAGCTGTTTGCTCAATTGCTTTTGAATCATCTTAGCAACAGCTTCAGTGTTACCTGTATCGCTACCAAAGAAGAGACCTACACTTGCCATAGAATCATTACCTTTCATTTTGTCTGTTGTCGGTGTAATAAAGTTCGGAGGGGAATCGTTAGATCCCAGTTCCTTCCCAGCTTAGTTGGATTATCCCTTTGGCGATAAAACCTGCACAGCCAAGGAAAAGTACTAACCACACAATGCGACGACCAAATGGAGGAACATTTCCTTGCTTGAGAACGTCCTTAATTGCCATGCCGATCAAAAAGAAAATCGCGGCAAATAGGAGATCTAAACCAACAGATTCAATGATGTTCATGTAGTCGTAAAGCATGGGAACCTTATATACCAATTTTGCTTGGGCGCACTATATCACTGTTGCGAGATAAAGTTAATGTGCAGTGATTACTCAACTCTCATTTATCTGCATGAAAAAGCGCACTTAAGCGATGAATTTTCGAATTGCTCTCAGCACTTCAGTTGGTTTTTCTGCGTGCAGCCAGTGGCCGGTATTCGCGATGACATGCGCCTTTACATTAGAAAATTGCTGTTGGACCGCAGTTTGGTGCTCAGCCGTGAGGTAGTCAGAATCCCCACCTTTTATTAGTAAGGTTTTGACTGAGGTTTTGTCGATCGGTTCCCAACCAATAATGTGTGGGTAGTTGCTCAGTAACGAAGCGACGTTAAAGCGCCACTCCATAATGCCTTCTTCTGACTTGAACAGTGATTTTGTTAAGAATTGGCGAACACCGTCTATTTCGATATGTTTGGCGAGCACTTTAAGTGCTTCGGCACGAGATCCTGGCTTTTCTTCAATGACCGCTTGAAGGCCTGCGAATACGTTGTCGTGACGGCTTTGGGTGTAAGCGACTGGTGCCATGTCCAATACAATAAGTTTGTGCAGTTCTAGGTGTTGAGTTAGCGCCATGGCGACTTTACCACCCATTGAGTGACCAATGACAGTGACGTCATTCAGCTCAAGATCTTTCAACAGTTGAGCGACATCTTGTGCCATCGCTTGGTAATTATGGGTATCACTGTGGAAGGATTGTCCATGGTTACGAAGATCGATACTCAGTACCTGATGATCGGTTTTTAGATCCCTGGCTAGCAAGCCTAGGTTGTCCAGATTACCGAATAATCCATGGATCAAAACTATGGTGTGACCCTCACCTTCGATTTTATAGTTGAGCTGTACTGACATTTTTATCTTATTCATGGTGGGTTTGACGTAGAGTATCCGCGCGGATCTCGCTATAATCCCCCTGAGTTTAAACATTGAGATTGTGAAAAGCGAATGAAAACAATTGAGGTTGATGAGGACCTATACCGTTTTATTGCGGGTCAGACAGAACGTATTGGCGAAAGCGCTTCAGATATTCTGCGCCGCTTGTTACAGGTTGATAGCCAAGGCATGGCTCCGATCGAAGAGATCGTAGAGCCGAAAGGTATCGTTGTTAGCAAAGAGGTAGGCTTTACTCCAGAGAAGTTCGATGGCGTTAAAGAAATGCGCTCACTACTAATATCAGATGAGTTTGCATCATTAAAGAAAGCCATTGATCGTTTCATGCTAGTGTTATCAACACTGCATAAAATCGACCCTTTAAGCTTTTCAGAAGCAACTCAAGTAAAAGGCCGCAAGCGTGTTTACTTTGCAGACAACGAAGCGACGTTACTAGCAAACGGTAACACGACGAAGCCTAAAGCCATTCCACAAAGTCCTTTTTGGGTTATTACAAATAATAATACTAGCCGTAAAAGACAGATGGTTGAGCAGCTTATGAGCCGCATGAATTTCCAAGCAGAATTGATTGAAAAAGTAACAGGTTCAATTTAACGAAATCTGATTTAAACCTCATAATATCCATGGATAAGAAGATATTATGAGGTTTTTTTGTTTTTAAATTTTATATATATAAGGATGTCGAAAAATGGCTATGCACCCTCGTGCTGGGCAAAAAGCTCAGCAGGAAGATCTTCATAATATTCCGGCTTTAGTGGCTAACTATTTCTTACAGCAACCGGATGCGACTAACCCAGATCACAAGGTACTATTCGGTACTTCAGGTCACCGCGGTACAGCAGACAAATCAACATTTAACGAAAACCACATTTTAGCGATTGCACAAGCAGTGGCTGAGGTGCGTGCTGAGCAGGGTACAACAGGCCCGCTTTTCTTAGGTAAAGATACGCACGCGCTATCTGAACCTGCATTTTCTACGGTAATCGAAGTACTTGTAGCGAACGGTGTTGAAGTTATTATTCAAGAAAACAACGGCTTTACTCCAACACCTGGTATCTCGCATGCGATTCTTACGCACAACCTAGTGAATGACAAAAAAGCCGACGGCATCGTTATCACACCTTCACACAACCCACCTCAAGATGGCGGTATCAAATACAACCCGACACACGGTGGTCCTGCTGAAGCTGAATTGACTCAAGCGATTGAAGACCGTGCGAACGTGATCATTGCTGAGCAAATGCAAGGTGTTAAACGCACTCCTATCGCACAGGCTAAACAGTCTGAGTTAGTGAAAGAAGTTGACCTAGTGGCGCCATACGTTGCTGATTTGGTTAACGTGGTTGATATGGAAGCTATCCAGAAAGCGAACATCAAAATTGGTGTTGATCCACTGGGCGGCAGCGGTATCGATTACTGGCGTCAAATTGGTAAAGCGTACAACCTAGATCTTACTTTGGTAAGTGAAGCGGTTGACCCTTCATTCCAATTCATGTCTCTAGATAAAGATGGCGTGGTTCGTATGGACTGTTCTTCGCCATACGCAATGGCAGGCTTACTTGCGCTTAAAGATGAGTACGCGCTAGCGTTTGGTAACGACCCAGATTACGATCGCCACGGCATCGTTACGCCTAAAGGCCTAATGAACCCTAACCACTTCCTAGCGGTTTGTATCGATTACCTATACCGTAACCGTGAAGGTTGGGGTAAAGAGGTTGCGGTTGGTAAAACTTTGGTATCAAGCGCATTGATCGACCGTGTGGTAGCTGACTTAGGTCGTGAACTTTGTGAAGTACCTGTTGGTTTCAAATGGTTCGTTGATGGCCTTTACAACGGTCAGTTTGGTTTCGGTGGTGAAGAGAGTGCAGGTGCATCTTTCTTACGTAAAGACGGTACGCCTTGGTCAACAGATAAAGATGGCCTAATTCTTTGCCTACTTGCGGCTGAGATCACAGCCGTTACAGGTAAGAACCCACAAGAGTACTACGAAGAGCTAGCTGCTAAGCACGGTGAATCTAAGTACAACCGTATTCAAGCGGTAGCAAATGGCGCGCAAAAAGATGTGCTGAAGAAGCTATCTCCAGAGATGGTCTCTGCTGAAACGCTTGCTGGCGATGCGATTACTGCTCGTTTAACGCATGCTCCTGGTAATGGCGCTGCGATTGGTGGCCTTAAAGTGACCACTGAGAACGGTTGGTTCGCTGCTCGTCCATCAGGCACTGAAGACATCTACAAGATCTACTGTGAAAGCTTTAAAGGTGAAGAGCACCTAAAAGCAATCGAAGCAGAAGCTCAAGAGATTGTTAACCAAGTATTTGCCGCTGCAGGTCTATAATCGAATACGATTCATAGAGTTATAAAGCAAATAATGGAAGGGTTGATGTGAAAGCATCAGCCCTTTTTTATTTTCCTGTGAGTAAGTGGCTAGACTAAGTCAGTTCAATGACGAATGGATTAGCCGTGTGGCCAAGTTTGTGGCATCACAAACCAGAATTGACCAGACTTAGTTTGCCCGTGAACAAAGTGGTCACCAAATTCGGTGATAGGTTCACCGCTGAAATCATCCGTTCCTGCGGCCCATTGCTCTTTGTTTAGAGGATAGAGTGTTTCGGTGATCAAGTGAGCCTGATTTTGATAACACCAAAATCCATTTACTTGGCTTGGGTTCATGCTGTAGCCCAAACATTCTGTAGGTATATTTTGTTCTAGAAATGGGTTGGTATAGAGGCGACCTTGCATCAGAAGATGTTTTGAGTCGACATCGATCTCCGGATACTGCTCAACAAAGGCGTTTGAAGAGGACATACCAAGTTGATGGCAGAGCATCCTATCGAGCTTCTTGTCCAATTGGTCGTGAGAATTGGGACCAAACCATGTTTGCTCATGAAGTAGGTAAAATTTAATTGCCACTTCCCAGTGTTCTAATTTTTGGCTGCTTGTGTCTTCCAAGATAAAGTCGATTGCGCCAAGTGTTCGTCCCTCAACATTAATCTGAATCTCATCGTGCTTGATTGAATAATTATCCGAAGTCATGATGACTTGTTCACATAAGTGTTGGTAGAGAAAGCCTAATCTAGGGTTTCCATCATAAGTATGTGTATCGTCGAGCTTTTGGTGGTTTGAGAACACAGTGAGATCAGAAATGGGCGGCTTGATTTCTAGTAGCGGTGGTGAGCTAATCACCCATTGATAAAAGCGTTGCAGTTCGGTCATCGGTTCCTCGTAAACTTCAGTCATCTGTTCTCTAGAAACAGAGTGGAAGGGCTTTCGACATTCTACCCGTAAATTGATATAACGACGTTATTATAAAGGTAAGCTGGAAATAAAAATGAATAACTTACAATTAGAAAAGCTACTTAACGAAAAACTGCAGCCACAGCAGATTAAAGATTACTGTCCGAATGGCCTTCAAGTCGAAGGTGCTTCTGAAGTCAAGCGTATTGTTACTGGTGTTACGGCTTCGCAAGCTTTGATTAATAAAGCGGTTGAGCTAGAGGCTGACGCTTTGTTGGTTCATCACGGTTTCTTTTGGAAAGGTGAGTCAGAGGCAATTCGTGGCATGAAGGGCAAACGCATTCGCACTCTGATTAAGAATGACATTAACCTTTTGGGTTATCACTTACCTCTCGATATCCATCCTGAACTTGGTAACAACGCCAAACTCGCTGAACTGCTTGATATTGAAGTAGAAGGTGGCTTGGAAGGGCACCCACAATCGGTTGCTATGTTTGGTAGATTAAAGACACCGATGACCGGTGCTGAGTTTGCGGCAAAAATTGATCAAGTACTGAATCGTAAGCCGCTACATATCGCTCCTGAAAACGCAGATAAGATGATTGAAACGGTAGGTTGGTGTACTGGCGGCGGTCAAGATTACATTGAACTTGCAGCCTCTCAAGGTATCGACGCATTTATCTCTGGTGAAATTTCTGAGCGCACAACTTACTCGGCTCGCGAGCAAGACATCCATTATTTTGCTGCAGGTCACCATGCGACAGAACGCTACGGCGTGAAGGCACTAGGTGAGTGGTTAGCAAAAGAGCACGGCTTGGATGTTGAGTTTATCGATATCGATAATCCGGTATAAGAGCAGATGCGAGATGAGGGATACGAGTAAATAGTGTTCGTCATTCCCCAGACTGACGAAGGAGGGAGTAGAGAATTTTTTTGGGCTATCTACTCGTTGAATGAGATCCCCAACTCACTCGTCCCTCGTTCTTGGGGATGACGGCATAGTTTGCTCCTATAGTCATTCCCTAGACTGACGAAGGAAAGAGTATGGAATCTTTTTGGGCTATCTATTCGTTGAATGAGATCCCCAACTCACTCGACCCTCACTCTTAGGTATAACGAGCAACTATAAATTTGTATCTGTCGATGTGATGCGCGAGTCAGAACGTTAAAGGGGGATATCCCGAATCCGTCATTCCCTAGACTGACGAAGGAGGGAGTAGGGAATCTCTTTGGGCTATCTACTCGTTGAATGAGCTCCCCAACTCGCTCATTCCTCGCTCTTAGGTATAACGAGCACCTATAAATTTGTATCCGTCTATGCGACGCGCCAGTCCGAACGCTAAAGGGGGATATCCGAATCCGTCATTCGCTAGACTGACGAAGGAAGGAGTAGGGAATCTCTTTGGGTTATCTATTCGTTGAATGAGATCCCCAACTCACTCGTCCCTCACTCTTAGGTATACGAGCAACTATAAATTTGTATCTGTCGATGTGATGCGCGAGTCAGAACGTTAAAGGGTCATATCCGAATCCGTCATTCCCTAGACTGACGAAGGAGGGAGTAGGGAATCTCTTTGGGCCATCTACTCGTTGAATAAGATCCCCAACTCACTCGTTCCTCGCTCTTGAGGATGACAGTGTTGCGAGCATATAAAAGAAAAGGGTTGATGCGAAAGCATCAACCCTTTTTCACAATCATACTTTAATCGCAATTATTCACGTTCGTGAAGTGCTTTAAAGTCACGTTGCTCTTCACCAGTGTATAGCTGACGAGGACGACCGATACGGTTTGTCGGATCGCTGTGCATTTCGTTCCAGTGTGCAATCCAACCGATAGTACGAGACATCGCGAAGATTACTGTAAACATAGACACTGGAATACCGATCGCTTTCAGAATGATACCTGAGTAGAAGTCTACGTTCGGGTATAGCTTCTTAGACACAAAGTATTCATCAGAAAGAGCGATACGCTCAAGTTCCATTGCTACGTCAAGTAGTGGATCTTGGATGTTTAGCTCTTTAAGTACTTCGTGACACGCTTCGCGCATTACTGTTGCACGTGGATCGTAGTTCTTGTAAACGCGGTGACCGAAGCCCATCAAACGGAATGGGTCATCTTTGTCTTTCGCTTTTGCAACATACTCTTCGATGTTATCTACGCTACCGATCTCTTCAAGCATACGTAGACACGCTTCGTTTGCACCGCCATGAGCTGGGCCCCAAAGTGACGCGATACCAGCTGCGATACACGCAAACGGGTTAGCACCAGATGAACCAGATAGACGTACTGTCGATGTAGAAGCGTTTTGTTCGTGATCAGCGTGTAGAGTGAAAATCTTATCCATTGCGCGAGCAACAATAGGGTTCACTTCGTACTCTTCACATGGGTTTGCGAACATCATGTGTAAGAAGTTTTCTGCGTAGCCTAGGTCGTTACGTGGGTAGATAAACGGCTGACCGATTGAATATTTGTAACACATTGCTGCCAGTGTTGGCATTTTTGAAATTAGGCGGTAAGCCGCAATTTCACGGTGTGTATCGTTGTTGATATCAAGTGAGTCGTGGTAGAACGCTGCTAAAGCGCCTACAACACCACACATTACAGCCATTGGGTGAGCATCACGACGGAAGCCGTGGAAGAAACTAGCAATTTGCTCGTGAACCATAGTGTGACGTGTCACGGTAGTCTTGAACTTTTCGTATTCAGCTCGAGATGGAGCTTCACCGTAAAGAAGTATGTAACATACTTCTAAGTAATCAGCGTTATTGGCAAGTTGGTCAATTGGATAACCACGGTGTAAAAGGATACCTTTACCACCGTCAATAAAAGTGATTTGAGACTCACAAGATGCAGTGGCAAGAAAACCAGGGTCAAAAGTGAAAAAACCATTAGAACCTAGTGTACGAACATCGATCACTGGAGTACCTAGTACACCTTCTGTAATCGGCAGCTCGATTGGCGCTTGACCTTCAATGTGAAGGGTAGCTTTCTTATCCGCCATAACAATCTCCTTTGTTTATTATTTAATCCGTCCAGGATGTTTATGTGCCATTTTTTTACTGGTCTTACGTGGGAAAGTCAATTTTTCTGCAGCTTTGTGTGCACTTGTTAGTGTTTTTTACATTAAATTCGTTAAAAATCTGGTCTGTGTAGCATTATTTGTTACATCAATTGTATTAGAATGTTGCCGACCGTATAGTGGCGATGAAAAATTTGGTTAAAACCTTATAAATGCAAGGCTAAGAAGAAATGTGAGGTGTCTATCTTAATCTTGTTGTTAACAATTATTTTACAATTATCTAAGGCTCAACTTCAGTTATTTGTTAAGTTAATGTTAAATTTTGAAGGTTTGCGATCAAATTTTGTCCATAACAATATCATAAGGTTATTTAATGACCATAATGCTCAATGGAGCTGAGTGAGCAAGCCCGTGAAAGAAAGAAAGACAAGACCTGTTAATTTAGATTTACAGACCATCCACTTTCCGATCACTGCAATAGCTTCCATCCTACACCGTGTGTCTGGGGTGATTACTTTTGTTGCGATTGGAATTTTGCTTTGGTTACTATCCATTTCCCTCTCATCCCCAGTAGGCTTTATGGAAGCTAGCGACATTGTCGACGGTTTCTTCGTGAAGTTTATTCTGTGGGGCATTTTAACCGCTTTGGCTTACCACATTGCTGGTGGTATTCGTCACCTTCTTATGGACTTAGGTCACTTTGAAGAGCTGGAATCTGGCGCGAAGAGCGCTAAGGTTGCATTCGCAGCGACAGCGGTATTGTCTCTACTAGCGGGGATCTTAGTATGGTAAACAACGTTTCGACATTTGGCCGTAATGGCGTTCACGATTTCTTATTGATTCGTGCAACTGCAATCATTATGACGCTATATACAATTTATTTGGTGAGCTTTTGTGCCTTCACCGATATCTCTTACGTATCATGGACTCAGTTCTTTGGTGGAACTTTCACTAAAGTATTTACCATGTTAGCGCTTACTTCGGTTCTTGTTCACGCTTGGATCGGCCTATGGCAAGTGCTAACCGACTACATCAAGTGCGCTAAACTGCGTGTTGGCCTTCAAGTAGGTGTAGTTGCGGTTCTTCTTGGATATTTCTTCTCTGGTCTGTTTATTTTGTGGGGTGCGTAAGTGACTATTCCTGTTCGTGAGTTTGATGCCGTAGTTATCGGCGCTGGTGGTGCAGGTATGCGTGCCGCACTGCAAATTTCAGAGCAAGGCCTATCATGTGCATTGCTTTCTAAAGTTTTCCCAACTCGTTCTCATACCGTATCTGCTCAAGGTGGTATTACGGTTGCGCTAGGTAATGCGCACGAAGATCACTGGGAACAACATATGTATGACACAGTAAAAGGTTCTGATTACATCGGTGACCAAGATGCTATCGAATACATGTGTAAAAATGGCCCAGAATCAGTTATCGAACTAGAAAAGATGGGTCTTCCATTTTCTCGTTTCGACAACGGCACCATTTACCAACGTCCTTTTGGTGGCCAATCGAAAAACTTTGGTGGTGAGCAAGCGGCTCGTACCGCTGCAGCAGCTGACCGTACTGGTCACGCACTGCTACACACGCTTTACCAACAAAATATCAAGCACAAAACAACCGTGTTCTCTGAGTGGTACGCGCTTGATCTTGTGAAGAATGAAGACGGTGCCATTCTTGGTACAACAGCACTTTGCATGGAAACAGGCGAAGTATGCTACTTCAAAGCGAAAGCAACGATCCTAGCGACCGGTGGTGCTGGCCGTATCTACGCATCGACAACTAACGCACACATCAATACTGGTGACGGTGTTGGTATGGCGATTCGTGCTGGCGTTCCAATGCAAGATATCGAAATGTGGCAGTTCCACCCAACGGGTATTGCTGGCGCAGGTGTTCTTGTAACAGAAGGCTGTCGTGGTGAAGGTGGTTACCTTCTAAATAAAGACGGCGAACGTTTCATGGAACGTTACGCTCCAAATGCGAAGGACTTAGCGGGTCGTGACGTTGTTGCTCGTTCAATGATGGTCGAAATCCGTGAAGGTCGTGGTTGTGACGGTCCTTGGGGTCCACATATCAAGCTGAAACTGGACCACCTAGGTAAAGAGACACTTGAATCTCGTCTACCAGGTGTATGTGAACTGTCTCGTACATTCGCACACGTTGATCCAGTAAAAGAGCCAATCCCAGTAATCCCAACGTGTCACTACATGATGGGTGGTGTACCGACACAAGTTTCTGGCCAAGCGATTAAGCAGGGTACAGATGGTAGCGATGTAGAAGTACAAGGTCTATTCGCTTGTGGTGAGATTGCTTCAGTATCCGTACACGGTGCTAACCGTCTAGGTGGTAACTCACTGCTTGATTTGGTTGTATTCGGTCGTGCTACAGGTCTACACCTAGGTGAGACTCTGAAGAAGCAAGCTGATGCTAAACCTGCAACGGAAGAAGATATCGCTCGTTCTCTAGAGCGCTACAACCGTTGGGAAAACAGCACAGACGGCGAAGATCCAGCGCAGATCCGTAAAGATCTACAGCAATGTATGCAGAACAACTTCTCTGTATTCCGCGAAGGTCAAGCAATGGCTGACGGCCTAGAAGAGCTTAAAGCAATTCGCGAGCGTCTGAAGAATGCACACCTTTCAGACAAGTCTACTGAGTTCAACACGCAGCGTATTGAGTGTCTAGAGCTTGAAAACCTAATGGAAACAGCTTACGCGACGGCTGTAGCGGCAAACTACCGCACAGAGAGTCGTGGTGCACATGCTCGTTTTGACTTCCCTGATCGTGATGATGAGCAATGGCTATGCCACACGCTTTACAATCCTGAGTCAGAAAGCATGACTAAGCGTAACGTAAACATGGAACCTATCCATCGTGAAGCGTTCCCGCCAAAAGCACGTACGTACTAAGGAGACATGACCATGAAACTGAATTTCTCTTTATACCGTTACAATCCAGATGTCGACCAAAAGCCTTACATGAAGGAATACACCTTAGAGGTGGATGAAGGTTCAGACATGATGCTTCTGGATGCGCTTATTCTACTGAAAGAACAAGATCCAACAATCGCATTCCGCCGCTCATGCCGTGAGGGTGTATGTGGTTCGGATGGTCTGAACATGAACGGTAAAAACGGTCTAGCGTGTATCACGCCTCTATCTGCGCTGAAAGGCGATAAGATCGTGATTCGCCCGCTGCCAGGTTTACCTGTTGTTCGTGACCTGATTGTTGATATGACTCAGTTCTACGATAACTACGAAAAAGTAAAACCATTCCTAGTGTCTGATGGCAATGTACCACCGGCACGTGAAAACTTACAAAGCCCTGATGAGCGTGCTCATTTAGATGGACTGTACGAATGTATCATGTGTGCATGTTGTACAACGTCATGCCCATCGTTCTGGTGGAACCCTGACAAGTTCATCGGACCAGCAGGCCTACTTGCCGCGTACCGTTGGCTAATTGATAGCCGAGATACAGCGACAGATGAACGTTTGTCTGATCTTGATGATGCATTTAGCGTTTTTCGTTGCCATGGCATCATGAATTGTGTAAGTGTTTGTCCTAAGGGATTAAATCCGACGAAAGCGATTGGTCACATCAAGACCATGTTAGTGAATCGTTCGGTTTAAGTTATAAAAAAATTGCCGCCCTAGAAGTTTTGGGGCGGCCTTTTAATAGCTCGGCATAGACCGCAGCAAACGTGAAAACTACTGGTTAAGGGAAAATATGCACAACGGCGTGATGAAGGCATGGCTCGAGTCTTCACACTTGGCTGGCGCCAATGCAACGTACGTAGAAGAACTCTATGAACTGTATCTAAGTGACCCCGATTCGGTAAGTGACGAATGGAGAAGTGTTTTTGAAGAATTGCCTGTGCAAGCTTCAGAAGCGGTGGAACAACCACATTCTCGTGTTCGTGAATACTTCCGTCGACTCGCTCAAGAAACAAAGCATTACAGTGTCCAAGTTAGTGATCCAGATGTCGATGCGAAACAAGTAAAAGTTCTGCAACTGATTAATGCTTATCGATTCCGAGGGCATCAAGCAGCAAATCTAGACCCCCTAGGTTTATGGAAGAGAGCGACAGTTGATGAACTGGACCCTTCTTTCCACACTCTTACCGAAGAAGACCTCAATGAGACGTTTAACGTCGGCTCTTACGCGATTGGCCAAGAGACGATGGTGCTTAAAGATTTACACAAATCTCTAAAGCAAACCTATTGTGGTTCAATTGGTGCTGAATACATGCACATGACTAATACAGAGCAAAAACGTTGGATTCAACAACGTTTAGAGTCTGTGTCTGGTCAACCCTCTTTCAACAAAGAAGAAAAGCAAGCTTTCCTAGAAGAGCTAACCGCTGCTGAAGGTCTTGAGCGCTATCTTGGTGCGAAATTCCCAGGCGCGAAACGTTTCTCGTTGGAAGGTGGTGATGCACTTATCCCAATGACGAAAGAGATCATTCGTCATGCTGGTGGACAAGGCATGCGTGAAGTCGTTGTTGGTATGGCTCACCGTGGTCGTCTAAACATGTTGGTTAACGTGCTTGGTAAAAAACCGCAAGACCTGTTTGACGAGTTCGCGGGTAAGCACGACGAAACGTGGGGTACTGGTGATGTTAAATACCACCAAGGTTTCTCTGCGGATTTCGCGACACCAGGTGGCAACGTTCACTTAGCACTAGCATTTAACCCATCACACTTAGAAATCGTAAACCCAGTGGTTATCGGTTCAGTACGTGCACGTCAAGATCGCCTAGGTGATACTGATGGTAGCCGTGTACTGCCAATCACTATTCACGGTGACTCAGCAATCGCTGGTCAGGGTGTTGTGCAAGAGACGTTTAACATGTCTCAAGCTCGTGGTTTCTGTGTAGGTGGTACGGTTCGTATCGTTGTAAATAACCAAGTTGGTTTTACAACGTCTAACCCTCGCGACACACGCTCTACGATGTACTGTACCGATATCGCTAAGATGGTACAGGCTCCGATTTTCCACGTTAATGCTGATGATCCAGAAGCGGTTGCTTTTGTTGTTCGCTTAGCACTGGATTACCGTAATACTTTCAAACGTGATGTTGTTATCGACCTAGTTTGTTACCGTCGCCACGGTCACAACGAAGCCGATGAGCCGAACGCAACTCAGCCTTTGATGTACCAAAAAATCAAGAAGCACCCAACACCACGTAAGCTTTACGCTGACGTGCTAATGGAGCGCGGTGAGTTTGGTATTGATACGGCAACTCAGCTGGTTAACGAATATCGTGACGCACTTGATCACGGTGAAGTTGTGGTTAAAGAGTGGCGCCCAATGGCACTTCACTCTGTAGACTGGTCTCCTTACCTAGGTCACGACTGGAATATTGATTGGGACAACAAAGTTGATATTGAGCGTCTAAAAGACCTTGGTACTAAGATTTGCCAATACCCAGAGAGCCACAAACTGCAAAGCCGAGTAAATAAACTGTACAACGATCGTACTGCCATGGTGAATGGTGAGAAACAAGTCGATTGGGGTATGGCTGAAACTCTGGCGTACGCAACACTTGTTGACGATGGCAAGCGTATTCGTATCTCTGGCCAAGATTCAGGCCGTGGTACCTTCTTCCACCGTCACTCAGTACTGCACAACCAATCAGATGCAAGCACGTATGTTCCTCTTGCGAACATTCATGATAAGCAGGGTCCATTCCAAGTATTTGACTCGGTATTGTCTGAAGAAGCAGTGTTAGCGTTCGAGTATGGTTACGCAACAGCAGAGCCAAGCGGTCTAACCCTTTGGGAAGCACAATTTGGTGATTTCGCAAACGGTGCGCAAGTGGTTATCGACCAATTTATTTCGTCAGGTGAGCAAAAGTGGGCACGTCTATGTGGCTTGACTATGCTGCTTCCTCACGGCTATGAAGGCCAAGGCCCAGAGCACTCTTCTGCGCGTCTTGAGCGTTACCTTCAATTGTGTGCTGAACAAAACATGCAGGTTGTTGTTCCTTCAACACCAGCTCAGGTTTACCACATGATTCGTCGTCAGGTAGTTCGACCAATGCGTCGTCCTCTGATTGTAATGTCACCTAAGTCATTGCTTCGTCACCCGCTGTGTACGTCTTCTCTAGAAGACCTAGCAGAAGGTACGTTCCAACCAGCTATCGCAGAGATTGACGATATCGCTCCTGAGAACGTAAAACGCGTCGTATTCTGTTCAGGTAAGGTTTACTTCGACCTACTTGACCAAAGACGTAAGAACGAGCAAGACGACGTTGCTATTGTTCGTATTGAGCAGCTATACCCATTCCCTTACGAGGATGTTCGCGCTGCAATTGCACAATACACAAATGTCGTTGATTACGTTTGGTGTCAAGAAGAGCCTCAGAACCAAGGTGCTTGGTACAGCAGCCAACACAACTTCCGAGCTGCTATCCCAGTAGGCGCTGATATTCAATACGCAGGTCGTCCTGCATCAGCATCACCAGCTGTAGGCTATATGTCGGTACACTTGAAACAACAAAAAGCGTTAGTAGATGACGCTCTGACCCTACCAAAGAACTAGAAGTAAAAGGAAAATACAGACATGACAATTGAAATTCTGGTTCCAGATTTACCTGAATCTGTGGCTGATGCAACAGTTGCGACTTGGCACAAAAAACCAGGCGAAGCGGTTGCACGTGATGAAGTCATTGTAGATATCGAAACAGACAAAGTAGTTCTAGAAGTACCTGCGCCTGAAGCGGGTGTTCTGGAAGCTATCATCGAAGACGAGGGTGCTACGGTACTTTCTAAGCAGCTTATCGCTAAGTTGAAGCCTGGCGCGGTTGCAGGTGAACCAACAACAGATACCACTGAAGACACAGAAGCATCTCCTGACAAACGCCATAAAGCAGCGCTTACAGAAGAGAGCAACGACGCACTGAGCCCAGCTGTTCGTCGTCTTCTAGCTGAACACAACCTACAACCAGCTGACGTGAAAGGCACTGGTGTTGGTGGTCGTATTACTCGTGAAGACATCGACGCACACCTAGCGGCAGCGAAAGCGGCGCCGGCAGCAGCTGCACCAGCGGTTGAAGCGCCAGCGGCAGCTCGTAGCCAGAAGCGCGTACCTATGACTCGCCTACGTAAGACAGTAGCTAACCGACTTCTAGAAGCGAAGAACAGCACAGCAATGCTAACGACTTTCAACGAAGTAAACATGAAGCCAATCATGGACCTTCGTAAGCAGTACAAAGACCAATTCGAGAAGCGTCACGATACGCGTCTTGGCTTCATGTCTTTCTACGTGAAAGCGGTAACTGAAGCGCTTAAGCGTTACCCAGAAGTAAACGCATCTATCGATGGTGATGATATCGTTTACCACAACTACTTCGACATCAGCATGGCGGTATCTACGCCACGTGGTCTAGTGACTCCAGTACTGAAAGACTGTGACACGCTAGGTTTCGCTGACATCGAAAAAGGCATCAAAGAGTTAGCGATCAAAGGCCGTGACGGCAAGCTAACTGTTGATGAGCTAATGGGTGGTAACTTCACTATCACAAACGGTGGTGTATTCGGCTCTCTAATGTCTACGCCAATTATCAACCCACCACAAGCGGCTATCTTGGGTATGCACAAAATCCAAGAACGTCCAATGGCAGTTGATGGCAAAGTAGAAATTCTACCAATGATGTACCTAGCGCTTTCTTACGACCACCGTCTAATCGATGGCCGTGAATCAGTTGGCTTCCTAGTGACCATCAAAGAGCTACTAGAAGATCCTGCACGTCTGCTATTAGACGTTTAGTATCGCTAAAACGTCTAGTTAGCCCTGTTAGCTAGACGTAAAAAGTTTCAAAGGCTAGGCTGCTCAACGTCTGGCCTTCACTTGAACTGCCAAGCCATTACAAAATGGACAGCAGTTGATTTGAGAAGACCCTACAGACGTAACACAGGAAACTGTGTCGTTATGGAAATAATAATCCCTTAAGGGAAAATAAACGGAATATCAAAATGAATTTGCATGAATACCAAGCCAAACAGCTGTTTGCAGAATTCGGTTTGCCTGTACCAGAAGGTTTCGCATGTGATACTGCACAAGAAGCTTTCGAAGCTGCTGGCCGTATCTCAACTGAGAAAAAAGTCGTTAAGTGTCAAGTACACGCTGGTGGCCGCGGTAAAGCGGGTGGCGTAGAGCTACACGACACAAAAGAAGGCGTTAAAGAGTTTGCACAAAAGTGGCTAGGTAAAAACCTAGTGACTTACCAAACAGACGCTAATGGTCAGCCTGTAACTAAGATCCTAGTTGAAGAAGCGTCAAACATCGCTAACGAACTTTACCTAGGTGCTGTTGTTGACCGCGCAACTCGTAAAATTGTATTCATGGCGTCAACTGAAGGCGGTGTGGACATCGAGAAAATCGCTGAAGAAACTCCAGAGTTGATTCACCAATCTGCGATCGATCCTCTAGTAGGCCCTCAAGCTTACCAAGGCCGTGAACTAGCATTCAAACTTGGTCTAGTTGGCGACCAAATCAAACAGTTCGTTAAGATCTTCATGGGTCTTGGTGAAATGTTCGCTCAGTACGATCTAGCTCTACTGGAAATTAACCCACTTGTTATCACTGGTGAAGGCAACCTTCTTTGTCTAGACGGCAAGATCAACATCGACTCAAACGCGATGTACCGTCAACCTAAACTGCGTGAAATGCACGATCCATCTCAAGAAGATGAGCGCGAAGCACACGCAGCACAGTGGGAACTAAACTACGTAGCACTAGATGGTAACGTTGGCTGTATGGTTAACGGTGCAGGCCTTGCGATGGGTACGATGGATATCGTTAACCTACACGGCGGCAAACCAGCAAACTTCCTTGATGTAGGCGGCGGCGCAACTAAAGAGCGTGTAGCTGAAGCATTCAAGATCATCCTTTCTGATGACAATGTTAGCGCAGTACTAGTAAACATCTTCGGTGGCATCGTACGTTGTGACATGATCGCTGAAGGTATTATCGGTGCGGTTAAAGAAGTAGGCGTAACAGTACCTGTTGTTGTTCGTCTAGAAGGTACAAACGCAGACCTAGGTCGCGAAGTACTTGCTAATTCTGACGTTGATATCATTGCAGCTGAATCTCTAACAGATGCTGCTCAGAAAGTTGTTGCTGCTGCGGAGGCGAAATAATGTCTGTATTAATTAACAAAGACACTAAAGTAATCTGTCAGGGTTTCACTGGCGGTCAAGGTACATTCCACTCAGAGCAAGCTATCGCATACGGTACGCAAATGGTTGGTGGTGTATCTCCTGGTAAAGGTGGTCAAACTCACCTTGGTCTTCCAGTATTCAACACTGTACGCGAAGCAGTAGAAGTAACAGGCGCAACAGCAACGGTTATCTACGTACCAGCACCTTTCTGTAAAGACGCAATCCTAGAAGCGATTGATGCAGGTATCGAACTGATCGTAACGATCACTGAAGGTATCCCAACAACAGACATGATCGACGTTAAAGTGAAGCTAGAAGAAACTGGCGTTCGCATGATCGGTCCTAACTGTCCAGGTCTTATCACTCCAGACGAGTGTAAGATTGGTATCATGCCTGGTCACATCCACAAGAAAGGTAAAGTAGGTATCGTATCTCGTTCAGGTACTCTTACTTACGAAGCAGTTAAACAAACAACAGATGAAGGCTTCGGTCAGTCTACATGTGTTGGTATCGGTGGTGACCCAATCCCTGGTTCAAACTTCATTGATATCCTAAAACTGTTCCAAGAAGACCCTGAGACTGAAGCAATCGTAATGATTGGTGAGATCGGTGGTACTGCGGAAGAAGAAGCGGCAGCGTTCATTAAAGCGAACGTAACTAAGCCAGTTGTTTCTTACATTGCAGGTGTTACAGCTCCTCCAGGTAAACGTATGGGCCACGCTGGCGCAATCATCTCTGGCGGTAAAGGTACTGCTGAAGACAAATTCGCAGCACTAGAAGCAGCAGGCGTTAAGACAGTTAAGTCTCTTGCTGACATCGGTAAAGGTTTACGTGAGATTACTGGTTGGTAATCAGCGCGTTAAGCGATGAATAATAGAAAGGCTTGGTCGATGACCAAGCCTTTTTTGTATGCTTTCAATGATACGAGATACGAGATACGAGATACGAGATACGAGATACGAACCGTATGACTACGCTCGGGTTTTCACCATCTGAGATAACATAAACATTGCAGCAGCACTGATCACAACAGATGGGCCTGCTGGTGTGTCGTAGAACCAAGATAGGCTCAACCCACCACATACTGCGATAGAGCCAATAATCGAAGCGAGCAACGTCATTTGTTCAGGTGTACTTGAGAACTTTCTTGCTGTTGCAGCAGGGATAATCAGCAGTGATGTCATGATCAACGCCCCAACAAACTTCATACCAACCGCAATCACGATGCCGACCAGTAGCATTAGAATCAGGCGCATTAAATCAATGTTGATGCCATCAACCGCCGCAAGATCTTCGTTCACTGTTGTTGATAGCAGTGGCCGCCAGAAGATAGCCAACACTAAACCAATAACACTAGCGCCTGCATAGATGAACACTAAATCAGTGGGAGAAACGGCAAGCAGGTCACCGAATAGGTAACTCATTAGATCAACACGAACGTTATCTAAGAAGCTAACAGCAACCAAGCCGAGCGAGAGTGCACTGTGGGCTAATATGCCGAGCAACGTATCGGTCGCGACCAGCTTTTGCTTTTGTAAGGTCACGAGTAATACAGCCAACATTAAGCAGCAAATCAGCAGCGCGAAGTACAAGTTAATATTGAACAGGAAACCAAGCGCTAAACCCATTAAAGAGGCGTGAGCCAATGTGTCGCCAAAGTACGCCATCTTACGCCACACTACGAACGACCCCAGTGGACCAGCAATAAGCGCGATGCCTAAGCCTGCGAGGATAGAAGGTAAAAGAAACTCAAGCATTAGTGGTGATGTCCGTGTTTATGGTTAGAACAGTCGTGCACATCTCCAGATACAGGTTGGCCTGCTAAGTCATGGTGATGATGGTCATGTTGGTGATGATAGAACGCCAAACTTTCTTGAACCGCAGTACCAAATAGAGCGATATAAGAAGGATGATGCTTAATATCAGCGGGTGCACCAGAGCAGCAGATGTGGTGGTGTAAACAGATCACGTCGTCTGTTTTTGCCATCACTAAATGTAAGTCGTGTGAAACCATAAAGACTGCACAGCCAAAGCGGTGACGAATAGAATCAATCAGTTCGTAGAGATCGATTTGACCTTGTACATCTACGCCTTGTGCAGGTTCATCAAGAACCAATAGGTCTGGCCTTCTCAAGAGAGAACGAGCAATTAGTACGCGTTGGTTTTCACCACCTGATAGCTGATGCATGTTGCTTTTCATCAGATGCTCAGCGCCAACGAGTTTTAGAGCTTCCAAGATCTCTTGTTTACTGAATCTACCGGTGAGCTTAAGGAAACGCTCTACATTGAGAGGCAGAGAATCATTCAGCTTTAGCTTTTGAGGAACATAACCAATTTTTAGTTTTTTTGATTTGGTAATCTTTCCAGAGTATTTGTGTTGGAGCCCAAGTAGTACTTTTACTAGGGTTGATTTTCCCGCACCGTTTGGCCCAATTAGGGTAGTGATTCTGCCACGCTCTAAATTTAGAGAGATATTGTCTAGGACTTTTCGACCGTCAAACTCGACGCTCACAGAATCTAGTTGGATTAAGTTATCCATGAATAGAACTCATTTGCAATTCGCTAATGTTATAATGTAACATTTACCTCAAGCCTAAGCTACTTTTCTATTATCGAGGAATTATGTCACGTTCATCTTATATACTTGCTACTTTGCTTTTAGCGCCAAGTGTTGCAAGTGCTAATACCATTCTAACAAGCTTCAAACCAATTCAAATGATTGTGACAGAATTAACGCAAGGCGTTAGTGAACCGGATGTGTTGATGAACAGCAATGCTTCGCCGCACGATTATGCGCTTAAACCGTCTGATGTCAAAAAAGTTCACGGTGCAGACATGGTTGTTTGGTTTGGTCCTGATTTAGAAGCGTTTCTGACTAAGGTGATTGAATCGAATGATAACGTTATCGAAATCGGTAAAATCCCTGGTATCAACTTACGAGAGTTCGGCCACGATGAGCATGACCATGACGCGCATGAAGGTCACCACCACGGCAGCCACGACCCGCATTTTTGGTTGGGGATCGATCAGGTTGCAGTTGCTGCGAAATACATTTCAGACAAGCTCATTGAAACTGACCCAGACAATGCAATGGCATATCAAGAAAATCTCGATTCATTCCTGATTGCATTGAAAGAGAAGCAGCAGTCTATTCGTGAGCAACTTGCTCCGGTGAAAGACAAAGGCTACTACGTTTTCCACGATGCATATGGTTACTATGAAGAAGAATTTGGCCTAAATAACTTGGGTCATTTCACCGTGAGCCCAGAGCGTAAACCGGGTGCAAAAAGCTTGATTGCGATTAAGAAAACGATAGTACGTGAAAACGTTCAATGTGTATTTTCTGAGCCTCAATTTACACCGGCTGTAATTGAATCAGTGACTCGTGGAAGTAATGCGAAACAAGGTCAATTGGACCCAATAGGTTCTACAGTTGAAGTAAAGAGTGGAAGTTATTTCGATTTTCTTCAGCAACTTACCGATAGTTACACAAGCTGCCTAAACGCAAAGTAATCAATAGTGAGTAACCTTTACTCCACTTTGCTCTCGATATGATTATAAATAATGCCGCTTTTTGCGGCATTTTCGTGACCGCTAAGATAAAACCTTTCAACAAACAATAAACCTTCTTTCTCCTTCGTAGATTTCCGCTAAAATGGAAAGATAATAATAATCACAAAAAAACTCAGTTTCTGGTCGAGCAGGTTAAGACATTGCGGTAGCCGAAACTTCATACGTTGTTGCTGTTCAGGATTAGAAGTTGTATCGAATTGTCTTCCGAATGTTCATGCTAATGAGCATTTCATTTAGCGCTCTTGCGTTAAATACATCACCGTCTGTCTTTTATCCTTTGCCTGTTCAAGCGCAAGGGAATTTTCTCGCGGCTAAAAATCTTTATCTAGGCGCTGGTGGTGGGCTTTGGATCCATGATGTGCATGGAAAAGTCCTGTTTTACGATGGTCGAGCTTTGCTACCACGAAAAGGCAGTCTGCTACAGTTCTCATCGGAACGCGTTGCTTTCCTGAACGATGAGTTTTGGACGTTTTTTGATAATGAGGTATATCGACATACTCCTGGGCTTGGTAACGAGCTCGCATTTAGCCTTAGCCCTGGTTCAGAGATAACCAATATTGGTGCGTCTGACAATTACATCTGGGTGACCGACGGCAATAACTTCTACACCTATAACACTCAGTCGTTAGAATTTAATACCTATTCACTTCTCAAATTGTACCGATACAACAACAGCAGCGACATTACGATTAATGATGCTGAGTGGGTATTATCAAAATGGGTACTGGCAACCAGTTCCGGCACTTACCTATCAGAAAATCAAGAATTTACCCATGTTGCTGCCTCTGATAAACACTACATCGAGACCGTATACTTTTCGAATGCGCGACGTGAATTACTGATTGGTACATTAAATGGTGTTGTGATTGTTGATTTGGCTAATTCTGAGAAAGAGACCAAGATCAGTGGCTCGCATGTGCTCTCTGTTGCTGAAACCACGAATCAATATTGGATTGGTACTGAGCACGGCTTGATTAGCTACAACTTTATTACTGGCGAAATCACTCGTTTTGAACAAGCTGCTAACCAAGACTTTTCGTTACCGGGAGAGAAGATTTACTCATTAATTAACGATCATGCTGGTGGGATGTGGGTCGCGACCAACAACGGTATTCGGTATTTTTCTTTGTTTAGTAAGACATTCTCAAGAACGCCACTCACCGGAATGGGCATGCACTCCAGCAGTATGGTGATCAATAAAGTTGAGCCAATCGGTGAGCATCTATCTTGGGTGGCATCTTCGATGGGCCTCTACCTCGTTGATTCTGAAACTGAAGAGAGGCCTAGGCGCGTATATCAAAAACCAGTACAGGACTTTCAGATTTTTGGTACGTCAATTTGGTTGGCGACCGAAGAAGGGATTATAAGCTTCAATACCGAGACGTTGGAGTTTGAAGCGCTGAATTTGCCAAGAGCCATTGAAGGCGTCCACATCGAGAATTTTGCCCTTCAAGGTGATAACACCCTTTGGATGACCTCTGGTCAAAGTCTCTATTCATTATCGATCGACCATATGGAGCTTACGGGCTACGGAATGGATTGGTTGGTGGATAAGTTCCTGCCAGCAAAAATTACAGATCTAAATATTGGTTTACAAGGTCGCGTCTACATCGGCACCGACCATGGCTTCTATTCCTTTGTTGATAAACGGATCAGCTTTAGTCGTTCCAGCGAACGATTTGGCAAAGTGGTTGATATAGAAAAAGCCAATGATGGCTCTCAGTGGTTTGCGGGTAGTTATGGCGTTTATCGGATCCCTTACGATGGTTCGATGATAGAAGAGATCGCCTTAGTTGAAGAGAATATCAGTCCGAGTTGTCTGATTAGCGATGAGAATGGTGTGTGGTTGGGGTCTTCAAAAGGACTTAGCTATTATGGACTGGATGGTCAGCTGCACAAGCACATAGGTTCACCATTTGGTTTGATCACCAATGAATTGGCGGCCGGTGCATGTGAACTCTTTTATAGTGAGGAGAATCAATCCTCACGGTTAGTTTTAGGTTCCAAGTATGGTGTGGTGAGTGCATTGTCTAATGAGTTGTTGGTATCTACCACGCCTCATAGCCGAGCATTGCTGAGTAAGATAAGTGTTAACCAAAAGACCGTATCATTGGGTGGGAAGAGCGCGGATTTAGCCGAGATCCCTTATGGTTCATCGATTGGCTTTAAGCTAGGCATTTTGCCTGCTACATTTGCCCCTGCGATGGAGTATCGACTCAATGATGATGAACCTTGGAGTGAGTTTGAAGGTGGCTTATTAACACTCGACCACTTGCTTCCGGGGGATTATACGCTCGAAGTGAAGCCGGTAAAGGATTCACACTATCGTTTTGTCTCAACCAATCAAAGCTTCTCTATAGCGGAACCTTGGTATCTCAGTAATTGGGCTGCTGCGAGCTCTCTTATCTTACTGATTTGTGTGGTCACCATTTTGGTTTTTTGGCGTTCGCGTTACGTCACTTTTGCCAACAGACATCTTAAAGCACAAGTAGCTTTGAAAACTGATCAGTTGAGGCACCAAAGTAGGATACTACTGACGACTAATCAGCAACTTAAGAAGCAGTTATCGGTTAAGAATGCGCTTGTGTCTCATACAGCCGACGAACTCTCTTCAGAGGTTAACCAAGTTGCAGCCATGCTCCCTAATTGGAGTGATGAACAAGGTAAATCGCCGATTCTTGCGTTAAAGAATGGTTTGGCTCAATTGAGCAATAGCCGTCAAGGTGGTGGCGCCGTTGGTTACGATATGATCTTAATCTTGGAGTCGGTGCTTAAGGCGTGGCAGGAAGACTTAGCCAAGGCTGGCATTGAGCTAGAAATAAAGGTAGATACTAAGCACAGACATGTCTCTTTACTGTATTTTAATCTCGATATTATCTTCAATAGCCTGATCGCGAGCATCATCAAGCGTAACTTTAAGTCGCAGAGTATGGTGGTCATGGTGGAGGAGCTGAAAGAACACCTAGTCGTTACCATTTTAGATCATGGCATGCCTTTCCCTAAGTTAACTTCCAGTATTAGTGACAACAGTGGTAAGTCGACCGACTTAAACATAGAAAAGTTGCCGTTGCTGATGAATCAGAGCGGTGGTGAAATCAATGCCTTTGTGTCGGATTCTCAAAATAAGGTTCAGCTTACTTGGCCAATCGACTATCAGGTATTAGATAATCTCGAAACCAATACAATAGAGCAGATTGAGACTATTAAGCTCGCTAATACCTCACCTGAGCAGTTAAAGCTTAGTGCAGAGCAAGAGTGGAAGAACCGAGTGTCTCAGCTTGTTAGTGAGCACTACGCTGATGCTGAGTTTGGTACTGCTACTGCTGCTAAGTATCTATTTATGTCTGAGAGAAGCTTACAAAGGCGCTTTAAGATGGCTTATAACAAGACCTTTAAAGAACATTTGAATGAGGTTCGCTTGGAGCATGCGTGTGAGCGGTTGCTCGCGGGAGAGAAGATATCAGACGTTGCTTTTGACTCTGGCTTTAATGACCCGTCTTATTTCAGCCAAAGGTTCAAACATCACTTTGGTATGTCTCCATCTAAGTTTGCAGAAAACAGTGAAGACTAGAGCGAACAATATTAACCAGCCAGCCTTACGTTAACGACAGATAGTTTTATTGAAGCCTCGACATTCGTGTTGGGGCTTTTTTTATGCTTCTACGAGATACGAGATACGAGATACGAGATACGAGATACGAGATACGAGATACGAGATACGAGATACGAGATACGAGATACGAGATACGAGATACGAGATAATTGGGGTATTTACGATTGAGTTGTTTGAGTATGGTTTTGTTGAGGGAGATAAGAAAAAAAAATATCGTGGTATAGCCGGGGGGACTATACCACGGGTGCCAATGACACCTTCGCTTGCTGCCGGAGTGATATGGCAAGCCACATCACCTCTGGAATTAAATTAAAGAGAAGGAGTTTCTCTTCGATGGAGTAACTATACGATTAGTGACTTATTTTACTTATAAAATTAACGACAGAAGGCTATGAGAAAAGCGACATTTTTATAAGTTATTGATATCTAATGAGTTGTTGGGTTTTTGATTGTGATGTACTAGTGAGGTAGTTCTCACTAGTTGTTGAAAGTAACGGTTTTGACGTAAACGTTTTTAACGAAATTTACGAGTATGTATTTTCGAAAACATTGATTTCACACAATAGAATTGTGGTCATGTATGTGTATCATGGTGTTAATAACAATCTTTCTCATTATCAGTCACGAAGTTGGGTATATATGAAACTCTCACAACTAGAGCAAGGAAAAGCGGCTTCTATAGTTGCGCTAACTGGTCTAACACCAGACGTTAGAAAAAAACTCATGGTCATGGGTATGTTGCCAAAAACAGAGGTAACACTAATCCGCCGCGCACCGATGGGTGACCCGCTTCAAGTTGAGGTGAGAGGTGTCTCTATCGCCATTCGTGAAAGCATCGCAGAACAAATCGAGGTTATCTAAATGGATTATCAAGTTCTTACCGTTGGTAACCCGAATAGTGGCAAAACAACGTTATTCAATGCACTAACAGGTGCGAAGCAGCATGTTGGTAACTGGGTAGGCGTAACCGTTGAAAAGAAAACGGGTGTCTATTCACATGCGGGTGACCAATTTCAGCTAACTGACTTGCCTGGTATCTACGCACTAGATAGTGGTAATGATGCAAATAGTATTGATGAATCTATCGCGTCGCGAGCTGTTCTGACTCACCCTGCTGACGTGATCATTAATGTTGTTGATGCAAGTTGTTTAGAACGAAGCTTATACATGACATTGCAATTGCGAGAGTTGGGTCGCCCAATGATCGTGGTATTGAATAAAATGGATGTATTAAAGCGTGAGCGTCAGGTGATTAACCTGAAAGCGCTGGAGAAAGAGCTAGGTTGTCCGGTTCTTAGTTTGTCTGCGAACGATAAAGGCCAAGTGGCTCGCTTCAAAGAGCGCCTGCATAAGCTTCTTGTCCAAGGTGTTAGCCTTGATCCTATCTCTATTAACTATGACGACGCATTAGAAGCACTTATTCCTTCTGTTGAATCACACTTTGATGATGCTGATGTTTCTCACCGAGCGCTTGCGATTCGTGCGCTAGAAAATGATTACTTGGTGCTAAACGGATTAGCTCCGCAAACACGTACTCAAATTGATAATGTCCGTCTTGGCGCCGAGTTTGATATCGACCTTGCGGTAGCCGACGCGAAATACACCTTCTTACACGACTTGTGCAAGCGTGTGCGTCGCAGCGAAGGTAAGCTAAGCCGTAACTTCACAGAGAAAGCTGACCAATTCATTCTGAACAAATGGGTCGGTATCCCTTTCTTCTTTGTCATTATGTACCTAATGTTCATGTTCTCTATCAATATTGGTAGTGCGTTCATCGACTTCTTTGATATTGGTGTTGGTGCAATATTGGTTGATGGTGGGCACCATTTATTAGACGGACACCTACCAGTTTGGCTGGTTACTATTCTTGCAGATGGTATCGGTGGTGGTATTCAAACTGTTGCAACCTTTATTCCTGTTATCGCGGCGCTTTACTTGTTCTTAGCGGTACTTGAAAGTTCAGGCTACATGGCGCGTGCTGCGTTTGTACTTGATAAAGTGATGCAAAAGATTGGTCTTCCGGGCAAAGCATTTGTACCGTTAGTTCTTGGTTTTGGCTGTAACGTACCGTCAATCATGGCAACTCGTACGCTTGACCAAGAGCGTGAGCGTAAGCTAGCTGCATCGATGGCACCATTTATGTCATGTGGTGCTCGTCTACCGGTATACGCACTGTTTGCAGCGGCGTTCTTCCCTGGTGCGGGCCAAAACGTAGTATTTGCTTTGTACATCATGGGTATTCTAGCGTCTGTATTTACTGGCTTGTTCCTTAAAAACACGATCTACCCAGGTAGCAGCGATAGCTTGGTGATGGAGATGCCAGACTACGAGTTGCCAACCGTACAAAACGTGATGCTGAAAACATGGCAGAAACTGAAGCGCTTCGTGCTTGGTGCCGGTAAAACGATTGTGGTTGTGGTGGCAATCTTAAGCTTCTTGAACTCTCTAGGTATGGATGGCAGTTTCGGTAACGAAGACAGCGAAAATTCAGTACTTTCTAAGGCAGCTCAAGTTGTGACTCCTGTATTCCAACCAATTGGTATTACAGAAGAAAACTGGCCAGCAACGGTAGGTATCATTACTGGTATCTTCGCGAAAGAAGCGGTAGTGGGTACCTTGAACAGCCTTTACACAACGCCTTCTGATGAAGAAGCTGCTGAGTTTGATTTGGCGGCGAGCTTACAAGAAGCGGTGATGACGATCCCTGAAAACCTATCAGGCTTGAGCTACTCGGATCCTCTAGGTATTGAAGTTGGTGACCTAAGCGATTCAGGCGCTGTTGCTGAAGAGCAAGAGGTTGACTCGTCTATCTTTGGTAACCTGAAAGACAAATTTGTTTCTGGTCACGCTGCGTTTGCTTATTTAATCCTTATCTTGCTTTACACACCTTGTGTGGCAGCAATGGGTGCTTATGTTCGTGAATTTGGTCAAATGTTTGCACGCTTTATTGCGGTTTGGACAATGGCGCTTGGCTACTTTGGTGCAACTTTCTACTACCAAGCGGCAAACTTTGCAGCGCACCCTGTGACAAGTGCAGTGTGGATGGTCGCGATTGCTGGTGGCTTTGTGATCACCTACCGTGTATTCAAGAAGGTTGGCAGCAAGCAAAAAGCATTAGAGGTGCAAGTGGTATGATTTTAACTGAACTTCATCAGTACATAGATAGCCAAGGTTTCGCAGCTCGTAAAGAGATTGCAGCGAAATTTGGTATGAGTGAAGATGGCGTGGATGCGATGTTGAGCGTGTGGGTCAAGAAGGGCAAAGTATCTCGTTTGGTCGACACTAACAAACATGGTCATACGACGCGTGTTCGCTACACCATCTGCAAACAAGATGGTCTGTCGCTGAATGTGATGATGTAGTTCGGTCAATATCTAATAAAAAACCGCAGCCTATGAGCTGCGGTTTTTTTGTTTGTGTTTAACAACTTAAGACTCTTTGGTTTCACCTAATCCAAGAACTTTAAGGCCGATACTCAGTAACAATATGGATACTGGAAGAACCAATATGTCCCACCCAATGCTGTCGAAGTTGACGAGCACAAGCTCCAAAAATTTCACGAAGAGAATGATGATAATCACTTCAGCCAAAATGTTTTTCAGGTGGCCAATGTTGGGTGTTTTTATCCAGCTAAGTACTTTGCTTTTATTGACTTGTTGGTCACTTTTCGCGGCATGGCTTTTATCCGAGATGAATAAAGTGAACACACCGTGAGAAAAGATGAAGAGTACAAAAGCAATCAAAAACGTATCCAGAGACTTAATCAAGTAAGAGATCGCGATATCTGTTGTGTCTAAATGCGCGAGCGATTCTGGCGGTACCTGATTGAGCATGAAGATCGCAAAAGCAGAGTAAGTCTTGGTTGCTCCCATAAAGAATAAGAGTAGGGAAGCAAGCATAGAACAGATGATGGCGATCCAGCTGATATGACGAAATAGGTTGAAGGTTTGTTTCATGATGCTCTCTCTATATTGTGTGCAAGAGAGTATACGTGGGAGCCTGTGTTGTGATAATGGGGTATTTTTGTGAATTATTATTACACATTGGTAATAATGGTGATGCCTAGCTAAGAGGCATCACCTGTGCCACAAGGTTAAGCTTTCTTAAAGATAGAGCTTAGTGACAGCACATTTTGAATACGAGTTAGGATGGCTGCTTGCTCTTCTTCACTGCGTTGTTCGCCTGCGGTGTTGCCCCACACCGGGCCAGGCCATGCCACATCATCTTTGAAACGTGCGATATGGTGGATGTGCAGTTGTGGCACCATGTTACCTAGTGCGCCTAGGTTGAGCTTATCCGGTTGGAACGTAGCTTCTAGTGCTTGGCTCACTGCTTGAGATTCATGTAAGAACTGCTGTTGCTCTTTCATTGGTAAGTGATGCAGCTCTTTGAGGTTGGAACGTTTTGGTACCAGAATAACCCAAGGCACAGCGTTGTCTTTGTGCAGTAGCGCAAGGCTAAGTGGGAATTCGCCAATAACGGTGGTGTCTTTTGCCAATTGAGGATGAAGTTCGAAGCTCATGATCTTTCCAATTAATTGTTTTAGTGAGTATAAGGTTGGAATAGGAATGTGGCTAGCGCTTACGATCTCAATCAGCAGATTCCCTATCACGCTCTCTCATCAATGAAGGGGATGGGGGGGAACGCGCCATTGATCCTGTCTCGGACTTACGGCACTCATTGCCGTCATCTCCTAGAGCGACGAAGGAGCGTAGTAGGAGATCTCTTGCAACGGAAGTTTGCGGATAGTTAAGTAAATATAACCTCCAAATAAAACAAAAGGTTGACGCTTTCACGTCAACCTTTCTAATTATCTCGAATCTCGAATCTCGAATCTCGAATCTCGAATCTCGAATCTCGAATCTCGAATCTCGAATCGCTTACATGCGTTCTAGAGTCTCGATGCCTAGAAGCGACAGACCTTGTTTGATTGTCTTCGCTGTTAGGGCAGCAAGCTTCAGACGGCTCTGTTTAACCGCTTCGTCTTCTGCTACTAGGATAGGGCATGCTTCGTAGAAGCTAGAGAACTGACCTGCTAGTTCGAATAGGTAGCTACACATAATGTGTGGTTGACCTTCACGAGCAACAGATTGAACTGCTTCTTCAAACTGCAGAAGTTTCGCGATAAGTGCTTTTTCTTTCTCTTCAGTGATTTTGATTTCACCTTCAAGAGAGTCCATAGAAACGCCAGCTTTCGCAAATACAGAAGCAACACGAGTGTATGCGTATTGCATGTAAGGTGCTGTGTTACCTTCGAACGCAAGCATGTTGTCCCAATCGAACACGTAGTCAGTAGTACGGTGCTTAGAAAGGTCTGCGTACTTAACCGCTGCCATTGCAACTGTGTTAGCGATCGCTTTCTTCTCGTCTTCTGCTAGTTCTGGGTTCTTAGATTCGATCAGCTGTGCAGCTCGAACTTCTGCTTCATCAAGAAGATCAGCTAGACGAACTGTACCGCCTGCACGAGTCTTGAATGGCTTACCGTCTTTACCTAGCATCATGCCGAACGCGTGGTGCTCAAGAGAAACAGATTCAGGGATGTAACCTGCTTTACGAACGATAGTCCAAGCTTGCATTAGGTGTTGGTGCTGACGAGAGTCGATGAAGTAAAGAACGCGGTCTGCGCCTAGCTCTTCAAAACGGTATTTTGCACAGGCAATATCAGTTGTTGTGTAAAGGAAACCGCCGTCGCGCTTCTGGATGATAACGCCCATTGGGTCACCATCTTTGTTTTTGTATTCGTCTAGGAATACAACTTGCGCGCCGTCATCTTCTTTAGCAAGACCTTGCTCTTTAAGATCAGCAACGATACCTGGAAGCATGTGGTTGTACATGCTTTCGCCCATTACGTCATCACGTGTTAGTGAAACGTTTAGACGATCGTAGTTGCGTTGGTTTTGAATCATTGTTACGTCAACAAGCTTCTTCCACATCTCTGCGCAGAACTCGTCGCCGCTTTGTAGTTTCACTACGTAGCCACGTGCTTTAACTGCGAACTCTTCGTCTTCGTCGTAAAGCTTTTTAGATTCACGGTAGAAGCCTTCAAGATCAGCAAGCTCCATTGAAACTTCACCTGATTCAGCCTGAACACGCTCAAGGTTTGCGATAAGCATACCGAATTGAGTACCCCAGTCGCCGATGTGGTTAGCACGGATAACTTTGTGGCCTAGGAATTCCAGTGTACGAACAACGGCATCACCGATGATCGTTGAACGTAGGTGACCAACGTGCATTTCTTTTGCAACGTTTGGCGCTGAGTAGTCAGCAACAATGGTTTGTGCTTCAGCTGCCGCAACACCAAGGCGAGAGTCAGCAAGTGCTGCGTCTGCTTGTTTTGCTAGGAAAGCTTCATCTAGGAAGATGTTAAGGAAACCTGGACCTGCGATCTCAACTTTAGAAGCGATACCGTCTAGGTTTAGAACGTCCAATACTTTCTGAGCAAATTCTCGCGGGTTAGTGCCTAGTCGCTTAGCAACGCCCATTACGCCGTTTGCTTGGTAGTCACCAAATTGTGGTTTTGCAGATTGGCGAACAGCAGCAGGAGAGCCTGCAGGTGCGCCAGCGGCTTCTAGAGCCTGAGATACTTTGTCATTAATAAGTGCTTGGATATTCACACGCGTTTCCTTCAATTCAAGGATGATAAGAGTGGCCGTTATTTCGAGGTCATCAAACTTGGTTAATTATGCGTCTAGTTAACGATTTAATGCCGAAATGAACAACAGACACTGTTTAAGTTCACAAAAATGGCAGTAATCATACCAATTTTGTGCGGTTTCTTATAGGTCGAATTGATAGAAAATTAACATTTCCTGAGGGGTTTTTGACAATCAATTTTCGCCATTCAGCGTTTGTGTATTTAGGAATGTGAGCCAACGTGCTTATCGGCTGTCTTTTTGTATACGCGGCGCTTGTTGAACAAAGCAAAACTGATACCATGCAGCCAATATTTGGAGAACACAGACAATGACGATGAGCCTCAAGCAAGCTGAATTAGAACCGCAACAAATGATCACCCGCCTTGATACGTTTATGGCGAAAATTGAGAACCTAGGTAACGTACTGGGTTTGGATCTGAGTTTTGCTCAAGCGGATCATATCGCGCTAAGAATCAATGAAACGGAATTAGCGAAAGCGGCGCATCAAGCATGGTCTGAATTCGGCTCTACGATTTCACAAGCGATGATCAATGGTCGTCCAATTGTTGTTATTGCTTTTGATGAACCTTTGCAAAGCCGTGGCTGGAGCATTGAGTGTTTAGAGTTACCATACCCCGCAGAAGGCAAGATTTACCCGAGCCAAGATTGGGAACACGTTGAGTTCGTGATTCCGTCTCATGCTCAAACGGCTGACGAGTACTTAGCGGATCTGAAAGACACTTACCCGCAGTTCGCTGCTAACTTTGAAACGCTGGCTGAGCAAGGTGTTAAGATCAAGCTGTCTAGCCCGAAAGGTGAGGGTGAGCGTTTGAACAACCCAACCGTTGCATTTAAGCATCAAGGGATTTGTATCAAGCTGCACCCACATTCGTTGAAGAAGATTGTAGAATCAGAGCAAGCTTAGTTTTAGTCGATAGTTTAAAGGGGCGAGATTCCTGATCTCGCTTAGGCTCGTCGGAATGACGGATTTAGTCGGTTAGTTGCTGTGTGGGTCTGCTAACTATCGAGAGCGCTTTTAAAATATAAAAGTATCTAGATAGAGAGCCGATGATTGAACACCGTCATTCCCGATAGCGACGAAGGAGCGTAGTCGGGAATCTCTAACAACGGACTCGATAACCAGATACAAAAAACGCGTAATGGGGCGATCCTATTACGCGTTTTTTATTGGGTTCTAATAGGTGTCGAACCTACAGAATGACAGTCTTGTTGCCGTAAACAAACACGTGATCATTGATCACCTTGTTTAGCGCCTTACTTAGAACATTCTTCTCTACGTCACGACCCGCTTGCGCCATGTCTTTCGCACTGAAGTTGTGATCGACAGGGATAACGTCTTGCTTAATGATTGGGCCTTCATCTAAATCGTTTGTCACGAAGTGCGCCGTTGCACCAATGATCTTTACGCCACGCTCATAGGCTTGTTGGTAGGGTTTCGCACCGATGAATGCAGGCAAGAAGCTGTGGTGAATATTGATGATCTTGTGGTTGTACTTTTCAACAAATCCCGGAGTAAGCACTCGCATGTACTTAGCCAAAACAAGGTAATCAGCCTCGTATTGGTCAATCACTTCCAGCATTTTTTGCTCATGCTCTTCACGGTTCAGACCTTCGTGTGAAACATGATGATAAGGGATATCAAAACGCTCGGTTAGGCTTTGTAGAATATCGTAGTTACCGACAACCGCTGCGATTTCAACGTCTAAGCTACCATCGAAGTTCTTCATGAGAATGTCGCCAAGGCAGTGTGCTTCTTTCGTCACGAGAATAACCACACGTTTGCGAGAAGAGCCAACGAGCTTACGTTTCGCGTTTTCTGGCAGGGCTTGGTCTAGGTCTGCTAGAAAGGTTTCATCATTGAAATACCCTTCAAGCTCTGTGCGCATAAAGAAGTGACCACTGGTGTTATCTACGAACTCGTTATTGTGAACAATATTGAGTTGGTGCTTGTAACAAATGTTGGTGATCTTTGAGATGAGGCCTGGGGCATCAGTACAATGTGTTAGTAATGTTTTTCTTTCCATTTGCATCTTACTTCCATGAAATATTTTTTATTCTTCAAATTAAATACAGGCCGTCGAACGGTGAACTGAGCCGCAATATCACCGTTATAATTAATCTATTATCAATTTGGTTTCAACAAATTCTGCTGCTCATTTATCGCTTTGATAAATTGTTTGATGTCGAAATATCAGTTTTCAGATAGAAAAACAGGCAGAAGCTTCATTTTTAAAGTTTTGACCGTAGTACGCATTTGAACTTCAACCGAGGCATTTTAGCCTTGGCCAAAAATAGAGGTGATACTTATGGATAAAGAGTTACTAGCAAAAAAACTGTACTGCAAACGCGTGAGTTCACTGGCTGGCAGCACAGAGCTAGATGGAAATGTTCTCGATGAAATGTGGGAAAGCAAAACCCCGCCAAGCGATGCAGTAAAAGCCATACAGCCAAATGATAATGAATTTGAGGGTGCTCCTTGGCTATCTCGTTATCTCAATCGAAAATAAGCAATTAACCTTTAAGCTAAAATAGCAATCTCGATTTTCATTTCTGTTCTCTAAATCATTTGAAACAACCCAGACACCTCCGGTGCGAAGTCATTCTTGATTCGCGCCGGCTCACTAAACCTGCCATAATTCGCCTTCACTTTTTCTAAACTTCGTACTCTATGATATCTAAAACGTTTTCTGCTGATGGCGCACTGGGTAAAGCAATCCCAGGCTTTCAACCAAGACAAGCTCAGTTAGACATGGCTGAAGCAGTTTCACAGGCCATTCAGCAACAGAGCCAATTGGTGGTAGAAGCAGGGACGGGTACCGGTAAGACATTTGCTTATCTTGTACCGGCACTGCTTAGTGGTAAGAAAACCATTATTAGTACGGGGTCTAAAAACCTTCAAGAACAGCTGTTCCACCGTGATCTGCCTTTGATGACCGATGCCCTTGGCTTTCATGGTCAAGTTGCTTTGCTCAAGGGCCGTTCAAACTATTTGTGTTTGGATAGGCTGAGCCGCCAAATGATCGAAAGTCATGGTACTCATACGGATCCAACGCTGCTCGCTCAGTTAGTCAAAGTTCGTAGCTGGTCGTCATCCACGCAAACCGGTGATTTGGGTGATTGTGATGATATTGCGGAAGATAGCCCTGTAATCCCAACGATTACCTCGACCAACGACAATTGCTTGGGCAAAGAGTGTCCAAGTTATACCGATTGCTTCGTACTGAAAGCGCGTAAAAAAGCGATGGATTCTGATGTGGTGGTCGTAAACCACCACTTGTTCTTAGCGGATTTGGCGATCAAAGAAACCGGATTCGGTGAGCTTATCCCTGAGGCAGATGTGTTTATCTTCGATGAAGCGCATCAACTTCCCGACATTGCGAGCCAATATTTTGGTCAGTCTGTATCGAGTCGACAAATTCACGAGCTCGCCAAAGACATTGAGATTGGCTATCGTACCGAAGCGAAAGACATGCGCCAATTGCAAAAGGTCGGTGATAGGCTGGTTCAGTCCTCATCTGATTTAAGAATCGTGCTGGGTGATACGGGGTTTCGTGGTAACTGGCGCGAGGCGCTAAAATCAGAGTCGATCGCCAGAGAGTTAGTTCGCCTGCAAGATGCACTGCAGCTGGCCGTCGATGTATTGAAATTAGCACTCGGACGAAGCCAACTATTGGATACCGCTTTTGAGCGTGCAAACATGATTAAGTCACGCATTGAGCGTGTATGTGATGTCTCGATTACCGGTTATTCGTATTGGTATGACACCACACCGCGCCACTTTGCTTTGCACATTACGCCGCTTTCAGTTGCTGACAAATTTCACGAGCAGATTGAGCTGAAGCCGGGCGCTTGGGTGTTTACCTCAGCAACCTTGGCGGTATCGGACGATTTTGATCACTTTACCTCGCGCTTGGGACTAAAACCGTCGGCTCAGTTTTCACTGCCGAGCCCATTCGATTATCCGAATCAAGCGCGTTTATGTGTGCCTCGTTACCTTCCAGAACCGAATAGCCCGGGCTTAGCCGATAAACTGGTTCGTATGCTGACACCGGTAATTGAGCAAAACCAAGGCCGCTGTTTCTTTCTGTGCACCTCACACAGCATGATGAAAGAGTTGGGCGAGCGATTCCGAGAAACCCTGACGGTTCCAGTTCTATTACAAGGTGAGACAAGTAAGCAAAAAACCTTAGCCGAGTTCATGGAATTGGGTAATGCCTTGCTGGTGGCGACAGGCGCTTTCTGGGAAGGGATAGATGTTAGGGGCGATGCATTAAGCTGTGTTATCATCGATAAATTGCCCTTTACGGCTCCTGATGACCCTTTACTTAAGGCTCGCATTGAGGACTGTAAGTTAAAAGGGGGTGATCCTTTTGCACAAGTACAGTTGCCAGACGCTGTGATTACCTTGAAACAAGGTGTCGGCCGATTGATACGTGATAAGCGTGATAATGGTGCTTTGATTATTTGCGATAACCGATTGGTGACTCGCGATTACGGTGGCATCTTTTTGGCGAGTTTACCGCCTATCCCTCGTACACGTGACTTAGGGGTCATTAAAGAATTCTTAGCTAAAGACCATTCAACCGCTGCCGAGTAACTGGCATTGTTGAGCTTAGCCATTATTTTTAGATTAGATAACGAATATTTGAGACACAAATGAGCGCGAAAATTCTTGCAGTAGATACCGCAACTGAAAACTGTTCAGTTGCATTAGTAATTGGTGACCAGGTGTTCGCTCGTAGCGAAGAGGCACCTCGAGACCATACGAAAAAAATTCTACCTATGGTTGATGAAGTACTGAAAGAAGCGAATATCGCTTTAACCGATATTGATGCTATCGCGTTTGGTCAAGGTCCAGGAAGTTTCACGGGCGTACGTATTGGTATTGGTATTGCTCAAGGCTTGGCTTTTGGTGCAGATTTACCAATGATCGGTGTCTCTACATTGGCCGCGATGGCGCAAGGCAGCTACCGTAAATTTGGTGAAACTCAGGTAGCAACCGCTATTGATGCGCGTATGAGTGAAGTTTATTGGGCTCGTTACAGCCGTGAACAAGACGGTCGTTGGACTGCGGTTGATGCTGAGTGTGTTACACCGCCAAGTGAATTGGCTGCGCAGCTTGAAGCTGACTCTGAAACATGGGCAAAAGTGGGTACTGGTTGGGAAGCTTACGCCGAGCATATGGATACACTAGCGATTAACACCAAAGCGTGTGAAGTGCTATTCCCAGAAGCTCAAGATATGGCGTTCCTAGCTCAATTCGCTTACGCAGAGGGTAAAGCGGTTGCTGCGGAAGAGTCTGAGCCAGTTTATCTGCGTGATAAAGTGACGTGGAAGAAGCTGCCAGGTCGCGAGTAATTTTTTACAAGGTTCTGATGCAAATTTGATCTAAATGCGTATTATTTAGATTTGAGAGGGCAGATATTTAGTCATGGTATCAATTAATAACTTACCTCCTTCTTCGATAGGCAATACGTCTAAGCCAAATCGAGTTAAAAAGAAGGAGCAGGCAAAAAAATCTGATGCTAGCACGGCGGTTGGGCAGCCAACCAAAGTGGCCAATGCTGTCTCTCATTCTATTCGTCAAGTTAAAGAGTCTGAGTTACACAAGGCTCAAATCCAGTATGATCTTCCAGAAGGCCGAGGACGTAAGGCTATGGAAGAATACATGGATGTAATGAACCAGGCGAAAAAAGAAGAACTTGCAAAGCTTATCGGTGTCGATATCTATATCTAAAGCGATTTATTAATGCCTGTTTAAGGACCAGAACCATGCCTAATTACTTATCTAAAATACGCTTAATTGCCCTTTCTATTGGTATCTTGGTGCTTGCAGGGTGTTCATCACTTCCTAGCGAGCTTGAAGCAAAATCAGAGCCTGTTATCAGCGACTACCAGCAATGGGTTGACCAATTACCAGACGCTAAAAGTGTTCGGTTAGGTGGCGTGATTTCAAAAGTGACCAACTTAAAAGACAGAACTCGAATTGAAGTTGCTAACATGCCAATTTCAAGCAATGGTAAGCCAGATCTCGATGCCGAACCGAGTGGGCGCTTTGTCGGTTATATTGAAGGATACGTTGAGCCGTTAAGCTTTGCTGAAGGCCGTTTGATTACGCTAGTTGGTCAATCAGACGGTAGTGAAGATGGCAAAATCGGCGAGTACCCTTACACCTTCCCAGTGATGAAGGTAGATAACCAACGACTGTGGAACATTACGGAACGTGTTGTTGTTAACGATTTCGCACCAACCTACTATTCGTGCAGAAGCCTACATTGCCGTAGCTTCCAAACGATGCCAAGGCACGGTCGAGTTATACAGGACGTAGAGTAGCTCACTTTGCTAGGCCTAGATTGTACAGTCAGATGGAATGAGATGTTTGATGATTGAAAAGTCATACTCCCTTGCGAGCGGGACGCTTGCCACACAGCAGATGGGCAATCCAGAAACGACCGTTACGACGGTCGTTTTTATTCATGGGTGGTTAGATAATTCTGCGAGTTTTTCTTCTGTTATTGCCAACCTACAAACCAGATTACCCGATTGTCATCTGATTGCGATTGACCTCTTTGGTCATGGTCTTTCGTCGCATAAGTCGGGAAGTTACTACCCATTTCATGACTATATCGATGATTTACATCAGCTTGTGACTAAATTATCGCCAAACAGACTGGTGCTAGTAGGACATTCACTTGGTGCATTGATAGCAAGTTGCTATAGTGCCGCCTTTCCTGAAAAGGTGTCAGGATTAATTCAAATTGAAGGTCACGGACCTCTTTCTGAAGCTCCCCAAGAAACGGTCTCTCGTCTAAGAGATGGGGTACTCAGTCGTCTTCGACAGCGGAGAAAGCCTTCACGTCCTTTATCAAGTCTAGAGGATGCTATTAAGCTGAGAGCACACGCCAACCAAATCAATGCCGAACTTATAGCTCCTATTGTAGAGCGAGGTATTGCCGAGTTAGACGACTCCTGGCAATGGCGATGCGACCCTAACCTAAAATGTGACTCTTTATATCGAATGTCACAGGCGCATGCTGAAGCGATTATGGCGGCTATTGAATGCCCTCAATTAATAATATTAGGCAATGATGGATTTAGACATTTGCAGCATAATCGCTACAAATCAGCCCATAGTCCTCTAATTATAGAGACTGTTCCCGGCGGACATCATTGTCATTTAGAGAGCCCAGAGCTAGTTTCAGAGCTAATTCTTGGTTTAGTTAACAAAATTTAAACAAGTGTTTGAGCCTTTTAGTGCTCATGCACTAAAGCTGTGCTGTAATACCGCAATGATAAAAAGCGGCGAAGCAGTCGTCAGCTGATAAACGAGGAGTAACATAGTGGATAAACCTTGGCTTTCACGTTATCCAAGTGACGTACCAGAGACGATCAACCCAGATCAGTACCCATCTCTTGTTGAAATGTTTGAACAGTCGGTACAGAAGTACGCAGACCAACCAGCATTTGAGAACATGGGCTCAGTAATGACATTCCGTAAGCTTGAAGAGCGCAGTCGTGCTTTTGCTGCTTACCTGCAGAATGATTTGAAGCTGAAGAAGGGCGATCGCGTTGCACTGATGATGCCAAACTTGCTGCAATACCCAATTGCACTCTTTGGTGTATTGCGCGCTGGTATGATCGCAGTGAACGTCAACCCACTGTACACACCTCGTGAGTTAGAGCATCAGTTGAACGATTCTGGTGCAAAGGCGATCGTTATTGTTTCAAACTTTGCTAGCACGCTAGAAAAAGTGGTCGACAACACTCCAGTTAAACACGTTGTACTTACTAGCCTAGGTCAAATGCTCCCTCGTGCAAAAGGTACTATTGTCGACTTCGTTGTGAAATACGTGAAAGGCATGGTTCCTAAATACGATCTACCGGGTGCTATCTCATTCAGAAAAGCGCTGCACAAAGGCCGTCGTCTTCAATATGTGAAGCCGTTTATGGCAGGTGATGACATTGCCTTCCTGCAGTACACTGGTGGTACAACAGGTGTTGCGAAGGGGGCAATCCTAACGCACCGCAATATGATCGCGAACGTACTTCAAGCGAAAGGGGCGTATGGTCCTGTTCTGCAAGAAGGCCGAGAGTTGGTGGTCACAGCACTGCCGCTTTATCACGTGTTTGCACTGACAGTGAACTGCTTGCTGTTTGTGGAGATGGGTGGTCGTAACCTCCTTATCACTAACCCTCGTGATATTCCTGGCTTCATTAAAGAACTGCAAAAGGTTCCGTTTACTGCAATTACCGGTGTAAACACACTGTTTAATGCATTAGTAAACAACGAAGACTTCCATGAATTAGACTTCAGTAATCTGCGTCTCTCTGTTGGTGGTGGTATGGCGGTTCAACGCGCTGTCGCTGAGCAATGGAAGAAAGCGACAGGCATTCACTTGTTAGAAGGCTATGGCTTAACCGAGTGTTCACCACTGGTAACAGGTAACCCATACGACCTAAAAGACTACACTGGTGCAATCGGCTTGCCAGTTCCGTCTACGGATGTACGTATCATTGACGACGAAGGTAACGTGGTTGCTAATGACCAAGTAGGTGAGCTGCAAGTTCGTGGCCCTCAAGTGATGCAAGGTTACTGGCAACGTCCAGAAGCGACCAAAGAAGTGATTGACCAAGACGGTTGGTTATCGACGGGTGACATTGTTAAGTTTGATGACGAAGGTTTGCTGCACATTGTTGACCGTAAGAAAGACATGATTCTTGTGTCTGGCTTTAACGTTTACCCGAATGAGATTGAAGACGTAGTGGCGCTACACGGCCAAGTGCTTGAAGTAGCGGCTATCGGTCAACCTCATGAAGTATCTGGTGAACTGGTGAAGATCTACGTTGTGAAGCGCGACCCTAGCCTGACTAAAGAAGACATTATTGCGCACTGTCGTGAACACCTAACGGGTTACAAAGTGCCTAAACTGGTTGAGTTTAGAGAAGACCTTCCAAAGACCAATGTAGGCAAGATCTTACGTCGTGTACTACGTGAAGAGAACGATGCTGAGCTTGCTAAACGCGCGAGTGAGTAACGAACACAGGTCCTCCTGAAACCATTGAAACGCTTAATCTAAGCGAGCGTGATAAAATGGTGTTAGAATGCCGACAGTTAATGTCGGCATTTTTGTATCCGGCGATCAAATAGAAACCAGTGAGAGTTTTTGTGGATTATCAAATCATTACTCAATTGAAAGATCTTGAGCGAGTTTGCCAACAAGCACGTGAAGCCGATGTCGTTATGCTTGATACGGAGTTTGTTCGTACAAGAACCTATTACCCTCAATTAGGCTTGATTCAGTTATTTGACGGCGAAACGCTGTCTCTGATTGACCCTATTGCTCTTGATGAAATGACACCGTTCGTTGGGCTATTGAAAGACGCTTCAGTACTGAAAGTGTTACACGCATGCGGTGAAGATTTAGAAGTATTCCAGAACGCATTTGATTGTACACCAACCCCAATGGTCGATACTCAAATCATGGCTGCGTTCTTAGGGCATGGCTTATCAACAGGCTTTGCTGCTTTGGTTTCAGAGTTTGTTGGTGTGGATTTAGATAAGAGTGAATCTCGTACCGATTGGCTGGCGCGTCCGCTTTCTCAAAAGCAACTCGACTACGCGGCAGCAGACGTTCATTACCTAATGCCTATGTACAATAAGCTTCTTGAGAAAGTGATGGAAGCGGGCTGGTGGGAAGCGGCGCAACAAGAGTCTGACTTACAAGTAGCTAAGCGTATCCGCAAAGTAAACCCAGACACGGCTTACCTTGATATCAAAGGCGCATGGCAACTGAAGCCACAGCAACTTGCTATCTTAAGACCACTTGCAACGTGGCGTTTGAAAGAAGCGATTAAGCGCGATCTCGCATTGAACTTTATCTTTAAAGAACAAGATCTTTGGGCTGTCGCGCGTTTTGCGATTAAGAATCCGAAGCGTATGGAAGAAGAAGGTTTTGATTTCCGCTCTGTACGTCGTCATGGCGCGAAGATCAGCTCAATCGTTAAGTTAGCGGAACACACGCCAGAAGAAGAGTACCCAGCACCAGTTGAACGCTTGATGGACTACCCGGGCTATAAGCAAGTCTTTAAAGTGTTGAAAGATGAAGTGAAAACCGCTTCGCAACACAGTGGCCTAGCGACTGAATTTTTGGCATCGAAGAAGCAACTAAACCAAATGTTGAGTTGGGTTTGGAAGCACGATCGTAATCCAGAAAAACTGCCGGATGTGATGCAAGGTTGGCGTTTAGATCTGGTTGGCGAGAGGCTGAATAAAGCAATCAAATAGCCAAACTGTTTAAGAACAAAACGCAGACACAAAAAAGAGAGCCTAGGCTCTCTTTTTTAATCAATCTGCTGACGAGATAGTGATGATTACTTATCGTCTTCAGGCAGTTTAACGTTCAGCTCTAATACTGAGATATCGTCATCTTTGTGTTCGAACGTAAGGTCAACCATTGATGGATCCACTTCTACGTACTTAGCAATACACTTCAAGATGTCTTCTTTTAGTTGCGGCAGGTAAGACGGCGCTGGGTCGTCATGGCTGCGTCGTTCTGCAACAATGATTTGCAAACGCTCTTTGGCTAGGTTTGCAGTGGTCTTCTTCTGTGGTCTGAAAAACTCTAGTAATGACATTGCGTATTAGCCCCCGAACAGTCGTTTGAAGATGCCTTTCTTCTGTTCCGTTAAGAAGCGGAAGTCAACTTGGCTACCTAGTAGTCGCTCTACAGTATCATTGTAAGCCATACCTGCGTCGGTTGCTTCGTCAAAGATCACTGGAACACCTTTGTTCGATGCGTTCAGTACCGCTTGGCTCTCAGGGATTACGCCCAGTAGAGAAATGTGTAGGATCTCTTCAACATCTTCAACACTCAGCATCTCGCCTTGATTTACGCGAGCTGGGTTGTAGCGAGTCAGTAGAAGGTGAGTTTTCACAGGCTCCAAGCCGTCCTCTGAACGACGAGATTTAGAGTCAAGAATACCTAGAATACGGTCTGAGTCGCGTACAGAAGAGACTTCAGGGTTGGTCGTTACAATTGCTTCATCAGCAAAGTACAACGCCATTAGAGCGCCTTGCTCGATACCCGCTGGAGAATCACAGATGATGAAATCAAAGCCCATCTCATCCAGTTCATCAAATACGCGACGAACACCGTCTTTGGTTAGTGCATCTTTATCACGAGTTTGAGAAGCAGGGAGAATGAATAGGTTTTCTGTGCGCTTATCTTTGATCATCGCTTGGTTAAGCGTTGCTTCACCATTGATAACGTTAACGAAGTCGTAAACAACACGACGCTCACAACCCATGATTAAATCCAGGTTACGCAGACCGATATCAAAGTCGATAACTGCGGTTTTCTTTCCTTTTAGAGCCAGACCAGAGGCAATAGCTGCACTAGAGGTCGTTTTGCCTACCCCGCCTTTACCTGACGTTACAACGATAATGCGTGCCATTATTTTTTCCTTTTATTTCTCTTATATTGCGAGGACGTCAACGTGTAATACATCGTTTGCCATACTGAACATGGTTTTCTTCTGCCAGTACTCGCTTTCAATTTGATCGCTGAGCCAGTAATTTCCTGCAATAGAAACCAACTCGGCTTGTAAATCATTACAAATTATTTTTGCTTCAGTTTGACCACTTGCGCCCGCAATCGCGCGGCCGCGTAACGTGCCATGAATATGGATGCTGCCATCGGCAATCACTTCTGCACCTGCACTTACGTGGCTTAGGATTAATAGGTCGCCATCTTTTGCGTATACCTGCTGACCAGAACGAATTGGGGTTCGAACCACTTTAATTGGTGCCATCTTAGCAGGCGCTTGCGATGGAGACTTACTTGCTGTCATTACTGCAAAGCCAGCTTCCCTCGCGAGGTTTTGCATACGTTTGTCAGAACAGCCAGCGACGCCAACCGGAATCATACCCGCTTGAGAGATACCATCTTTGAGTTTTACGAAGTCGATATCGCCAGCCACTTTACTGATGTTGATAACCACAGGTGCGGCAGCAAAAAAAGTGGGCGCTTGGTCTACCTTCTCTTGAAGAAAAGAGACTGCATTTTCGACTTGATCATCGGATAAGTGCAAAACAGATAGCGTAAAGCTGCTACCTTTTAGATCTGGATTACTAGACATCGAAAAACTACAGGACCTCAATAGCGAATTGGTACAATTTCTTTATGAATAAAATAAAGGGCATTGCCTGAAACTAGGTTTATCATGTTATATTCCCAAACCAAGCACAGCAAGTAATCTTGTTGTCAAATGGACGTTTTGTTCCCAATATTTCCCTAACATAAACTATTGATCTCGCATGTGAGAGTTTTGTAGTCATAATCAATTAAAAAGGTTTGTCATGCTGTGTTCTATATATAAAAGCTCAAAGAAAGAAGGAACATACCTTTATATCCCGAAGAAGGATGATTTTTCACAAGTTCCTGACGCATTGATGCAAATGTTTGGTAAACCTAGTTTTGTAATGGTAATTAAAATGGACGGTCGCAAACTGGCTCAAGTGAACATCGATAAAGTGAGAGAATCACTGAACACCGATGGTTTCTTTTTGCAAGTTCCGCCTCCACCAGTAAACGAACTTGAGCTGTACAAAGAGCGCAAAGCTCAGCAAAACAATCAAGACGAAGAGTGATAACTATCTCAATTCAGGGAGGAGTGATCGTTGAGTAAATTTTCGAAAAGCATATTGGCGGTGTCGGCATTACTTTTAGGTAATAGCCTGACCATTGGCTCAGTACAGGCTCAAGAACTGAGCTTTGAGCAATATGTAGAAAAACTAAAGCAACAAGGCCGTGAAGAAGGCATTTCTGAAGCGATCATTGATGAAGCCTTTGATGGTGTAACGTTTAAGCCAAGAGCGGTCAAAGCGGATAAAAACCAACCTGAAAAGAAACTGACTCTGGATGAGTATATTCCACGAGCAGTGCCAGATTGGAAAGTGAAGCAAGCAAGATCACTGTATAAGAAGCATTACAAAGCGTTAAAGCGCATTGGTGATGAATATGGTGTTCAGCCGCGATTCATTGTCGCTTTATGGGGCGTTGAGAGTAACTTCGGTAAATTCACCGGTAATTACAGCGTTATCGATGCTTTAACAACTATGGCTTACGAAGGGCGCAGAGAAGCGTTTTTCCGCAGTGAAGCGATGGCGGCGTTAACTATTCTTGACCAAGGCCATATCACACCAAAAGAGATGAAAGGCTCTTGGGCTGGTGCTATGGGTCAACCTCAGTTTATGCCTAGCTCATTCTTAGCGTATGCCGCTGATGGCAATGGCGATGGTAAGAAAGATATCTGGGGTACGGAAGAAGATGTATTTGCCTCGGCGGCGAATTATCTGAGCCAATCCGGTTGGGACGACAAGTACACTTGGGGCCGTCAGGTTCACGTACCATCAACGGTGTCTATTGATTTGCAAGGTCGTTCTGAAGACAAAGCGAAATACCTAAAAGAGTGGTCTGAACTTGGTATTAAGCGTTATGACGATCGCCCATTACCTAGCCTTGATGAAGACATTAAAGCTTGGTTAATCATGCCAGATGACGAAGCGGGTCGTTCTTACCTCGTTTACAACAACTACAATGTGTTAATGAAGTGGAATCGTTCTTACTACTTTGCTTTGGCGGTTAGCCATCTAGCAGACAGAATCAAGTTTGATTAGTCGACCTAATTGTATTAATCGGTATGACTTGCTTTGATAGCATTTGGCCTACCATAGGCAGAACGAACTAAAGGACTCTTCGGAGTCCTTTTTGATTTTATATTTTAGAGTTTTAATAAGGTGGTCTTGTGCTAACAGATAGAGCTGCACAGATGGTGATATTCCATGCATTAATTAAGCATGATGGCTTTACCAGTGCTGCAAAAAGCTTGAACGTTTCGGTGTCTCATATCAGTAAGCAAGTTGCTTTGCTCGAAGACTCCATTGGAATCAAGCTAGTACAAAGAACCACACGTAGCCTAACGCTAACGGAAGCGGGGGAAGTATTCTATCAGCACTGTGAGCAACTGTTTAACACGGTAAAAGCGGCTCAAATGGATATGGACAGCCAGCGTGACGATATCTCAGGAATACTGCGTGTTGGGCTGTCGCAGTCATTTGGCACCTTACATATTATTCCTGCGATTGATGAGCTCAGACAGCTTTATCCTCAGTTGAGAATCGAAGTCCACCTGTTCGATTACAAAGTGGACATGATTGAAGAGCGTTTAGATCTTTGGATCACCAATAATGAAGACTTGCCAGAGGGGTACATTGCGCAGCGATTAGCTGATAGCCAGTTTGTGGTAGCAGCATCGCCCGATTACCTGATTAAAGCCGGGACACCACACGTACCGTCTGATTTGATTGACCACAACTGTCTTATCTATCGCAGCCGAGAGCGAGACTACACATCGTGGGCGTTTGATAACGGACAAGAGAACCTTAGTGTTAAAGTGGCCGGGGATTACTCGGTGGATTTAGCTGAGGCAGTTCGAGACGCAGCGGTATCCGGGTGGGGCGTGGCTTACTTGGCCACTTACTTAGTGAAGGAAGAGTTCAGAACGGGCAAATTAATCCAAGTCTTGCCGGAATGGAGAGCGAGTCAGCTGATGCCATTCTATGCTGTGTATCCGAGTCGAAAGAACATGCCGAAGAAGCTTTCTGCGGTGATTGAGTTCATAAAAGATCATATCGGATCGCCAACCTACTGGGATGAAAACCTAAAAACTTGCGTTGAACTGCATCGTTAACTGTTTCCAAATCTATAAATATAATTTCCATATGGAAAAAGTACGCTTTTTAATCAAAGTTAATTATTAAAATTCAATAACTTAATTAAAATCATTGCTCAAGAGTGATTACCCCAACATCACATTAACAACCGCCGCTTGCCGCAAACGATTTCCTCTATAGAATGCGTCGCCTTTCCTAACTACAACTTTTAGGTTGACGCACATGGCTTCGCTACTTGGAATTATTACTATTTTAGTTGCCGCTTGGTTACTATCTACGGACAGAAAAAATATTCCACTAAGAACAGTCTCTCTGGCTTTCTTACTACAAATCTCATTCGCGCTATTGGTTCTATATGTACCAATGGGTAAAGAAGCGTTGAATGCAGCCACTGGTGCGGTATCTAGCTTGATCAACTACGGTCAAGAAGGGATTAACTTCCTATTTGGTGGCCTTACGAACAACGGTTTCGTTTTCGCGATTAACGTTCTGGGCATTATTATCTTTTTCTCTGCGCTTATCTCTGGTTTGTACCACATAGGTTTTATGCCAAAAGTGATCAACCTTATCGGTGGCGCGCTGCAGAAGTTCTTGGGCACAGGCCGTGCAGAATCCCTGTCTGCGACAGCAAATATCTTCGTTGGCATGATTGAAGCACCGTTGGTGGTTAAGCCTTACTTGAAACACATGACGGATTCACAACTGTTCGCAGTGATGGTATGTGGTTTGGCATCTGTTGCTGGTGGTACGCTTGTTGGTTATGCGTCACTAGGTGTAGACCTAAACTATCTGATCGCAGCGGCATTCATGTCTGCACCGGCAGGTTTGTTGATGGCTAAAATCTTAGTACCAGGTAGTGCTGACGATGTTCAAGAAAACATTGAGTCTGATGTTGAAATTCCACGAGCAACAAACGTAGTTGAGGCAATGGCAGATGGGGCTATGTCTGGACTTCGTATTGCCGTTGCGGTGGGTGCGACACTTCTTGCCTTTATCAGTGTGATTGCAATGCTGAATGGCTTGCTAGGTATTGTTGGGGGCTGGTTTGGCGTAAACCTAAGCTTCGAGCTTATCCTAGGCTATGTGTTCGCACCCGTTGCATGGCTGATCGGTGTGCCGTGGTCTGAGGCTATCGTTGCAGGCTCACTGATAGGTAACAAGATCGTTGTGAACGAGTTTGTCGCTTTCATCCAGTTAATGGACGCGAAAGAGGTACTTAGCGAGCATTCTCAAGCGATCGTTACCTTCGCACTGTGTGGTTTTGCCAACATCTCTACCATGGCGATTCTTATCGGTGGCTTAGGTAGCTTGGTACCAGAGCGTCGCTCTTTCATCTCACAATACGGCTTTAAAGCGATTTGTGCAGGTGTGTTTGCTAACCTAATGAGTGCCGCGATTGCTGGCGTGGTACTTTCACTGTAAGTATCTAGTTTTATCATTAAGCACCGAGTGGATGAGTCAGTCACTTTATTTCCCCTATAGTAAAGTGACTGATTAATCACAATAATATTCGGTCAGCATGAAAAAGAGAGCCTATAGTTTAATGACGTAGGCTTTCTTGTTTTAGCAAATAGATTTGTATCACAGGGTGTGGCACAAATTATTTAGGGGCATAAATGGATTTGTCGATTACTTCTTCTTTGGCGCTAATTGGACTCTTGTCTTTAGCCTGTCAACTGCTTGGCTGGCGTTTGCGTCTTCCCGCTATTCTCCCTCTTCTCATTGTCGGCCTGCTATTGGGCCCCGGTTTAAATGTCCTTAACCCAGATGCCATTTTTGGCGAAGTGCTATTTCCGCTGATTTCATTAGGTGTTGCCATTATTCTGTTTGAAGGCGCATTGACGCTTAATTTCAAGGAGATCAGAGGCCATGGTCGCATGGTGACTCATCTAGTGAGTGTCGGCATGCTGATTACATGGGCGTGTATCGTGGTCGGTGCTTATTACTTTGTTAACTTTAGTTGGCCATTAGCAGCGCTATTTGGAGCCTTGGTAGTGGTGACGGGCCCGACAGTGATTGTGCCTATGCTGCGTAGTATTCAGCCCAAAGCTTCTCTTGGCAGCATTTTGCGCTGGGAAGGTATTGTGATTGACCCAATAGGCGCTCTGTTTGCGGTTCTGGTTTACGAATACATTGTCTCTTCAGCCGACCCTACCGGTCACGTGTTGTTTGCGCTTGGGCTGACTTTGGCTATTGGTTTAAGCTTAGGGATCATCGGTGGCCATTTGATTGCCAAGATGCTGCAAGGGCATTGGGTGCCACACTATTTGCGTAATGTGGCAGTGCTGACGTTAATGTTGGCGGCGTTCTCGTTTTCTAATGACTTGAGTGAAGAGTCGGGCTTGTTAACCGTGACCATCATGGGGATCTGGCTTGCCAATGTGAAAGGCTTGGATATCGAAGACATCATCGAATTCAAGGAAACTCTGACTGTGCTGCTCATTTCTGCGCTGTTTATTTTGTTAGCCAGTCGGCTCGATTCGGGCGCGTTCCTGTCGATAGGTTGGGGCGGTATAGGGTTGTTAGCGGTGGTTATGCTGGTGGCTCGCCCGTTAAGTGTGTGGATCAGCGGGATCGGCACGGATCTTAGTTCTGCAGATAAATGGTTTTTGAGCTGGATGGCGCCGCGCGGGATCGTGGCTGCAGCGGTTTCTTCTCTGTTTGCGATCAAACTTCAAGAGAAGCAATTGATTGATGGGGCAGATCTGCTAGTGCCCATGGTGTTCTTGGTCATTATCGGCACGGTTGTTATTCAGAGTTTAACCGCAAGTTGGTGGGCGAGAAGGCTAGGTGTCACTCAAGAGAAAGCGCAAGGGGTTATCTTCTTTGGTGCCACCCACTTCGCAAGACAGTTTGCCAAGGTGCTCGCGACTCATAACATCAATAGTGTGCTTGCGGATACCAACTGGGAGAGTATTCGCTTGGCGCGTATGGATAGCTTGAATGTCTACTTTGGTAACCCAGCTTCCAGTCACGCGGAAAACAATTTGGAACTGGATGGGATAGGGCGAGCGATGATTGTCTCACCTTATCGCCAAACTAACCCGTTAGTCAGCATGCATTATCAAGACGAGTTTGGTGCCAATAAGGTTTTTGAGCTTGAGTCACCAGAAAGCAAGCACGAGAGACACCAAGTGAGTCGAGATGGCAACCGAAGTCTATTTGAGGAAGGCGTGACCTACTCCAAGCTTAATTCGTTAATGGCTCAAGGCAGTCAAATTAAGAGTACAGGGCTGACAGAGGCATTTGATCTGAATGAGTTTAATGCTTTGTATCCTAAAGCGATTTTACTTGGAGTTATCAATGGCGGTGATTTCCGTTTAATTACTCAAGGGGCTGACTTGGAAAAGCTGATATCGACAGAGTGTGAGATCATCAGTTTACTGCCGCCTTCAGAGCCGGTTGAGAAACTCGAGGCTCCAGATAAGTAGTAAGTGTTCTTTATCAAAAAAGCCGCAACGTTTTTCACGTTGCGGCTTTCTCATTTAATTTATACTGCGTTACAGATTACTTCGAGTGAAACTGCTCGCAAGCGATCATCGTATTTTCGATTAAGCTCGCCACTGTCATTGGGCCAACACCACCCGGTACAGGTGTGATGAAGCTTGCGCTCTCTTTCGCGACATCGTATTCAACGTCACCGACTAGCTTGCCAGATTCTAAACGGTTGATACCAACATCGACCACAACTGCACCTTTCTTAATCCATGCACCAGGAATGAAGTTAGGCTTACCTACAGCAACCACAACAACGTCTGCTTGACGTACGTGGCCTTCAAGGTCTTTGGTAAAACGGTGGCATGTCGTCGTCGTACAACCCGCTAGAAGCAGTTCTAGAGTCATTGGGCGGCCTACGATGTTTGAAGCGCCAACAACAACCGCGTGCTTGCCACGTAAATCGATGTTGTAACGGTCAAGCAGCGTGATGATACCTTTTGGCGTACAAGAGCGAAGCTTAGGCATACGTTGAGCCAAACGGCCGACATTGTATGGGTGGAAGCCATCAACGTCTTTCTCTGGTGTGATGCGCTCAAGAACGTGAGTGCTATCGATACCAGCAGGTAGAGGCAGTTGAACCAGAATACCGTCGATCTCTGGGTCTTGGTTTAGTTGGTCTACTAGGTTTAACAGTTCATCTTCTGTTGCAGTGGCTGGCAAATCGTAAGATTTAGATACGAAGCCAACTTCTTCACACGCTTTACGCTTACTACCAACGTAAACCTGAGAAGCAGGGTCTTCACCCACTAAAACAACCGCTAGGCCCGGAGCGCGTAATCCAGCTTCAGTACGAGCTTTTACACGTGCAGCAACTTCGGAGCGAACCGTTTGAGAAATTAGCTTTCCATCAATATTTTGAGCAGTCATGAATTTCCTTAGTATTGATATTCAAGTTAGTGGCTGATGTTTTTGGCGCATTATTCCAGAAAATCTTTTTGATTACCATCAAGCAAACGATTGCTTTGCTCTATTTTCCAACACTTATATGTTTGTTGCCCTTTTTTTACTCACTTAGATCAGAATGTTACATAAAGCCGTTGCTTTCATGATTCGAATTCGTATAATTCCTTCCTGTAGCGCGCCCTTAGCTCAGCTGGATAGAGCACGTCCCTTCTAAGGATGTGGTCGAAGGTTCGAATCCTTCAGGGCGTGCCATTATTTAAAGAAACCCGATAGCTCTCTGAGTTGTCGGGTTTTTTGCATTTCATCCATCATAAAACACTTCTTTTAAAGCTCCAGTTATTTCCTTCTCTTATTCATTTCGTTCGGCTCATGTAATAGAAAGTTAAAATTGTTCCTTTTTTGGGGTTTACATCATTTGGTAATAAAGCCACTATGAATTCACGAAGAATAGACAAGTAAAGCTGTTCACCAGCGGGTTTAGGAATCAAACCTTCTGCTGATGGCTGATTTAGAGGAAGTAATGGCAGGAAACAGTATCGGACAACATTTCCGCGTGACCACGTTCGGAGAAAGTCACGGTATCGCACTAGGATGTATCGTAGATGGGTGCCCACCAGGATTAGAAATTACCGAAGCAGACCTTCAAAAAGATTTGGACCGTCGTCGCCCTGGTACTTCTCGCTATACAACGGCTCGCCGTGAAGCAGATGAAGTAAAGATTTTATCAGGTGTATTTGAAGGCCAAACTACGGGTACTTCTATTGGTCTATTGATTGAAAATACAGACCAACGCTCTAAAGACTATTCCGAAATTAAAGACAAATTCCGCCCAGGCCACGCTGATTACACGTACCATCAAAAGTACGGTGTGCGTGATTACCGTGGTGGTGGTCGTTCTTCAGCTCGTGAAACTGCAATGCGTGTTGCGGCTGGTGCGATTGCAAAGAAATACCTAAAACAAGAATTTGGTGTTGAAATCCAAGCTTACCTTTCTCAAATGGGCGATATCTCAATTGATAAAGTGGATTGGAACGAGATTGAAAACAACGCTTTCTTCTGCCCTGATGCAGATAAAGTACCTGAGTTTGACCAACTGATTCGTGACCTACTAAAAGAAGGCAACTCGATCGGTGCGAAGATTCAAGTGGTCGCGACTAAAGTGCCTGTAGGCCTTGGTGAGCCGATCTTTGATCGCTTAGATGCTGATATCGCGCACGCACTAATGAGCATTAACGCTGTGAAAGGCGTTGAGATTGGTGATGGCTTTGATGTGGTTAATCAACGCGGTAGCGAACACCGTGATCCATTAACGCCAGAAGGCTTCGCTAGCAACCATGCTGGCGGTATCTTAGGTGGTATCTCTACTGGCCAAGATATTGTGGCAAGCATTGCGCTTAAGCCAACATCAAGCATTACGGTACCGGGTGACACTATCACTAAAGATGGCGAAGCGACGCAGCTCATCACTAAAGGTCGTCACGATCCATGTGTTGGTATTCGTGCGGTGCCAATTGCAGAAGCGATGCTAGCGATTGTTCTACTTGATCATCTATTACGCCATCGTGGTCAGAACCATGGCGTAACGACGAATACTCCTCAAATCTAACGATTGAGTGAATGAAAAAAGGGTTGCTTCCTGTTGGAGCAACCCTTTTTGTTTTCTAGTGGTATTCGTTGTTAATGCACAGAGCTTTCAGGATCAAGCTGGAATGAAGGCAAGCGCCATTTGAATCTCACAGCTGCCATACGCAGCAAGTAACCCACCACAAGTGTCACAATCGTTGCAGTGACATCGTTAATGCCAAACTCGAGTAAGCCTAGGTATAAGCCTGAAGCAATCAATGCGATAGAGGCGTAAAGCTCTTCATGCAGCACCAGCGGTGTTTGACGACAGATAAGATCACGCAGCAAACCACCAAATACACCAGTAACCAGTGCTGATACCATACAGATCATTGGGTGAAGGCCCATGTTCATCGCCACTTTAGTGCCTATGATACTGAATACAATCAGACCTAGCGCATCTAAGCGAATGAACAAACCTTTAAGTTTAATAACCCAATTAGCTAGGCCTGTTGTGACAACGCCTGCCACACAAGTAATCGCAAGAAATTCAGGGTTCTCAACCCAACCTAACGGGTAGTGACCAAGCAAGATGTCTCGCACTGTACCACCGCCAATCGCCGTTGCGCTGGCAACCAACATTACACCAAACCAATCCATTTTTTGTTTACCAGCACTGAGAGCACCGGTCATGGCTTCTGCCGTGATGCCAATGATATACAAAACACTTAGTAGCATTGCTGTAGCTCTATTATTTAGGTCTATAAATTGGAGTCTTATAGGCCTTGGAGATATAAAAATGAAGCGCGAGTGTAGTAGTAAAACAGGTGATTGACGAATGAATATTTGTACCGTGAATGAGCATTTCAGATTAGCTAAACTAATCATTCACCTAAAAGTGGTGTAATCTGGATGCTGCAATCGATTGTCCACCTCTAGGACAACGATATTGCGAATGTCATTACCCCTAATAGGGCTTTACCGTGCGCGCAAAAAAACGCAAAATGCGCCTGTTCTTTTTACTTTAATTTGATTCTATGACGCACCAATATCCAGATATCATCAATATTTTCAACCAAACCTTTTTCGATAGCTTCAATACTAAACTCGAACTGGGTGAAGATGAGCCTATTTATCTACCAGCCGATGAGCAGGTTCCTCACCATCGTATCGTGTTTGCTCGCGGGTTTTATGCCTCTGCACTGCACGAGATCGCGCACTGGTGTGTAGCGGGTCCTGAGCGTCGTTTATTGGAAGATTTTGGTTATTGGTATGAGCCAGATGGTCGAACAGAAGCGGTTCAAGCTGAGTTTGAAAAGGTAGAAATCCGCCCGCAAGCGTATGAATGGATCATTGCAACCAGTGCAGGCTTTCCTTTTAATGTTAGCTGTGACAATCTACACGGCGATTTTGAGCCAGATCGTTTGGCCTTTATGAATAAAGTACACAACGAAGTCATGGGTATCCTAGAAGTTGGTCTTCCACCAAGAGTCAAAATGCTTTCTGAAGCGTTGCGCGACTTCTACGATGTAGAACCTCTGTGTGCTAGCCAGTTTATTGTGAAATAAGAGAATATTATGATTATCGAATTTGAAGAAAAACTACTTGAAGTAATTGATGCTCGCATTGAAAACGCATCAGATGACGAACTGTTTGCGGGTGGTTACTTACGTGGTCATATTTCTCTTTCAGTGGCTTCATGTGAAGAAGAAGGCATTGAAGATTTAGCAGAAGTGAAAGCGCGCATTGAGAAGAGCCTAGATGATGCTCGCTCTGAACTCACACCTGCAGATCGCACCATTGTGAATGACCTTTGGGTTGAGCTGCAAAACCAAGCTTAATCGCGGGTTATTTATCATCGTCTGCTCAGTCCCTTCCTTTCCATTTTGCTGAGCAGTGAATATTTTGAGACTCATTCGAAATTTTTGAATGAGTCTGTTCAATCCTTGTGATGGTGCCATTTTCTGACTACGTTATTCTAATCCCACTTAACGAGATTACAGAAAGGGTTATATCATGAAAGTTATCGCATTCGGCGCAAGCACAAGCTCTACTTCTATCAACAAAGCACTAGCAACTTACGCAGCTAACTTGATTGAAGGTGCTGACGTAAAAGTTCTCAACATCACTGATTATAACGTTCCTATGTTCAGTGAAGACACTGAAAAAGAGATCGGCCAAGCAGAAGGCGCGCAAGCATTTTTGCGTGACCTAGCAGAAGCGGACGCATTTGTTATCTCTTTCGCAGAACACAACGGACATTACCCAGCAGCGTATAAAAACCTATTTGATTGGGCGACACGCATTGAGCGTTCAGTATTTGGCGAAAAGCCTGCGGTTTACCTAGCGACTTCTCCTGGCCCTGGTGGGGCACAAACAGTACTGGGCGCGGCGACAGGCTCGGCACCTTACTTTGGCGGCAACGTAAAGGCCTCTGTTTCTGTACCAAGCTTCTACGATAACTTCGACTTTGAATCTGGTTCTATCAGCAACGAAGAGATCGCACAACAAATTAAAGACGCTATCGCTAAGCTGTAATTTTATTCAATGCTTAAGTGTGTTGATTGAGTTCCGCGGACTTAATACCACAGAGAAAAAAGCCCGAGAGATACCTATCACTGAAGTGACCCCGTAAAGTTGGACATTTCTGTTAAGCGGCTTTCAAGGCCTGAGTTCGATATTCTATCGGAGTCAGGCCTTTTAGTTTCACTTTTATACGTT
>NZ_VTYC01000017.1:0-105894 GCF_013114115.1 Vibrio sp. 070316B | reverse complement strand
GTCACTCAGTTCATTGAAATCAAGTTGAAACCGAAGTTTCATTTTTTGATATTCATCAACGAGTGCCCACACAGATTGATAGGTTTAAATTGTTAAAGAGCTTTTCCTTTTTGAGCTTCGCTCAAATCGGACGGCCATTTTAGCGATTTAAGTTTTAGTGTCAACCACTATTTTCAAAACTTTTTTCAAGCGCTTAGCTTGGCTAACTTGGCTTACTGATTCGTTCTGGTTTCCTAAGAAGCCATCCCGTGTCAGCGAGGTGGCATTATAGAGATTTCGATCACACTGGCAAGCCCTTTTTTAAGTTTTTCTTACTTTTTTGATTGTTCGAGTGTTTTTTGTTCAAAACACGCCATTTTCACTAGTATTCTCCACAAATAAAGGCTTATGGTGCCTATATAAAGGAGGATTTATGAGTTCAATACGTAGTTACAAAGGTATATCACCTCAGATCGGACAAGGTGTCTATATAGATACAAGCTCAGTACTTGTTGGTGATATCAAAATTGGTGATGACTCTAGTGTATGGCCTTTAGTCGCAGCTCGAGGAGATGTGAATCATATCCATATTGGCGATAGAACTAATATCCAGGACGGTAGTGTTCTCCATGTTACCCATAAGAATGCTGAGAACCCTGAAGGTTATCCTCTATTAATCGGCAATGATGTCACTATCGGCCATAAAGTGATGCTACATGGTTGCACGATTAAAGATCGTGTACTCGTGGGTATGGGCGCTATCGTATTAGATGGTGTGGTCGTCGAACAAGACGTGATGATTGGTGCAGGAAGTTTGGTTCCACCTAACAAGGTGCTTGAAAGTGGCTATCTATATGTAGGAAGCCCAGTTAAACAAGCACGCCCACTGAATGATAAGGAACGTGCTTTTTTACAGAAATCAGCTGACAACTATGTTCAGAATAAAAACGACTACCTAGACTCTGTGCTTCCCGTTTAAAGCGCTTTAATCTGAATTCGATTAGAGGAGTCATACTCCTCTTCTTCTATTAACTCTTCCGCTAACTCTTCAATATCAAAACGAAGCTCTGCAAAGATAGCCAAAGCTTGTTCGCCGCCTTCGATTTCTTTGTCTGATAATCGTGACAACTCTTCAATCGACACTTCACACTCAATCAGTGCGCCTGACTGCTGAGCTGGGAAGATAATAGATTGACTCTCTTCATCCCAATTTTGGATATCTGGGAATAGGATTGATTGATTCATTTTTTCTGAATACCTTGTTATATCTCTAGGTTCTTACGTAATTCTCTTAAAATCTGTTTTGTGCCCGGGCGAAGACCACGCCACAACATGAAACTCTCAGCCGCTTGCCCTACTAACATCCCCAAGCCGTCATAAGCAGCATGAACACCATTATCTAATGCCCATTGGTTAAATACCGTATTGCCCGAACCATAAACCATGTCGTAGACGACACTATTATCGTTGAAGATAGCAGGAGAAACTTCTGGTAGTTGACCACTTAGACCTGATGACGTGGAGTTAATAATGACATCAAAGCCTTCGTTCACATCACTTAGCCCCATCCCTTTTATGTTTCCATGCGAAGCAAACATGTCAGCTAACAATTCAGCCTTTGAACTGGTGCGGTTAGCCACCACTAATTGCTGTGGCTTTTGATCAAGCAAAGGTTGAATCACTCCTCTTGCTGCGCCACCAGCACCCAGTAAGAGGACTCGAGCTCCCTCTAATACTACTTGGTGTTGAAGTAAATCTTGAACAAGCCCCTCACCATCAGTGTTATCACCAATGATTTCTCCGTCATCTAGCTTCTTCAATGTATTAACGGCACCAGCTAGTTGAGCTCTTTCAGTCAATCGATTAGCAAACTGATAAGCATCTTCTTTAAATGGTGCTGTGACGTTACACCCTCTTCCACCTTCACTAAAAAAGGCTTTAGCCGAGGTAATGAACTGGCCATGTTCTGGCTGCAGTGCTGCATAGGTAAGCTGCTGGTTAGTTTGGCGAGCAAATAACGTGTGGATGAATGGCGATTTGCTTTGCCCAATAGGGTTACCGAAAACGGCATAACGATCTACTTGCTGTGTCATATCCTTACCTAACAGAAATAATAAAAAGGGTCATCTATATAGATGACCCTATCACTATCCCTATAAGGAAGGAAGAACTACCAAGCTCGAGGTTTTAGGTAGTCACTATAAAGCAACGCTTCTGGTGACCCTGCTTGAGGTTCGTAACGGTACTCCCAGCGAGCCAATGGCGGCATAGACATCAAGATAGATTCTGTGCGTCCGCCACTTTGTAGGCCAAATAAGGTGCCACGGTCATAGACGAGGTTGAATTCAACGTATCGACCACGGCGGTAAAGCTGGAAGTCACGCTCACGTTCACCATAAGCTGTCTCTTTACGACGCTCAACAATAGGTAGGTACGCCGCAGCATAACCTTCACCAACAGCCTGCATGTAAGCAAAACTCTTTTCAAAGCCCCACTCATTTAAGTCATCAAAGAACAGACCACCAACACCACGCGTTTCATCGCGGTGAGGCAGATAGAAGTACTTATCGCACCACTCTTTGTGTTCTTGATACACGTTATCACCAAATGGCGCACACAAGTCTTTAGCGGTTTGATGCCAAGACTGGCAATCTTCATCGAAAGGATAGAATGGCGTTAAATCGAAACCACCACCGAACCACCAAATAGGGTCCTCGCCTTCTTTTTCGGCAATAAAGAATCGAACGTTAGCATGAGAAGTTGGGATATAAGGATTTTTAGGGTGGATAACTAACGATACCCCCATCGCCTCAAACTTACGTCCTGCTAATTCAGGGCGATGAGCGGTTGCTGAAGCGGGCATTGCCTTACCTGCAACGTGAGAAAAGTTTACACCACCTTGTTCAAAGACCGCACCGTCAGTCATAACACGAGTACGGCCACCGCCACCAAGGCGATCGCCAGGTTCGCGTTCCCATGCATCTTCTTTAAACAGTGCGCTACCATCAGCTTGTTCAAGCTGTTGGCAAATCGAATCTTGTAGGCTCAGTAAAAACTGCTTTACTGCTTCTTTATCAATTGCTGACATTTTACTTTCCTTTGCAGGGTTTAACCCTGTCTTAATATTTTCGACGTTTTTGCATCTCTGATTTCGCTTGGCTTGTCACGACCACCCGTTTTCCCTTCAAGAATCGCAACCAAGTGTTGACCAAGTTGCTGTTGTACTTCTTCAGTCGTCATACAAGGCGGTTCGCCCGTCAGGTTAGCACTGGTAGAGGTTAACGGCTTACCGAATTCATTACACATTCTTTGAACCAAAGGGTGATCCGTCACTCGCACAGCGATTGAATCAAACTGACCACTCACCCAATCAGTCACTTTAGCACTGGTTGGCATGATCCAAGTGACCGGCCCCGGCCATGTTGCTTTAACCGTCGCTAGTTGCTCATCGGTCAGTTGGCTTTCATCAATATAAGGAAGCAGCTGCTCGTAACTTGCCGCAATCAAGATCAAGCCCTTTTCAACTGGACGCTGTTTTAACTCGAGTAATTTCTTGATGGCATGTGGATTATCAGGATCACAACCAACCCCAAAAACGCCTTCGGTCGGGTAAGCAATGACTTCGCCCTGTTGTAATGCCTGCAATGTATGTTGAAAGTTATCCACGGGTTGCCTCATTAAGTCAGTTATCGAACTCGCTAAGTGTACAAATTATCACTCACTGTTACTAAAGCTATTTGTTTATAAAATGTATCAATTGGCAATTTAGACTGACGCAAACGTTTTCCTAAAGCAATTTTACCCGTATAATGCGCGCAAAATATCTAATCACTAATTAAATCGTACCTGAAGGAGTTTGAGATGACTGTCGGTATTATCATGGGTTCTAAATCTGATTGGCCAACAATGAAGCTAGCTGCGGACATGTTGGATCAGTTTGGCGTAGCGTACGAAACAAAAGTGGTTTCAGCTCACCGCACACCTCAGTTGCTTGCAGACTACGCAACCAGTGCAAAAGAGCGCGGTATTAAAGTCATTATTGCTGGTGCTGGCGGTGCAGCTCACCTACCAGGCATGGCAGCTGCTTTCACAAGCGTACCTGTACTTGGTGTTCCAGTTCAGTCTAAAGCGCTGAAAGGCATGGATTCTCTGCTTTCTATCGTGCAAATGCCAAAAGGTATTGCTGTAGGTACTCTAGCTATCGGTGAAGCGGGTGCAGCGAACGCTGGCATCCTAGCTGCTCAAATCATTGGTACACACAATGAAGAAATAATGGCAAAAGTAGAAGCATTCCGCTCTGAGCAAACAGAAACGGTACTTGCTAATCCAAACCCTGCAGAGGACTAATTCCCATGCATGTTCTTGTGTTAGGCGCGGGCCAACTTGCTCGCATGATGTCCCTAGCTGGGGCACCACTGAATATTGAAATTTCTGCTTTTGATGTTGGCAGCAAAAATATTGTTCATCCATTAACGCAAGCGATTCTAGGCAACGGCTTAGAAAATGCGATTGAGCGCGCGGACGTGATTACTGCTGAATTCGAACACATCCCTCATGATGTGCTTGAAGTATGTGAGCACAGCGGTAAGTTCTTACCGACCACAGAAGCAATCAAAGCTGGCGGTGACCGTCGCCTCGAAAAAGCGCTATTAGACGAAGCGAACGTAAAGAACGCTAAGTACTATGTGATTAACTCTCGCGAAGACTTTGACGCTGCAATTGTTCATGTTGGCCTACCTATGGTGCTGAAGAGCACACTTGGCGGCTACGATGGCAAAGGCCAGTGGCGTTTAAAGACCTTAGACAACGTTGAAGCAACTTGGACAGAAATGGCCGAGTGCATTACTGCAACCGACAATCAAGCAATCGTGGCAGAAGAGTTTGTTCCATTCGACCGTGAAGTATCACTGGTTGGTGCGCGTGGAACCAATGGAGAGGTTCAAGTTTACCCATTGGCAGAAAATGTTCACACCGATGGCGTATTGAGCTTATCGACCGCAATTGATGATATTGAGCTGCAAGAACAAGCGAAAGCCATGTTTACTGCGGTTGCTGAGCGCTTAGATTATGTTGGCGTGCTAGCACTTGAGTTCTTTGACGTTCAAGGTTCACTGTTGGTTAACGAGATTGCACCACGTGTTCATAACTCAGGTCACTGGACACAGCAAGGTGCCGAGACTTGTCAGTTTGAGAATCACCTTCGTGCGGTCTGTGGAATGCCACTAGGTAGCACCAAGCTGATTCGTCCGACCGCAATGATCAACATCCTTGGTGAAGATACTCTACCTGACGCTATTTTGGCTCAGGGCGGTTGTCATGTGCACTGGTATGGTAAAGAGAAACGAGCAGGCCGTAAGATGGGGCACATTAACGTGAGCGCAGACTACAACGCCGAATTGCAAAGAACATTATGTTCACTAGCAGATATCCTCGACAAAAAAGCTTATCCAGCTATTCATGAGTTCGCTGAGCAGATGAAATAAGCCAGCATGGCTTTGTTAGTTTAGATACAAAAATGGCGCTCAGTGAGCGCCATTTTTATTTCTATAACCTGAGGCTATTCAGATTGAATGTGGTGACATTTGCGGTCGGCACATTGCTTTTTCATCCCTTGAGCTGTTTTCTTCTCAAGTAACAGCGGGAACTGACACGCTTCACAACGACCGATAATAGGCTGCTGGTTTACTGCAAACTTACACTTAGGGTAGTTATCACACGCGTAGAAAGTTTTTCCGTAGCGAGATTTACGCTCGACCAAATGGCCTTTGCCACATTCAGGACAGCCGACCAACGGCTGCTCTTCAGGTTGTTCTTTGGGCTGGTCTAAAGATTCGATGTGATTACACGCAGGGTAGCTGCTACAACCAATAAACATGCCATAGCGACCTTGCCTCAACACCAGCTCGTTTTGGCATTTAGGGCACGGTACACCCAGCTCTTTCACTACATGACCATCGTTTTGGTGCAAAGGCTTGATGTAGTCGCAATCTGGATATTGCTTACAGCCTAAAAACGGGCCGTGCTTACCATGGCGAAGCTGAAGCTCTCCGCCACACTGTGGACACGGTTCATGCTCTAGTGCATGTTCATGTGCTGAAAAAAGCTGATTATCAATCTTACTACTCATGATAAGCCTGTATTAATGCAAGATACCTTGCTCTTTGGTGTACAACAGCTCTTCCATTTGCGTGTAAGCACTTTCATTACCCGGTACATTGAACAGTACCATTAAGATAATCCACTTCAGATCATCCAACTCAAATTCATTGGTCTCTAACCCCATCACACGATCAATCACCATTTCACGAATCTCTGTCGTGAGAACGTTGATCTGCTCAAGGAACAACAAGAAACCACGACACTCCATATTAATACGTGATATCTCTTTACTTGTGTAAACACGCATCGAGGTATTAGAGCACATAGTAATCGCCGCTTGGTTATCGGTATCTTGCAGTGCAGCAAGGTCTTCTAACCAATGGAGAGCCTTATAAATATCATCTTGGTGAAACCCCGCTCGAAGAAGTTCATCTTCAAGTTCGTCTTGATCCACCTGCAATTCAGAATCGCTATGGATGTAGGTTTCAAACAAGTACATCAGTATGTCCATCATCATAGCTAGCCTCTCCCCTTTCGAATATAGCCACCGGAAACTGCAACAACATGCCCTGAGAGCTCAAGCTCTAAAAGCTGCATCATGACTTCATGCACAGGTATATGGGTTCTCTGTGCCAAAATATCAACGGGTGTCGCCTCTAATCCTACGTTAGCTAACAGATGTGGAAATGGCAATTGTTCATTTTCTTCCAAGCTTGGCGCAGGTTCGAATAAATTAGGCTGTTGATCTATAGACCAGTCTAACAGACTCTTTATTTCAACCAATACATCTTGAGCACTCTGTACCAAGCAAGCGCCGGCTTTGATTAAGCTATTGCCTCCACGGCTCGTCGGGCTATGAATAGAACCTGGAAGCGCAAAGACTTCACGTCCTTGCTCCAAAGCATAGCGAGCGGTAATGAGTGAACCACTTTTCTCTGCAGCCTCGATCACCAAGGTTCCTAACGATAAGCCACTAATAATACGATTGCGACGCGGGAAATGTTCAGGTCGCGGTTTGGCACTTGGACGAAACTCTGAAATTAGCGCCCCACTTTCACATATCCTAGCCGCGAGGTTTCTGTGTCTTGCAGGATAAATAGAATCCAAGCCTGAGCCCAATACAGCAAAGGTTTCGCCTCCTTTATCTAGTGCGCCATCATGGGCATAACCATCAATACCAAGCGCTAAGCCGCTGGTGACAATCAAACCATTTTGTACAAACTCTTTAGCGAATGATTTCGCCGTCTGTAGCCCTTCGATGCTGGCATTACGGCTGCCAACCATCGCGATTTGAGGTTCAATCAGCTTTTCAACGTTACCTCTAACGAAAAGCACAGTAGGCGCCGAGGCAATCTCACTCAGCAATTTAGGATAATGTGGGCAACTCGGAGTCAGGATGTGATGGTTGGATTGTTTAGCTCGCCAAGCGAGACAAGCCTCTACCTCTCTTGGGGCTTGTTCTCGTAGATAGGAGATTTGTTTGGTTGATAAACCTAGTGCTTGTAGCTGTTGCCCTGAGTAACCAACAATGTTTAAAGGAGAATCAACACTCAGTAGGCGAGCAAGACGCTTTCCACCCAGTTGCGGAATAAAGCTTAACGTTAACCAAGCAATCAGTTGCTGTTCATTCACTCGCTTCCCTCTTCCGTCACTGCAAGGTCCAAAGGCGATACCGCCACAATGTCGTTACTCACTGGCTTTGAACTTTGAGTGATCAAGGCGAGGCTGAAATACTCATAAGGACGAATGACCATCAAGCTACCGAGCGAGGTACTTGGTAGCTGCACTTTATTACTCGCTGCAGACTCTTTGTAACTGTATTCACCTTGTTTGCCGAACACGACTGCACCACTTTCACTTAGGGTAAACATGGAGCCTTGACGAAGATTGTCCTGTGAGCCTTTATTGATTACCACCACCTGATTTTTAGCGCTGTACTGATTACCCTCGAGAGAACCTAAAACATTGGCGAACTGACCCGCCGCACTAGGGGTAGGATAAAACGTAGTAGAAAGATTCACTTGGTCGACACCCAGTTCGGGTAGTACTAGGTCATTAAGTAGAACTTCTTGCAGCTGAGTGTCTATCTGTAAGCTACTGAACTCATCGTCCACTTCTTTTAAGCGCGCAGTGGCAACCAAGCGCAAAGAAGTGATACTCGCTTGAGGCTGCTGCCTTTGATAAGTTTCAACGGCGCGGTAGATACCCCACTTAGGATGCTGCTGGTTTCCCGAGATAAACAACCGATCTGCACCAGACAAGAAGCGTTTTCCATCGCTTGTTCCCAACACTCGTTGCGCCGAGTCAATATCTTGCTGCTCAACCAAGCGATCAGACTGCAAATAAGGCAAAACCAACCCCTCGTTGACGGTAGGTACTGCTTTCTTCTCCGAGACACGAATCTTAGGGCTGAGTTTGATAACAGGCTTGAGGCTCAAGACAGGTTCACCATTAATCCAAACCAACGACAGTTTGTCTCCGGGATAAATAAGGTGAGGATTTTCTATCTCTGGATTCACCTGCCATAACCTTGGCCACAACCAAGGACTATCGATATACATCGCAGAGATATCCCACAAGGTGTCGCCCTTAACCACCACATAAGCCTCTGGCGCACCTCGCTTAATGGTTAAAGGTTGTTCACTATTCTCTGCCACCACGGCAAAAGAAATTGAGGAAAAAACAAGCGATAAAGTGGAGTAAATATGACGCATGACCTAGCTTCCTTGGTCTGTATATATGACATCGGATTGGAGAATTACCATCAGGATGCTGTCATTTGACCTCTAAAATGTCTAGAATTGAGCCAACAAGGTTAAAGCTGTTTCGGCACAGTTCAATATTTCGAGTGTATATGTCTGTATTACAAGTATTAACATTACCAGATGATCGTCTACGTACCGTGGCGAAACCGGTAAAAGAAGTTACCCCAGAGATTCAAAAGTTCGTTGATGACATGATTGAAACCATGTACGACGAAGAAGGTATCGGCCTTGCGGCGACGCAGGTAGATTTCCACCAGCGTATCGTAGTAATTGATATTTCAGAAACGCGTGATGAACCAATGGTTCTTATCAACCCTGAAATTATCGAGAAACGCGGCGAAGATGGTATCGAAGAAGGTTGTCTATCTGTACCTGGCGCTCGAGCTCTAGTACCTCGCGCTGCAGAAGTAACGGTTAAAGCACTAGACCGTGACGGCAACGAATTCACCTTCGACGCTGATGACCTTCTGGCTATCTGTGTTCAGCACGAGCTTGATCACCTAGAAGGCAAGTTATTTGTTGATTACCTATCGCCACTTAAGCGTAAACGTATTCAAGATAAGCTAGCGAAAATCAAACGCTTCAATGAGAAGCAAGGCAATTAATCGCAGCTATTACTAAATTAAGAAGGAAGCCTACCTTGAGTCAGTCTTTAAGAATTGTCTTCGCAGGTACTCCGGATTTCGCCGCCCGTCACTTGGCGGCGTTGTTGTCTTCGGAGCATGAAGTTATTGCTGTTTATACACAGCCAGATCGTCCAGCAGGCCGCGGTAAGAAACTGACTGCGAGCCCAGTAAAAAACATCGCTCTTGAAAATAACATTCCGGTTTACCAACCAGAAAACTTTAAGTCAGATGAAGCTAAGCAAGAGCTAGCGGATTTGAATGCGGACATCATGGTTGTTGTAGCGTACGGCTTATTGCTCCCACAAGTGGTTCTAGATACGCCTCGCTTAGGTTGTATCAATGTGCATGGTTCTATTCTACCGCGCTGGCGTGGTGCTGCTCCAATTCAACGCTCTATCTGGGCGGGTGATAAAGAGACTGGCGTTACGATCATGCAGATGGATATCGGCCTAGACACAGGTGACATGCTAAGCATCGCTACGTTACCAATCGAAGCGACAGATACTAGTGCATCGATGTACGAGAAGTTAGCAGGCCTTGGCCCTGACGCTCTAGTTGAGTGTTTAGCTGACATCGCTTCAGGCAAGGCAGTAGCTGAAAAGCAAGATGATGAGCTTGCGAACTACGCGAAGAAGCTAAGCAAAGAAGAAGCACGTATCAACTGGAGTGATGACGCGGCTCATATTGAGCGCTGCGTTCGCGCTTTTAACCCATGGCCAATGAGCCACTTTGAAGCTGCAGAAAACAGCATCAAGGTATGGCAAAGCCGTGTGGCAGAGCAAACCTCTGATAAGCCTGCAGGTACGATTCTGCAAGCCGATAAAACTGGTATCTATGTAGCAACAGGGCAAGGTGTACTTGTTCTTGAGCAGCTACAAGTTCCAGGTAAGAAAGCCATGTCAGTTCAGGATATCTTGAACTCTCGTGCAAGCTGGTTTGAAGTTGGAACTCAACTTTCTTAACCGCTTTAAAGCTGCCATCACGCAGTTTAGAAAACCTTTACGAGGGCAGAGATGCCCTCATGTATTTAAATAAATATTCGGTACCCCTCATGAATGTTCGCGCTGCTGCTGCAAATGTCCTATTTCAAGTTGTCGATAAAGGCCACTCTCTTTCACACGCTCTCCCTGCGGCTCAAAAAACGATCCGCCCGCGAGACCATGCTCTACTGCAAGAGATTTGCTACGGCGCACTTCGTTACCTACCTCGCCTAGAGTCAATCGCTAACGAACTGATGGAAAACCCGCTTAAAGGTAAAAAGCGCGTATTCCACCACCTAATTTTGGTGGGCATTTACCAACTGAGCTTCATGCGTATTCCTTCGCATGCAGCTGTTGCGGAAACGGTTGAGGGCACCAAAACACTGCGCGGTCCAAGCCTAAGTGGTTTGATCAATGCAGTATTACGTAGCTACCTACGTGACCAAGAAGAGCTGGATGAAAAAGCCGTTAGCCACAACGCGGGCAAATACGGCCACCCAAGCTGGATTCTAAAAATGCTTCAAGAGAGCTACCCAGAACAATGGGAGCAACTGATTGAAGCCAACAACAGCAAGGCACCGATGTGGCTGCGCGTAAACCGCCAACACCACACTCGTGACGAGTATGTTGAACTGCTTAAAAACGAAAACATTGAATACACCCTGCACTCAGAAGCAGCAGATGCAATAAAATTGGCTTCACCTTGTGATGTAACTTTATTGCCAGGCTTCGACAAAGGTTGGGTTTCAGTACAGGACGCAGCGGCTCAGCTTTCTGTAGATTACCTAACACCAAAAGATGGTGAGCTAATCCTAGACTGTTGTGCAGCCCCTGGCGGTAAAACCGCACACATTCTTGAGCACACCAACGACACTGAAGTGGTTGCGATTGACTGTGATATTAAACGCCTAGACCGTGTTTACGATAACCTTGAACGTCTACAACTGCGTGCCGACGTAATTTGTGGCGATGCTCGCTACCCTGAAGAGTGGTGGATGGGCGACAAATTTGACCGTATCCTGCTTGATGCTCCTTGTTCTGCGACTGGCGTAATCCGTCGTCACCCAGACATCAAATGGCTACGTCGAGCATCTGATATTGAAGCGCTTGCTGAACTGCAAAGTGAGATCATGGATGCAATGTGGCGCCAGCTGAAAGAAGGCGGCACCATGGTTTACGCGACATGCTCTATCACACCGCAAGAGAACGTTCTGCAGGTGAAAGCATTCCTAGAGCGCACTGAGAACGCAACGCTAGTTGGGTCTGATATCGAAAATCCGGGTCGTCAAATACTGCCTGGTGAAGAAGATATGGATGGCTTCTACTACGCAGTTCTAGTAAAACAGGCATAACAATTAACAGCGGCTAAGAATTTTATTTCTTAGCCGCTGTTTCTTTCTAGTGCATTATCAAAGCAAAATGAGAACACTAGAATTACAACGGCAAAAATAAGAGAAAGGCTATGAAGATCATTATCCTAGGTGCTGGACAAGTAGGCGGTACCCTTGCTGAAAACCTAGTGGGTGAAAACAATGACATCACGATCGTCGACTGTAACGCCGACCGACTGCGTGAACTTCAAGATAAATATGACCTTAGGGTTGTAAATGGCTATGCCAGCCACCCAAACACATTACGTGAAGCGGGTGCGCAAGATGCCGACATGTTGGTTGCAGTAACCAACATGGATGAAACCAACATGGCCGCATGTCAGGTTGCCTTCTCTCTTTTTAATACACCAAACCGAATTGCACGTATTCGTTCTCCAGAATATCTGGAAGAGAAAGAAGCGCTGTTCAAATCAGGCGCTATTCCTGTCGATCACCTGATCGCACCGGAAGAGCTGGTGACCAGCTACATTGAACGTTTGATCCAATACCCAGGCGCACTACAAGTGGTGAGCTTTGCAGAACAGAAAGTCAGCCTAGTGGCGGTAAAAGCTTACTACGGTGGTCCACTGGTTGGTAATGCCCTGTCTGCTTTGCGTGAGCACATGCCGCACATCGATACGCGTGTGGCGGCTATCTTCCGTCAAGGTCGCCCTATTCGACCGCAAGGCACCACCATCATTGAAGCCGATGATGAAGTGTTCTTTGTAGCGGCAAGTAACCACATCCGCTCAGTCATGAGTGAGCTACAACGCCTAGAAAAACCGTACCGCCGTATCATGATTGTCGGTGGTGGTAACATCGGTGCAAGCCTAGCGAAACGCCTTGAGCAGAGCTACAGCATCAAGCTTATCGAGCGCAGCTACACGCGTGCAGAGAAGCTGTCTGAAGAATTAGAAAACACCATCGTATTCTGTGGTGACGCCGCAGACCAAGAGCTGCTAACCGAAGAGAATATCGATCAAGTTGATGTATTCATTGCCCTAACCAATGAAGATGAAACCAACATCATGTCAGCAATGCTGGCTAAGCGCATGGGTGCCAAGAAAGTAATGGTACTGATTCAGCGCGGTGCTTATGTCGACCTTGTACAAGGCGGTGTAATTGACATTGCAATCTCTCCACAACAGGCGACCATTTCTGCGCTACTTACTCACGTTCGTCGTGCTGATATTGTTAACGTATCCTCTCTACGTCGCGGCGCTGCTGAGGCGATCGAAGCCATTGCCCACGGTGACGAAACCACATCGAAAGTGGTTGGCCGAGCGATTGGCGATATCAAACTACCACCGGGTACCACTATTGGTGCCATTGTTCGCGGAGAAGAGGTGCTTATTGCGCACGATAGAACCGTGATCGAGCAAGATGACCACGTAGTAATGTTCCTAGTAGACAAGAAGTACGTGCCTGATGTTGAGTCTCTTTTCCAACCGAGTCCGTTCTTCTTGTAGCCTTTTTTCATAAGTCTTCACGTAGAACGCGCTCAGGCATTAAGCTATGGTCAATTTTCGTCCTATATTATTAGTGATAGGGTTAGTGTTATCAAAACTGGCCCTTTTCATGTACATCCCAACACTAGTAGCCTTCTTTACCGGTACCGGTGGCTTTCTCGAATTCGGTCAATCCGTAGTGATCACGCACATCGTAGCGTTCATCTGCTTGAGCTTGGGCCGCTCTGCTAAGTTCCGACTCGGGGTGCGGGATATGTTCCTGATCACCTCTCTGGTATGGACAATAGCCAGTGCCTTCGCCGCACTGCCGTTTGTGTTCATCAATCACATCAGCTTTACCGATGCCTACTTTGAAACTATGTCCGGTATTACCACAACAGGTTCAACGGTATTGAGTGGCTTAGACGGCATGGCACCAAGCATCCTACTGTGGCGCTCGATATTGCAATGGCTTGGCGGCATTGGCTTCATCGTAATGGCGGTGGCAGTACTGCCGATGCTCAACGTCGGTGGTATGCGCCTGTTCCAAACGGAATCTTCCGATTGGTCCGATAAAAGCAGCCCGAGAGCAAAAACCGTCGCCAAGAACATCGTAGCGGTTTATCTGGTATTAACTGGCTTGTGCTTAGTGAGCTACCTGTTTGCAGGCATGAGCGTGTTTGACGCCATCAACCACTCGTTTACCACGCTATCAACTGGCGGTTACTCGACCTCTGATGGCTCGATGAACCACTTCTCAAATAGCGCTCACTGGGTGGGCACAGTGTTCATGTTCCTTGGTGGCTTACCATTCCTGCTATTCGTTAGCGCATTACGCGGTAGAAAACTGTCTATCCTCTACAAAGATGCTCAGGTGAAAGGCTTCACCTACCTGTTTTTGTTCACCAGTGCGGTCATTTCAGCATGGTTAGTGGTGAGAGATGGCTACACCGTTTTGGATGCACTGCGTGTTTCTATGTTCAACATTGTTTCTGTGGTCACCACTACCGGCTTTGGCTTGGAAGACTTCACAGCATGGGGCGCACTACCAACCACCTTGTTTGCCTTCTTGATGATGGCGGGTGCATGTTCAGGCTCAACCTCGGGTGGTATCAAGATCTTCCGCTTCCAAATAGCGATGACGATGCTTCACAAACAAATGATGAAGTTGATTCACCCATCAGGCGTATTTGTTCAACGATACAATCAACGTCCTGTGAGCGACGATATCGTGCGCTCATTGGTAGCATTTGGTTTGATGTTCTTTATTACGATTATCTTAATCGCTGGCGGTTTGAGTGCGATGGGATTGGACCCAATCACCAGTATCTCTGGTGCCATTACAGCGGTGGCTAACGTTGGCCCGGGTATGGGTAGCGTAATCGGTCCAACAGGTAACTTTGCTCCGCTGCCAGACGCCGCTAAGTGGTTATTAAGCTTTGGTATGTTGATGGGTAGGCTGGAGATACTGACGCTGATCGTTCTATTCTTCCCAGCCTTCTGGCGACGCTAGTTGCACTAATATTTAAGGAAACAGAGATGAAATCATACCTACTTATCGCAAGCGCACTGCTGAGCAGTTCAGCTTTCGCCGAGCAGATGCTCACTCTACAAGATGGCAAGCAGATACTGCTGAAAGATGACTTTACTTGGCAGTACGTGGCACACAAGCAGCAAACAAAAGAAGCAGTAACGTCAGAGAGCACGGTGCCTGTTGCTGCCGCACCTGTTGTCGCCGTTCCGATTGCAACGAATGTACAAGGTACGACAATTGTTGTTGATAGCAAGAAGCCAAGCCTACAGCTGTCACAATCAGGGGTTGATGTGGTACTCGGTGCTAGCCACTATCAAGATGGTGAGCTGATTATTCCAACCGCGATTACCAACCAAAGCACACAAGCTGTGATCTTGGTGTCGGTAAAACTCGATCTGTATTCAGCAAGCGGTGAATTATTAGAAGAGAAAACCGTCGCCGTTTGGAAATCAATTAAGCGCATGGCAGATACCTACCTTCGACCAAAAACAGATGCCGAAGGTACTTCTATCAAGCTAGCTGTTGAACAGCACCCTGAGTACCAAGTTAAAGCTGAAATCATTGAAGTACTGACTCGCTAAACCGGAGTCACGTACAGATAGATAGCGAAGAAGTGGCAAGCGCAGCCCGCCAACACAAACAAGTGCCAGATGGCATGGTTGTAAGGGATGCGTTTTGCCACATAGAAAATCACACCCAATGAGTAAATCACACCACCAAGTGCTAATAGCACCAAACCGCCCATCTCGATATTCATCGCCAATTGATACACCACGATCAATGACAACCAGCCCATCGCTAAGTAAGTCACTAATGACAAGCGCTTAAATCGATAGACAAAGGCTATCTTCATAATAATGCCGACCAGTGCAATCCCCCAAATCACTGCCATCAGCCCCATCGCTAATGGCGTTCTTAAACTGACCAGTAAGAATGGTGTGTAACTGCCCGCGATCAGTAAGTAAATAGCGCAGTGATCGAGAGTTTTCAGCAGCCGTTTGGTTTTCTCTGTGGTGATAGAGTGGTAAAGCGTAGAAGCAAGAAATAGCAGGATAATACTGCTGCCATACACCGCCATACTGGTAATCGTCAGCATGTCGGCTTGATGGTCAAACGCACGGCTCAGTAGCAGGATTAAACCAACTACGCCAAGCACAACACCCAAGCCATGGGTTATCGCATTGGCGCGTTCTTCAATGTCACTGTATTCGCTCGCCGATGATGCAGACATAATTATCCTACTAGAGTAAATGTTCGATAATGCTAGTATTACACATTAAGCGTACACGTGTAAGCTTAAATTTTTATGACATGTAAAGCTCTGAGAGATCGAAGACAGTGATCCCTTAGACATCATTTATTCAGAAGAATATTAAGACGCGTTTTCTAGGTACTCAATGACCATCTTACCCGCCTCTTCTGGGGAGGCATCAAGTGGCACACTCAGCTGTCGATGTAATTGACCAATACCCAACAAGCTTGCCAACATACCTTTTGCACCATCGCGATTGCGGTCTATTTCAAACCATAGCTTAAGTTCTTTGTCATCTCGATGAGCAACCACTTCCAGCTCGCGCCAGCGGCCATGGTAAGGCCCAGTGGTTGGAACAAACTCAAACTCTTGAACAAACGGCAGTTCAAAGCCATCAACTGCTTCACACTCTACCTGGCGAATGCGTAGCCCTTGAGCCTCCAGCTCATTGAAAATGCCATCAAGGAGTGCATCAGGACGAACCGTTAAGATATCTTTATCCGAAGGGTCAATCGCCATCGCTATGTCTAACCCTGTTTCCAGCCACACCTTTGAATCGCCAATCGTCACCGGTGTGTTCAATGGAACATCAAACTCACACTCAAAGTCGCGAGTTTCACCCGGCTGAATCACAAACGCGTATGGCAGGCTCCATTTTGCTAGTGAGTATGTCTGCTGCATGCGGCGTGTTTGGCCGCCCTCTTGCCTTTGCGAGTTCATGGTGACTTCTTTTACGTAACGACAGCACAGATTAAGATCGATGTTGTCGATCTCCTGCGGCTGAGCGCCACCATACACATGCACAATAATGCTCGCCTTCTGCCCTGGATACAGCACTTCCTGTTGCAATACCGAATCGACCTTAGCCGACCCAATACCAAAACTTGCTAACGTTTTCTTTAAGAACGACATATGCACCTCCTTTAAAGCATCATCTTAAGCCTGAAAGAGGTTCAAACTCAAATATACTGCTCACACAATTTTAGCTCTAATATCGTCTATTTATCACTCAAGCGTCGATCGATAACTGAGATAGTGATAACCTAATACTCGATATGCATGCATATCATTATCCTGATTTATTATTCGGATTGGCGAAAGCCAGACGAGTGACTCTTCAAGCAATTGAAGCGGATCTCATAGTGAATCAGGCCATTAGATTGGCAATGGATATGCCTGACCGTTAGGTAAATTAATGCGCCCAACAGCTGTCAGGTTCTCGCACACCAACCGTAGTGCGATGCGTCGTCGTAGTGGCTTTGTTGCTGCTCCAACGGCAAAGAAATTGGCTCCTACAATGACTTTAGTTGAGAAGACTGCTTTATTAGCACCGACTACAACAAAAGTAATTAAAGCCGCTTAACAAAAAGCGCAGTTTTTACTGCGCTTTTTTCTTGCCTGGTATTCTCTTGAAATGCGTTTACACATTGGTATTCCTTAACCGATTTGATACCTTAGCCACAAATCATTATAAAATTTGTGGAGAATAAAGTATGAAGTGTCACCGCATAGAAGAACTTCTTGAACTGATGGAGCCAGAGTGGCAGAAAGATCAGGAGCTTAACTTATTAGAGTTCATCATTAAGCTGTCAAAAGAGGCAGGCTACGAGGGCAAGCTTGAAGACCTGACAGACGATGTGCTTATCTACCATCTAAAAATGCGCAACAGCGAGAAAGATGAAATGATTCCAGGTCTGAAAAAGGACCAAGAGAATGATTTCAAAACCGCAATCCTAAAAGCGCGCGGCCTACTTTAATCACTTCAATGTGTTAAAGCATCATTGCCTTATAGATAAATAGCTCAATTCTAAAAAGCGACCTCTGGGTCGCTTTTTTGTTTCTGTTCGCTATTTTTTCGTCACAACTGTTATGACTTTTGTTGTTAAAGGTTGATAGCGTTAAAGAAATGAGAACAAGATTGTCGCTATAATCGCCACCCATAAGGATCTTCTAAAATAATAAGAGTGAGTGCTCTTTCAGCCTAGGCACCAAACTTAAAGCTTAGATCCTCTAACATCATATTTTAAAGCAATGTCGTCAATACTCTCGAAGAAGGGTATAGCCACCAAAAGGATAATCCATGAGTCAGGATAAAATCGATATCAAAGATGTGACTCCTAAAACCTTTAATCCAAAGACACATAAAGGTAATGGAGATCGATTTAACCCAAGTAACCGAATCTATGTTCGAGAAAGCAAAGGTAAATTCCAACAATTACGCCGCTACGGTGGTTGGTTCTTACTTTTACTTTTTGCGCTGATCCCATGGATTCCATTTGGTGAGCGACAAGCAATCTTGCTCGATATCGGTAGCCAGCAGTTCAACTTCTTTGGCACCACTCTATACCCGCAAGATCTAACCCTACTTGCGATCTTATTCATGATTGCCGCCTTTGGCCTGTTCTTTATCACCACCTTTTTGGGCCGCGTGTGGTGTGGCTACCTGTGCCCACAAACCGTGTGGACCTTCATGTACATCTGGTTCGAAGAGAAACTGGAAGGTGCTGCCAACAAGCGAAGAAAACAAGATTCTGGCAAGTTAACCACCAACCTGATGATCAGAAAAACCATCAAGCACATTGCATGGTGGGCGATTGCGATTGCGACCGGTTTAACCTTTGTCGGTTACTTCATTCCAATCAAAGAGCTAGTGGTTGGTTTCTTTACCTTTAACTCTTCGTTCTGGCCTGTGTTCTGGGTACTGTTCTTCGCTGGTTGTACTTATGCCAACGCTGGTTGGATGCGTTCGATTGTTTGTCTGCATATGTGTCCTTATGCTCGCTTCCAATCTGCGATGTTTGATAAAGATACCTTCATCGTAGGCTACGACACTGAGCGTGGTGAGAGCCGCGGTCCTCGTTCTCGCAAGGCCGATCCTAAAGCGCTTGGTCTTGGTGACTGTATTGACTGTAACCTGTGTGTGCAAGTGTGTCCGACGGGCATTGATATCCGTGACGGCCTGCAATACGAATGTATTAACTGTGGTGCGTGTATTGATGCCTGTGACAAGACCATGGAGCGCATGGGCTATGAGAAAGGTCTGATTAACTACACCACGGAGCATAGGCTTGAAGGTCACTCAACTAAGGTGATGCGTCCTAAATTATTGGGCTACGGTGCAATACTTGTTCTGATGCTTGGCTTGTTCTTCGTACAAATCGCCAGTGTCGACCCTGCAGGCTTGAGCGTTCTGCGTGATAGAAACCAACTGTTCAGAGTCAATACTCAGGGGCTGGTTGAAAACACCTATACCCTCAAGGTGATCAACAAGACTCAACAAGAACAAGAGTACAAACTCGATGTCAGTGGGTTACCAGGTTCAATTTGGTACGGCAAACAGACAGTAACCGTTGCTCCAGGCGAGGTTTTGAACCTACCTATCAGTTTAGGTGCCGATCCTGAAAAACTGAGCTCACCAGTTTCGACAATTCAGTTTATACTCTCGGATAATGAAGAGTTTACGATGGAAGTAGAAAGCCGCTTTATCAAGAAACTCTAATACTAATCACACACGATTGGTACAACACCCAATAAATGGAAAAAGGCTCAGTAATGAGCCTTTTTTATTATATGACGATGCAAGCCTTTAACTTTGATAACCTGACCCCCGACTTCATGTGGTACGCACTGGAAAGCATTGGGGTTCGTGCTGAATCTGGGCTTCTTGCTCTTAACAGCTACGAAAACCGGGTATATCAATTTACCGATGAAGACCGTAAACGCTACGTCGTTAAGTTTTATCGTCCTCAGCGCTGGAACAAAGCGCAAATCCAAGAAGAACATGACTTCGCATTAGAATTGATTGACCAAGAAATTCCCGTTGCTCCACCAATGCGGATTAACGGCGCTACCCTACATGAATACCAAGGCTATCTATTCGCGCTATTTGAGAGCGTTGGTGGCAGACAGTATGAAGTAGATAACCTAGATCAATTAGAAGGCGTTGGCCGCTTCCTTGGCAGAATTCATAAGGCGAGTGCAGCGAAAACCTTTCAACATCGTCCAACCATCAGCCTAGATGAATACCTGCATCAACCACGTAAGATCCTAGAAAACTCTCAATTTATTCCAATGCACTTAGAGAACGCTTTCTTTAATGATATCGATCTACTGATCAAAGAATTAGAGAATCAATGGCCAAGCAATATTGAGAACATCCGCCTGCATGGTGATTGCCACCCAGGTAATATCTTGTGGCGCGATGGGCCAATGTTCGTCGATCTCGATGACGCACGTAACGGTCCGGCAGTACAAGACTTGTGGATGCTGCTCAATGGTGAGCGCCAAGATAAGCTGATGCAACTCGATATTCTGCTAGAGAATTACCAAGAGTTTTGTGATTTTAATAGCTCACAACTGAAACTAATTGAGCCTCTACGCGGTCTACGTATGGTGCATTACATGGCATGGCTAGCTAAGCGATGGGACGATCCGGCGTTTCCTCTGGCCTTCCCATGGTTCAATGACCCGAAATATTGGGAGCAACAAGTACTTGCTTGTAAAGAGCAAATTGCTACCCTGCAAGAGCCACCACTTTCGTTAATGCCTCAGTGGTAACCGCAATCGCAACATACAACTAGATAAAAATTCAAACATAATGGAGATTGAATAAATGAAAAAGCTATTCGCATTTTTCTCATTGATCATGTTGAGCCTTACCGCTCACGCTGCGAAATTTAACGAAGGTGAGCACTACAAAGTTCTTGATCTAGAAGCATCAAAGAAACCTGTAGTAACTGAATTCTTCTCTTTCTACTGCCCACACTGTAATAGCTTTGAGCCAATCATCCAGCAGCTAAAACAGCAGTTACCGAAAGACGCTAAGCTACAGAAAAACCATGTTTCATTCATGGGTGGCAACATGGGTCTGCCAATGAGCAAAGCTTACGCGACCATGATTGCACTGAAAGTGGAAGACAAAATGGTGCCAGTGATGTTTAACCGCATTCACAACATGAACAAGCCACCACGCGATGAAGCAGAACTACGTCAAATCTTCCTAGACGAAGGTGTTGATGCTAAGAAATTTGATGCGGCATACAACGGCTTTGCGGTAGATTCAATGGTTCGTCGCTTCGATAAAGCATTCAAAGACAGCGGCCTGTCTGGTGTACCAGCAGTTGTTGTTAACAATCGTTACCTAGTAGAAGCTCAAGGTATCAGCAGCCTAGATGAGTACTTTGAATTGGTTAACTTCTTACTGAAAAAGTAAAAAAACAATCAAAAATACAAAATAAGGGAGCTTCGGCTTCCTTTTTTGTGCCTGACACTTTTTAATGACTTCTTGCAAGAGACACTATCTTTGGATGCGGTTCGGTTTCCCATTTATCCAATTTACCTTTATAAGGTGTGCGATAAAGTGAACCTTTAGATTCCGTTGTTTTCTACAACCTTTTATTAACAGCTATTTATTACTGCCAATCACTGGGGCAAGGAGCCTCTGAATGAAAATCAAATATACGTTATTGGCGTTAAGCGTTGCTGCTGCGCCCGCGTTTGCCAAGCTTGCTGATGAGCCAGGTTTCAGTGGTGAAATCTCTATCAACACTGGTGTCACTTCTTCGACCTCAAATTTTAATATCGACGCTGACAGTAAGCTCTCCTCAACCAATCAAAAAGCTTCGTCTGAGAGCTCATTTCTTGTCGCACCGCTAGGTAGTATCGCTTACACCTTTGGTGAAAAGCTGAACCATCAGGTTTACACAGGTACAGCTCGTGATGATGTTGCTACGGGTACCGTAGTGCTTGAGGTTGGTTACAAATACCAACTTGAATCAGGCATGGTTATCGATGCTTCACTACTGCCAACCATTATGTCTGGTGAAACTTGGGCTGATCCATACAACACGAGCTCAGCTCGCAGTAAAACCGATGAAACCGGAAATGCGTTCCGCCTAAAACTAGAGAGTATTGCTGGCTCTGCGTTCTCATTGGATATGGCTTATGCGACCAAAGATGTGAAAAGCGATTTAGTTGAAGACGCGCTAAAACGCGACGCCGATACCTTGTACCTGAAAGGTCAGTACCGCCAACCGATTAGTCGCACCATGATGCTAGTACCGTCTTTAATTTATCAATCCAGTGATGCAGACGGCGATGCGGCATCGTTCGAGCAATTCGGTGGTGAGGTCAGCTTATTTGGTGGTATGGGACGTCATCAATACGCACTAACAGCGGGCTACAACCAACGCTCTTACGATGCAAGCAGCATCACTTTCCAAAAGAAGCGCAGCGATGACAACATCAATCTATTCGCCGCGTATGAGTATGATCAGTTCATGGATTGGGAAAACTGGTCGTTCGTCTCCCTTGCTGGCTACGGCACAAGCGACTCGAACATTACCTTCTATGATGAGTCTCAATACATTGTTTCAGTTGGCTTGAACTACAAGTTCTAATCCAACCAACACAGATAAACTATCAAACCAAAGCCTGCATCTATGCAGGCTTTTTTCTGCTTTTCACTACACAGCTTGTGCCGTAAGTTGCTTCAATAATCTATCCATCGCGCGGTAACCAAGTGCTTCGGATAAGTGTTTCTTTTCTATCTGCTCGTTACCATCCAGATCAGCAATAGTTCGTGCGACCTTGATGATTCGGTGATAGGCACGAATCGACAAACCCAAACGATGCAGTGCTGTCTCGAGAAACTCCGCATCTTCACGTCGCAGTGGGCAGTACTTTTCAATTTCTCGACTACCGAGCAGTGCATTCGATTTATGGTTCCTAGACAACATGGTTTGACGAGCCTGTTTAACCCTTTGCTTCACGACTTGGGTGGTTTCGCCGCGATCACCACCTTCAGCGAGCGTTCCTTTAGGCAGAAGTGGGATCTCTAGAGACATATCAAACCGATCAAGCAACGGACCTGATAGCCGATTGAGGTAGCGCAATATAATCTGCGGGTTAGCGCGTGCTTGATTACCCTCATAGTAACCAGTCGGGCTAGGGTTCAATGCTCCGATTAATTGGAAGCGCGCAGGAAAGCGAGTTTTGCCTGCCACCCGAGAGATAATGATTTCACCCGACTCCAGTGGTTCGCGCAATGAATCGAGAACCTTACGCTCAAACTCGGGCATCTCATCAAGAAACAGTAGGCCATTGTGCGCCAAAGAGATCTCGCCGGGCCGAGGTACAGAGCCACCACCTACCAGTGCCGCCATTGAACTCGAATGATGTGGAGCACGAAAAGGACGTTGCTTCCAGTTGTACTGATTAATCTCTTGTTGAGTCAAAGAAGCGACCGATGCCGTTTCCATCGCTTCGTCATCACTCATGTCAGGTAACAAATCACGCAGACGAGACGCCAACATGGTCTTGCCCGTTCCGGGAGGCCCGAGAAAAAGTAAGTTATGGTTACCCGCCGCTGCTATCTCCACACGTCTAGCGTCACCTGTTTTTTTACTAAAAGTATTACAAACGTTGCCACACAGAGGCTACAAAGAGATAACACAAAAAAGTGTTACTTATGCATACTTTATCTGTACTGATTTGAGGTTTTATGGGGAATCGTTACCTAAACCGAAGGATTTGAACGACCCCACGTCAGAAAAAACTATTGAGTATCACACATTATATGGATCACACAATCCAGTCAGGTTGCTCTATGTTGGCAATCCTTATAGCAACTTTCCATACCAAAACTTCTTCGAGGCTAGAAGACTATGAACGTAAACATCACTCATCCGCATAAGTTCATAATCTAGCTGCTAACCTATTAATTAGAAATTGAAGAGGCGAATATTGGTCGCCTAAGTCGTGTGAGGAAAACAAGAAAGCTTGAACGACGACTGCTTATATGGAGAGGCTACAGCTTGTGAAACAGGTGCATTAACAAAATGGCTGAAGATAAAAAACCAGATGTTAAAGTAATAACTCCCAACGAGACAAGTAAGGTAGCATATAATCCTGCTCACACAAAAACTAGTGAACTGAGCCTCTGGTGATACTGACTGCTAATGTGTGTAGCCACAATGTTTACACTTACGATTATATTTCCACATCGTTTGCGAGTTATTGATTAGATAGGCTTTTTTAGTTCGAGATTCGAATGCTTCCTCGATCCATCGCCCTAACTGCTCCTCTGATGTAGGTGCCCAATGATATTGAGCATAGCAATCTTCTGTTTTGCTAAAGTTAGCTGCGAATCTCTCTGGAATATGCGGAGCCTCTTTTACGTTTGGTAATACAATTCCAATCAACCCGTTTGGGGTGTAGCTTCCTTGCCTTAGCGAAGACTTGATTTCCCAGTCTATATATCGACGACTATGGGTACAGGTTCCCATTAAGACGATAGTTATAGTTGAATCACTTAGATAGTCTTGACGAATTCGAGTCATAACATAATCACTATCATTACTGTCGATGAAGTCGGCTTCATCATAAACACCAATTTCTTTCGCTATAAACACGCTACTCCATTTATCGATAAAACTCCGTACAGCATCTCTGTCCACACCATAATGCGAGATAAATACTTTTCTTCTTACGCCACTATAAGCCATAACTAACTACCTCAAAGCATACTATTACGTTAAAACACAACCTTATGACACTAATGGCATTTATAGTGTACGATGTTGACTTAAAAGTAAAAATTCTAGGATATTCGTGTGAAGAACATATCATTAAAATACCCTGCTCTATTTAAATCAGCAGATAATACCTCAGCGACATCCCAAAAACGTTTCTTAGGATTAACGGTTTTCCATGCTCTTGTGTTATTGGTTGGCACCCTCTTATCAATTAATGTTCTACCAACAAAAGAATACAGCATGATCGTCGCTGTATTTTACATTCTAGCCTTAGTTTTATCCTATAACCTTGGAAAGAATCGTTATGAAAAAAGCTGGTATAACGGACGTGCCATCGCTGAATCTATAAAAACGTCTACGTGGAAATACTGTATGAGGGCAACCCCATATGTTGACGATATTTCAATACAGATACCAAACGCAAACTTCCGTAATATGTTGACTCAGATTATTAGAAGTAATAATGAGTTAGGAGAAATCGTCCAAGCTCATCAAAGTACAGATGAACAAATAACGACAACAATGCAAGACATCAGGAAAATGAACCTTGAAGACAGAAAAGCCTACTACTTAACTCACCGTATAGACGAACAAAGACAATGGTATGCAACAAAAGCTTCATATAACAATAAAATGCACAACCGATGGTTTATAGGTCTCATGCTCACGCAAGGTTGCGCATTGCTGTGCGTATTGTTAAGGATTGCTTACCCTGAATGGCAATACTGGCCTACAGATGTATTCGCGCTAGGAGCTGCATTCATTATAGGTTGGACACAGATCAAGAAACACAATGAGCTTTCATCTTCATATTCCCTTACAGCTCAAGAAATAGGAATAATTAGAGGAGGTATTGAAGAGGTAGTAACTGAAGAGCAGTTTTCCGAATATGTTAGTGGGGCCGAAATGGCATTTTCTAGGGAGCACACTCAGTGGATAGCTCGACAAAACTACTAGATGACTCATTTGTGGCTAATACATATTAGCCACAAAACAATATTTAAGCTCTAGAATAATCTCGAACTGCTGAAACAATACTTTCAGTATTCCACCTTACATCAATCCTAGATCTGTTTGTTACGGTAGTCGAACTACGAACCTGTCCTCGTGGGATAACGCCTATGATAGGAACACCATTAGACACAGCGGTATCAAGCTCCCATTCCATCCAATCACTGTGACTAGCGTACATACCTGCTAAGCCAATGACGATATCTGAACTAAGGATTTTCTCCTTCAAGCGAGCTTTGACATAGCTAGCATTGGTAGAGTTTATCGGCTCAAACCTCGAAACCTCTTTAAATTCGACATTGAAGTAGCCACGTTCATTAAGTAAACGTCTTAAGCCTTCTAGGTCCGTAGAATGATCCCATGAGTGGCTTATAAATACTCGATGGTTTTTTGCCATTTATTAGTCTCCTTTATACCCATAAAGTTGTATATTGGGGTCAAGTTCCAAATGTTCAAGCTATACCTGCCTTTTATTAACCTTATCAATAAAAGCTATCGCTAAATCGGGAGTTATCATGCATTCAGGTCAAAAAATATGCTTTGTAATCATGGGCTTTGGGAAAAAGACTGACTATTCAACAGGAAAGACTTTTGACTTAGACAAAACATATAAGAACATCATACAGCCCGCAGTAGAAAGTACTGGATACCAGTGTGTTAGAGCAGATGAAATACAAGACCCTGGTCTTATAGACAAAAGCATGTATGCACTACTAATGCACGCAGATCTAGTTGTTGCGGATATTTCAACCTTTAACCCTAATGCGATATATGAATTAGGAATCCGACATGCAGTAAAACCAAGTACAACTATCATACTCAAAGAAGAAGGTGGAAAAATCAACTTTGACCTGGACCACACTAGGATTTTCCACTACAAGCATTTAGGTGAAGATATTGGGGCAGATGAAGCGAACAGGTGCCAAGTAGAGCTAGCATCTTTAATCCAAAATGCTACAAAAAACGCCTTTGTTGATAGCCCCCTTTACGATTTTATCAACAACATCCAACCCCCGAAGTTACCCGCGAAAGAGTATGCTAGGATCATCGGAGATCTAGCAGAAAAAGATAATCATATTTTTGCAATTACCGAAAAAGCGCGTTCTCTAATGGCTGAGAATGAGTTTACCCAAGCAGCAAAACTATGGAAACGAGCATCAGAAATGGCTCCAACTGAAGATTATTTTGTACAACAGCAAACTTTAGCGACATATAAATCTAAACAGCCATCTGAAGCAACAGCTTTATCAGATGCTCTTCGTATCATTGAAAAACTAAGCAATAACGGAGAGTCAAATGATCCAGAAACCTTGGGATTGGTTGGAGCAATCTATAAACGTATGTGGCTCATCAACTGTGATAGAGAGTGTCTGCGTCGAGCTAAAAACTACTATGAGAAAGGCTTTCAAATTAGCTCAGATTATTACACTGGGGAGAACTTTGCATTATGTTTAGATTTACTCGCTTCTACAGAAACCGATGACGATGAAAAAACATATTTCAAGATTGCAGCAAAGAAAACCAGAAAGCGAATTATAGAAATCTTACAGGATGTAGCGATGGAAGAGCCTAATAGCAAGTATAAATGGGCTTATGCGACTTTATCCAATTGTTACTATGCGCTAGGGCTAGACAGCGAAGGGGATAGATATGAGAAGTTCTTTAAGAGTATAACTGATGTACAGTGGGAGCTAGAGTCATTTGAAGAAGGCAAAAAAAGAATGTTAGAACTTACAAGCTAATACCTCGTAACAATGAGTTGTATTTAGGAGTGGTGCGGTCTAACCACTCCCCAATCTACTCTATACTTTATTCGTATAATTAGTGGCTCACTGAGTAGTCACCAATTTGATAAGCAACTTTTAGTCCACTTTTCTATACTAAAAGTTATTTGAAGAAGAGCTTTACTGCAATTGCTTGAGACAATAGTAAATTGTTGTACGGTGAACGCTTTCAACTAATGACAAAGCAGTTGTCAATGAATGTTATTTGGTGAACTAAAATCACACTAAATGCAATTTGTAGCCCTAACCCATGGTTATAAATCCTTCAATACCAATTAAATGGGTAGAATGTGCCACATTGAAAGCTGTTGGTGGGTTTTACTATGGGTTATAAGGTTGTACGGCTAACCGAACTGATGACGTATGAGTTCGGGCAAGTCGAAGGGGATATAAAAAAGCTGAGCGAAAGAGGCTTAGGCTCAGCACTTCCTCAGGGGATGAGCTTCTCTCGTTTTATGGATAAGCTCAAAAGTGGTGAGTTGGTCCTGTTGACGGACACCCCATCTAGACCTGTGATGCTCCGTGATGGGATAAGTAAATCGTGGAGCTTGTCTGCTGAAGGACAAGAAGCATTATCACCAGAGGCAAAAAACGCATTTCTCTCTAGAGCGAAGATGTCTTGTGGAGCGGTAAGTAGAGCCGCGTCAAATCAAAGTCGTGCTGCATACGCTCCAAGCATCGAAGAGACCTATGTCCCTGAGCCCATCAAACCTGATACTTCTGATGCTCCACCCCAGCTCAATTATGAATATTGCTTTGAAATTGCGTGCTCTGAGGACACATTCAAAAAAAGCGTGGGCTGTGCGTTTCAACTGGGCAAGACCAAACAAGAAGCCATGATTGGTCGCTGGCAAACAGAGCCCACTGAACACGGTACTAAATACATCGCTCATACTGCCTTTGATGAGCCGAAAAAATTGTTTGCGAAAGTGGCAGACAGCTCTATGGGCATCAGCATTCCAGAGAGTGTGCAGGTCAAGCCAATAGGTTCTGGTGTCGTACGAGAAGCTTTTATTCCAGTCATCCCATCAGTACAGCTAGGTGAGCGTTTAGGGCTGCCAACGGAAGGTTATTATTACCACTTTCATAATGACCGTTTAGTTCAAGAGTATAAGCTGCTTGGTGAGGGTAAGTGGGCGTTTTATGCCACGCGATCCACTCATGAGCGATTGAATGATGAACAGGGCTACAACGTCTACCAAAGTGCCATTCTGGTTTACTGGAAGCTCGAAGGTAAAGAGATTGAAAACCAACATCTGATTTACCTTGCACAGCAAATTACGCGAGAAAGGCTTGATAACCTTAATGATGATTGGTTAGCTCAGCATGGTATCAAGCTCGATACCAACGAACTGCTCGCAGCACCTAAACAGCCTGTCGCGGAAAGACAAACCACTCAACCACTGGAAACAGGTAAAGCAGAGGGCAAACCAGAGACGCATATCGTTGCTACAGACTCAAACATCCATCAACGTGAGTCGTGGGGTGCGATTGCGGAGCAGTATGGTTTGTCGGCTAAACAACTACTTGATTTGAATCCTCAGTACAATACTGACCCGATGACATTGAAGGTTGGGGATTCACTTATTGTTCAACGAACTGAGCAAAGACAGAGTTCTCCAGAAAAAGAAACGCTGTTACCTCCACTTTCCCCTTGTACTTATAGTTGCGTGGCGAATACCCATTATGCTTACTCGGAGTCGCTTTTAGCAGGAACGTCATTTAAGGCAATAAACAGTGAAAATTTATTCGCGAAAGAATTGCCCATTACGAACTTAACTACCATAACAACCGATTCTAAAGCTACGGATTTTGGTAAAGCAGCACTACTTGCGATTCCAGCGCACACAGCGACGACGAACCTTGGTATTCTCAGTTCTAGTACGACTAATACTATCGGAACGTGGTCGATTTCAGGAGAAGCGTTAGCTGGCTTTGCTCGAATGGGCGGCTTTCTAGTTGCGGCCTTATGGCCTTCTCAGCTTGGGGATGGAACCTTAGAAGGTAATTCTGACGTCTCGACTAATGACACTACAACAATGCGCGTCCGTTTCAATATGTACACGGACGAAAATGGCAAACAGCAAGTGGTTGGTATCAAAACGGGCGAAGGTAGTACCTATGGTGATCGCATCGCGAAACGTGAGGCGCTGCAACAAGGACACAACTTTGTTGCGGAGCTAGACAGCGGCATTAGCATTACGTGGACGCCCGATGGCTCAACGGATGTGCTAACACCCGATACAGTGTTGCCTGAAAACGATCAGCTTGATGTTCACAATATTTGGGTGCGCCCAATTGAAGAACACGAACAAGAGATAGGCACGGTTCTCTACCCTGAGGAAGAACTTGCAGAGTACATCGTAACCTTCCCTGCAGATACAGGGCTCCCTCCACTCTACCTAGTCTTCCGGAAGACTGCACGTGATGAATCTGGGGTGGTAACGGGGAATGGTGAAGATATAACAGGGGTTTGGCTAGAGAGAGCCAGTGAGGGGTTAGGATCGCCAGTTCCATCACAAATTGCTGACAAGCTGAGAGATAAGGAGTTCAGTAGTTTTGATGGCTTTAGGAAGGCTTTTTGGATAGAAGTATCTGAAGACCCAATATTAGCGAACCAATTTGTTCCTTCGAATAAAAAACGAATGAAAGATGGTAAGGCTCCTCGAGCAAGATTCAGCGATACAGTTGGTGGCCGTCGTTCATTTGAATTGCACCATCTCAAAGAAATTCAACATGGTGGGGATGTTTACAATGTTGATAACTTAAGAGTTAATACACCTAAAAACCATATAAATATTCATAAGGGATAGCGATGAGATTACATGATAGATTAGAAGACTATACCGAGTTAGAGTTTTTGGAGTTACTGAACACTATTATCAGTGCAGAAGGCTCTGATGAATATCAAGATGAATTACTAGAAAACTTTATCGCTACAACAGAGCACCCAGAAGGTTCAGACCTGATTTATTACCCTGAGAATCCTGAAGATGGGAAATCCGAAAGCATTGTAAGAATAGTCAAAGAATGGCGTCTGTCTCAGGGGTTGCCTGGTTTCAAGAGCTAACTATCTTTTGGCCTGCTTGTGCATTCAGTGGGGAGCGTGATTACTCCCTATTGTTGTTTGAATGCTTTGTAAACAGCTACAGAAGGTTTGTCATTCAAATCGAAGAGGGAACACATTTTGTGTGCAGCGTCGGGTGTTTTATCACCAAAGTATATAGAAAGGAAAGCACCTAGACCTATCGTATATCCTCGGTGGTCTGCTTTGCAATTAAGCCAAGTTCAATTCGATACAATTACTTCTGGCCAGACAGTAAATAGTAACTCCAAGAAAAAGCAGGGATACCCGAGGCTTTAAAAGTTAGTTTAAAGCTAAGAAGCGTATGTGGCAAGCTTACTTCTGCCGCTAGCTGACTTAGTCGTCATAATTTACGGCTCAGTATTTGACCTACTCTTTCTTATCAGTTTGGTGCGAGCTTAATGTACTGAGGGCTTATCACTTTTCAATTAGTGGCAACCTGGTTTTGCTACAACACTAGAGCTAATCCAAGCACCGTATTGTCGTATATACTATAAACGAAAAATGGTTCATGGAAGCCAACTACAACTGATAAATTGATAGCGGGTACGCTAGTACTAACATAAGCGTACCATTCCCCCATTACTTGAATAGAATAAGGTTCTAGCAGCAATGAAAGTCAAAATTGAGAAGACCAGTGATGGTGAAGCTTTCTTCAACATTCCAGAAATACTGCAAAAAGAATTGCAATGGAATGAAGGCGATCAAATCGAATGGTTGGACAATAAAGATGGTTCATGGACTTTACGTAAAGTCGAATTTGAGGGCAGTATCCAGTCAAAGTCTATAGAGTATATTCTTTCACAACATCCTAATTTAAAAGATCAAGTAGAGGGTGTGTTTGACAACTCTGACTTGAGAACAGAATGGTTAACTTCTGCAATTCCAGCGCTGTCTGGTTTGACTCCGCTAGAAGTAGTGCTTAAAGGTGACTTAAAACGCGTTTTAGATGCATTAAATCGTATCAAGTATGGTGATATTTCTTGAGATGATTTTATCTCAAAGAATTCAGGTCGATATGTCGAGCCATAGCCTATATCTATCCTGATGTAACCTACAGCGCAAGGCAGAGATACGCCAGCATAAAAGCTGTAGCAAAAACTCTAACAACCAATCATAACGTCTCTAAGGACCTAACTCACAAAACCAAACAGACTGGCTTTCCCAGCCATGTCAGCAACATTGCTGTGTGACAATAGGTAAACTTCCATTTAAGCCGTATATCCGTATTTCAACTTATTGATCTCTTCCGTCACCAGAATGATACCGGTTATTGTGTCACAGAATGAAAGTGGTGTTTCGTTTTCAAACACCAAGCTAGGCTTATTTAACCAGCGAAGTGTCGTATCACAATCACCAAAATACTCATCTGCTTTAATGACCATATCAGCAAGCATAAGAGCATGTTCACTGGCAGTTGGGCTTAGCGTTGCGTTCGGTTCTTTCATTTTTCGCTGGAGAGTACGAAGATTAACACCAATAATTTTCGCGTAATCTGTCTTAGTCAGACCAAGAGTTAACATTCCTCTATCCAACGCTCCAACAGGAAGCCCTTGACGAATAATTTTTAGACAATCAATTACGCTCTGAGCTTTGCACTTTTCACCTCCAAGCATTTCATAAGCAGCACTGAACATTAAAGTACCTCCGACTATAACTACACTTACACAATAGTGTATGAGAGGAATAAAGTCTCATACTCACTACTACAAGCCTTAATCCATCCTATCAATTTACCAAGTTCAGAAAGAACAGTTTCATACTGAAATGTTCTTTTCTCGGTCTATTCTATCGAAATTGAGTAATAATGATTCATACTGAAAGCCATATCCTGACATGGTCAGCTGATCGCATCATTTTATTCGTTTTGTCAAAATAACTCTAATCTGGTATCTTAAATTTCGGAGCTGATTGCCAAGGCTGTAAGTGACCTAAAAGACAGCAAATCGAACTACCTGCCAATTGTAGTTGATCTTTATTAACCCTGCTGGCAAGCGTAGTGACTTAAACACTTACCACTACCTTTAAAGTCCGGCATTGTTAAAAGAGGATCACTCCCATGAGTATTGATCTATCAAAACTGTGTGCAGATTTTCTGCGTCAAAATCATGCTTCCCAATCAACTGAGAAACTAAAAGCTTCACATGCCAGAGAGCTGGTTGCAGCATTTTTTGGCTATAAGAGCCATGCGGCACTTATGGCCGAGAAGAATTACCCGATAGCTCAGCTCGAAGAAGCATATATCTTCATTCCTGATATATCGTTGATGAATGACAGACGCCCGAAACTCACCAGTTTACCAAATGACCTTAACCAATCAATTGACCTCGCCAAGCTTCTTTCAGACATGCTTTCCGAGGAAGGGTTATACGGTGGAGATGTCTGGCTCTATGACACACTGGAAACCTATATTGTCGAAGTCTTACTACCCGATTGCCAATCTCTTATAGATGATCAGCTTTCCGGAGCGATGGCTGAAACCAATGCGGGATTTTTCGATGCGCCTTATTATGACGACGTAAAAATAGAAGATCGTGGTGACGAACTGGTAGCTATTGCCAAAGCTCAGTACAAGGGCGAATCTCTGAACGATAAACCGTTCTGTGGTGACACACTTAATATGGTTGTAAAGGTGACTTTGCCCCGCATGGCAGGCAAGCGAGGTTTTTACGATTTCGAGCTTGAAGCTGGAGGTAGCGTCAATGACGACTGGGTTGATCCGGAACTGCGATATGGCGAACGCCCTCAGAGTAGATTGGCAGAGGAGCTTGGCATAACAGACGAAGAACTTGAATCACTGGAATGGGACACTCTGGAAAACAGCAGTGATGATGGTTTGATCTATGACTTTGTGTTGACCTTTGACGAAAGTTGTCCTTCTGAGATTTTGGAGAAGATCGAAGGATTATCAGATGATTTGACGATCCGTGTGTCTGCAAACGCTTTTGACAATCCTTATCCAGAAGAGGCCTGAAGCCCAATAGAACGAAAACGTACGCTAAGCTAATCGGGGTTGCCTTAGAAGTTCCGAATTCTGAGGCGACCCTACATTGATGCAGGAAGATGGTCGAAACGGTCAAGCTAGCAGCATGCCGCCAATATGAATCTTTTTTACTCTCTTACAAATAGGCGCAATTTGATTACTTTGACACGGAAATGTGTCGAGGCTTGCTAGTCGCCTACATACTTTTTCCCATTAGTGGCAAGCTTGTTTTGCTACACTGGAACTAATCCAAGCATCGTATTACGGTATATGTTACAGGCGAGAAATGGTTCATGGAAAACAGCTACAACTGATGAACTGATAGGGTTATTCGCTAGTACTGACTAGCACGTCTACATAAATCATGAGGGGGACTAGGATGTTGTTTATCAAAATAATATTTGCATTGAGTTTGGCTATTGGTGTTTTTGCTCTCTATGCGCAAAAAGTTCACATTTGGCTCTCGAAACATATGGATGAATACGAAAATAAGCTAGAGAAAAGCAATCCAGAAGAGCTAAAAAAGCTGAAGAAAAAATACCAACGTTAACAGCAAAACACCTGATTCAACCGTAAATGAAGTTAAATTTACGGTTACTAATCTTACCGACTGAATCAAACCGTTGGAAGATACAAAACTCGGTCAAGGTTTAGTGATTAGCTAAATGTGCTTCTGATACTTATTTGGGTGCGAATTACTTGGTAATTTAGAGAAACAGAACTCTATATATTAATGAATATATAGAGTTTTTTATTAGTTTAGTTGAGTGCGAAAATTAACGAATTTTGACTGAGAAAGTGTACATCTAAAAGGGCTAACTATTGCGGTTAGTCTTAGATTTCTTATAACTTATCGCCCTTTTATTTAGACAATAAATATTTTGCTAATATGGTAAACGATTTAGATTCCTTTTTACTGTGGGAACTTGACCGAAACAAATTTGCACCATTGTGTGCTGGAGTGGATATTTGGTCACAATCTCTCAATACAACTTTGGCTTACTATTATCTCTCCTAAATAGCCTGCCTGCACACCAACTAAAGCAATTGACTGGATGTAGTCTATCAAGACATTGGCTATTTACGCATACAGATGCCCATTTAATATGAGTCAAGTTTTTTATCATCCTATGTGATACATTCCTTCTCTTAGTCATGAAAATGACTCAATGTCATAGAAGTGGCTGCGAGGGTGCCTTATCAGACAACCAAAAAAGAACAACAAGCCAAATAGAGAGAGGAATTCAGTTGGAGATAGAAATCTGGGATGGTGGCTTACAAGAGCAAGAAGTAGCTGCTATCGAAAAAATTAAGGCTGCATTTTCGGATAAGGTTTCTACACCTAAGAAGCCTGCACGCGGTGGCTCACTTGGAGAACAGTTGCAAAGCTATGGCTATGGTAGTGGCAACAACGGGATGTTTCCATGGAAAGGCTATGCCGGTTTTCGTTTTGTTGAGTCAAAAAAAGAAGGTGAGTTCGACTTAGTCATTGTAACACACTGCAACGTTATCATCGTTGAGTTGAAAGATTGGAACCATCAGTCTGTTACAGCACGCGGTGACTCTTGGTATAAGGGCGACCAGAGCATGGGACGCTCGCCGGTCAGCGTAACTCGTGGCAAAAAGTTCACACTAGACAACAAGCTAAAGCGCCTGGCTCAACGTTTTACGAACAAAAACTATGCCCCTTTTGTTCATTTCTTCGTTGTCATGACTGGAAATGCAGACTTCAGTCAGTTGCCTGAAGATCAGCTTCACCATACGATTTCATTAACGGATTTTCTTAAATTTGCTGATCGAAATACCTTTAATAAACACTTCAGGCCACACCCCAATGCACAGGTTCTGAATCAAGATTTTCCTATTTTTGATAACTTATTCTTAGGGCCTCAGACTGCGCCAAAAGCTCTAAGGGTCGATGGTTACGAAGCCAAGGATAAAATCTTCGAGCACCCGAAGAAAGTGTATCGGGAGTACCTTGCAAAGTCTGAGATCTCGTCTAGTACCGAAGCATTGCTCCGCGTATGGAGCTTCAAAAATGTTCAGGGAAGCAAGGCATACACTCCTGAAGGAAGAGCAGAGATTGTTTCCCGTGAACGTGAAGTGTTACAGCACATAAACCACCAGAACCGGGACTTATATAACCACTGCTTGCGGTCGTTGACGAGTTTCCAAAAAGACGAGGTGACAGCAGAGTATAGTGAGGTATACGAGCTTCCCCCTGGTCATGTTCGCTTTAATGAGTTTATAGGAAAATATGGCAAGGCTTTTTCAGTATTAGACCGCTTGAATGTTACTAAGCTGCTAATTGCTAAGTTTGGCAATCTGCACGAGATGAAAATTGCTCACAGGGACATTGCTGATCATAGTCTTTGGATTTCACCATCAAAAGAGGTCGCGCTTTCAAACTTTATCTCTGCTTATCATCAACCTATTGGTACGGTTGGAGATTATCGCAAGAGTCTGTCTGTGGGTGCTGTTGAAGCACAAGACATGCTAGATGGGGGCGATTTGACACCTTTTCAGCAGGATGTTCACGCCTTGGGGCTTGTTGCCTGGCACTTGCTTAGCGGGAAGCGTATGTCCCCTAAGAGCCTGGAAACAGTTCAGGATGACATGCTAAACAGTGAGCAATGGTATTCAGGAGTATTGTTGGATGCTGTTGCTGCAAAGTTCGCTTCTGCTACAGAGTTCTTTGATGCATTGAAGCAAGCCGAGCCTGCTGGCGAGGCTATTCCAACATTTGATGATGCTGAGCTTGATCCTTACCGACATGCTATCAACCACTCGCGCCAGTATCGGGAAGACGATGACTTTCTGGTTGAGACTGCTGAAAAAGAAGTCTATGTCTCAGGCGGAAGACTCATAAAAGCTTGGTTGAATGCCGGTGGACAAGGAGATGATTCTGCAACAAACTTCCAGGTTCTTAAGTTTCTGAAATTACTAGATAAGCTTTCTTCAGTCAAACCGACTTACCTACCGGAAATCCGTGAGTTTGGCATTGCTTCGAAGTCATCGAGTCTGTATATGGTTACAGACCAAGTGCAAGGAGCTACTTGGGATAAGGCGCTGATTGCAGACGATGAGAAAATTGAGCTAGTTGGTAAGTTCGTTGCCGCTGTGGAGCACCTACACGACCTTGGTGTTGCTCACGGCGATATCCATCCTGGCAATGTGATGTTGGAGACTGAAAGTCGCTCTCTTTACTTAATCGATATCCCAGACTTTTCACCGTCCGGGGAAGAGTCAAAGAACCACTGCTACAGTCCTGAATATATCGATGGCTGTACCTCTTTTGAGCGTGATAACTTTGCAGTGATGAAGATGTCATGCGAATTGCTTGGCTTACCTTGGGGGCATGAGTCTGAAACTTACCCAGCCTTGGCAAATGCGATCCGGGCTGAGTTAGAAGATCCTCAATTTGGGTTTAAGGATTTAGGTCGTTTTAAGAAGGCTATAGACAGTGATGACGCATCGTCAGAGCAAAGCCTGATTGAGATTACAGCAGGTAACGCCGATGAAGCTATCACTATCCTGCCCGATAACGGTCATCTGTATGTCAAAGTTGAGCCGAACCATAAGGAGCCAACTGAAGTCAAAGTAACCTTCACTGGGATTGGCGGCAGTTTTTCTGCAATGTTCTGCAAACAGCAGAAAGCCCTGCTTGTTGGCTTCAAGCCATGGCCGCGGTCATCAATTCGCAAGCAGGATATTGACGATAGCCAGTTTGAAATTGGTACTGGCATACGGATTATCCCTGGTCGGCCACAAGAAATGTCTGCTTTGACTGATCTGCTCAATGAAGATGAGTCTTTTGCACGTGCGATAGATCTGGCTACAGCATCTGAAGAAAAGCAAGAGCAAGAAGAAGGTACAGGTACGCTAACTCTTCAGTTGAAGGAAGCCTTCTCAAAGCTAGACAAGCAGGCTGTGGAGCCAGCTTCGACAAAGACGCTGGAAATACCGACCGTGAAACTGTGGCGGGCGATTCTGGATACGGAGACCGAGTCGTACCCAAATATTGAAGTCAGTGGTGAAATTATTCCTGTAGCAGACGCTCATGGAGAACTTCTGATCCCTTACTCTGCTGATGTAGATCCTCTAGGTGGATTCAGCAGTAGTGATGAAGTCGAAGCATTATTGGTTGATCAGGAAGGTGTCGAGCGGTTTATTGGCGAGGTGTCACTTAAGAAGTCAGCACTTAAAGAGATCCGGCTGGTCAAAACCCGTGCGGCAGCATATAAGTTGACCGACTCCGATATTGTATTCTTCCGTACCAAGCAGGATCGTGCTTCATATCGCAAGCGTAAACGAGCTTTGGAGCGACTACTTGATCGAGAAGGCGTAATGCCCGACTTGATGGATCTCTTCGACCCATCTTGCGAGAAACCTGCTCTAAACTACGGCATTTCGTTAAGTGATGCTGACTTCACTAGATATGACCGTGAAGACCAGCACGGAAACCAGATCAGCCTGAATGAGCAGCAAAGAGAGGCGTTTACCAAGTTGGTTAACAATGGTCCTCTTTCCTTACTACAGGGACCGCCAGGGACGGGTAAAACCGAGTTTATTGCGGCCTTTGTGCATTATTTGGTTGAGAAGCAGAACACCAAACGCATCTTGCTAGTTAGCCAGTCACATGAGGCGGTAAATACAGCAGCTGAGCGGATCAGGAAGCACTGTGCTCGTCTGAATACAGATCTGGAAGTTGTTAGGTTTAGTAACCGTGAAGGGGCTGTTTCTCCAGGGCTCAAAGATGTTTATTCGAACGCAATCACAACTGAGAAGCGTGAACTGTTCAACGCAGAGAGTAAGTACCGTGTTGAAGCCTTGAGTGAAGCTATTGGTTTGGAGCCTGAGTTCATTTCCAGTGTTGTGCTAGCAGAGCTTAAGCTGTTCAAGCAAATTGACCACCTTGAGACATTACTTTATCAAGTCAATGATTTGAGTGATGAAAAAGACATAAAGGAGCTGAAAGAGATTTCAGTAGAGCTCGACCTTTCAATCCGCTCCAAGCTGAGCACAGAGTACGGTATTAGCTTGGATGCAGAAGCAAAGGTCTCTGAAGCAAAAGAAATTCTAGTTTCCAAGCTGTGTAGGGAATATGGTGTCAGACCTGATGAGGCACGCAGAGTCAAAGCGTTAGCTAAGATATCGCGAGATATGCAGGATGCTTTATCGGGAGAGCGGGTTAACGTTGACGAGTTCTATGCGCGCTCGAGACAGTTGGTGGCAGGTACATGTGTCGGTATTGGACAAGGCCACATTGGCATTCAGGATAATATCTACGATTGGGTGATCATCGACGAGGCTGCTCGCTCAATTGCGAGTGAACTAGCCATCGCAATGCAGTCAGCTAGACGCGTCTTGCTAGTAGGAGACCACTTACAGCTTCCTCCATTGTACTCCGACGCTCATAAGGCTGCTTTGGCAAGAAAATTGGGTATTAACAGTTCGCGCACTGAGATCGATGAAGTGTTGCGAAGTGACTTTGCCCGCGCATTCAACTCTAGCTATGGTGAGCAAGCTAGCGCAGCACTGCTGACGCAATATCGTATGGCTCCGCCTATTGGTGATTTGGTATCGCAGACCTTCTATGACGGTAAACTTCGAAATGGCGAGCGAGCAATTCCAGATGTCTATCAGCATGCGCCACGAGCCTTGCGCAGTATGGTGACCTGGCTGGATACCTCTAACTTGGGCCAACGGGCGCATCATTTGGAAGATCGTGGGACAAGTATCTACAACCGCTGCGAAGCCGATCAGATTATTTCTGTGCTCAAACAGGTGTCAGAGAATGCTGAATTCGTAGCGGAGCTATCGAAGCTCACTAGCAAAGATGAAGCTGCTCTCGGTGTGATTTGTATGTATGCCGAGCAAAAGAGATTACTGCGTCAGAAATTCAATCAAGAAATCTGGAGTGACGGCTTCAAGGACCTAGTCAAAATTGACACGGTAGATAGCTATCAAGGTAAGGAAAACAGGATCATCATTCTGTCCTTAACGCGTTCGGATAAGCGGCATAGCCCAGGGTTCTTACGAGCACCTAATCGGATCAACGTGGCGATGTCTCGTGCAATGGATCGTTTGTTGATTGTTGGCAATGCGGATATTTGGAAGGGGAACAACAAAGAGCTGCCATTAGGCTCCGTTGTTCGTTATATGACTGAGCGTGGTCAGGATGCAGGGTACACATTCCTTTCAGCTAAGCAGGGTGGGAAACAGAAATGATGTCTGATAACAAAGTAACTTATCACGAGGTTGACTTCCTGCTGCCCGCGCAGAGGTTCAACATTCAGTTTTCATACGTCTCTCAGAAAGGGCTGCCATTTGTCAGAGAGTTTGTGCTCCGGCTTGTGCATGTCTCCCCAATGAGTAAAGCACAAATTTCGACCTATTTTGGCTTTAGCCGCCATGAAACAGAGGAAGCGATTTCAGATCTGGTTCAGCGAGGTGAACTGACTCTGTCACCAGATTGCCGTCTGGTCTTGACCGAAAAATCACAAGGTTACTTTTCTGAAATTGGCGAGATCCCACAGCTTTCAACAGTGCAAGATAGTGGGGCTACACTGTCATTTGATCTGGCTACTTTTAGTTGCTTTAGCAACAAAAATGTCCAAGACAAGTGGAAAGCTGGTATATCTCTCAAGATTGATAATAGTAACGCTTCTCAAAGCGAAAAGTTGGTAGAGAAGCACTTTCAACACCAGTTCAATCAGATCCTAGATAAGGGCTATCTATCTCATTTGCAGACTCAGGACGGAAAAGAACAACCCTCTGTCTACACAGTGAATTCTGTCAACAAACTGCGACAACTGCCGTTGCGTTTGACTACAGAGTTCCAAATGGATATCGATGGCAAATCTGTCGAACGTGAAGACTATGAAGAGCTAATTAGCTCGGAGTGTGTTCATGAACTAATGGCAATAGAGCTCGCTCGGGTATCAACGCTTAATAACACCATGAGCATCTTTAAATCCATGGTGTCGCTAAGTGATGAAGAGACACTAAAGCTGTTCGATTCTAAGACAAATTTGATCAATCCGAACTATGTCGAGGAGATGCAGGCTTTGGAAAAGCATACTGCTTCAGGCAGAGCGACTTTCCTGGGGCCAATCTACTCTAAAGGCAACTGGCAAAAACTGCAGAAAGCTCTGGCTCCAATGCTCGCTAAGCGCATCGAGAGCAAAGCAGATAAGGGCAGTAGTCGCTTTACTTGGATTGCGCCTTCAGATCCATTCTGGGCAAAGAGTGACCGCTTTATTTCTAGCTTGAGCGACTTCATTCACAAGTCGAGTACGAAAGAGAAGCAGCTTTACAAACCTGTACTGTACGTACCAGTTTCCGATGACAAGGACTCTAGGATAGCCAAACAATGGAAGAATGAACTTGGACCGTTCCACAAAGATGTTAAAGGGCTTGCTGAAGGTTTCTTGGATGGTAATGTTGAAATCCTTCACCTTGAAGGTGAACTAGCTGCTGTTATTTATCATTTCGCTCAACCAGAAACTTTGCCAGTGACTATGCCTTTGGGCTTTATTTCAACGAACAAGGCTACAGTATCGAAAATCGGAAAACTAGTAATTGACTATGTGGCGGGCAGTTCTTCATTTGATAAACCAAATGATTGTGGCTCTATATCATCAATAGCTAAAAGTAGTTAATCGATTGGGGGAAAACCACTAATGGATAGGCAGAGTTTAATTTTCGACTGAGCTCTGCTTATCTGAATTTACCGAGATAGTGTATTAGTGCTAAATCGATTATGTCCAGAGGCGTGTTACAGCGAGTTATCATCTATCCTGTGACATATCCACATTTGAGTAAGCCCAGAGGCACAGCCGTGTCTCTGGACGACTAATCTACTGCAATCTAAGTACAATACAAGCCATATTTGGATATACATCATAACGACTGCAAGTATACGTAGCCTTTGCTTAAAGCAGTCAGATCGTGTATGAGTCAATACACATTAAAGCTTCCCATACTTTTCTTTATATTCTAGTAGTAACTCAGATGCATTCTCGTACCTGACTCTCATATCATCATACATGCTGTACAAGGCGTTGATGTGTGATAGTAAGGCAGATACGTCATCACCTTTAGCCGACTTACTCAACTGTGATATAGCCTTCTGTTGCTTCTTATTCTGCTCTGTTAGCTTCTTATTTTTATAGGATAAATCTCTATTATCCCATTGTTTTTTTTGAACTTGCCTCGCAGTGTCAATTTTTGCCAATAGTTTAGGATAGTTATTGGCAATGTTAGAGCGTTGGCAGCCTAGATATCTCGCGATGGCATTAGCATTTATTTTTCGATCTTCACTGATAAAAAGGGCTAAAGCCTGCTCGATTTTTTCCTCTGATACTTTACCCATTATAAACCTCTTTTGTTCCATTACCTTCTATATCAGATATAGCCTTATCAGCTGATGCTAGCGTCCTTTTCAAGACACTTAAGAAGGCTTGGTATCTTTCAGCTAAGCCAGCATCCATGATTCGGCTAATGCCTCGCTCGGCGCTGTTTTTGGTTGCCGTCCAAAATGGTAAGTGCCTTCTAGTCGCAAAATATGTATAACAATAAATACAGCTATCAGGAACGGCCACATTGTGCATTTTACAGCTAGAACCTGCTGCACAATAACCATGAGGTAAACCAAGGATTCCATCACTGTTTTTTGTCGCCAAGGCAATTAGCTCTTGAATACTCTCTATATGTTCGTGATGGTCTGTCGAGAATATAATTCCTGATTGTCCTTTGTTTAATTTATTGACGATGTTTTTCAGCCGTTTGCCACCGCCGCCACCTATTTCACCTTTTATAGCGCTTTCAACAATATCGGTAATTACTTCCTCTGTTAAAAGAGCATCAAATCCCTCGATAATATTTTTTAAATCATCAATCGCCTCAAAACCACGTTGAGCATAAACAAATGTGACCATCTCGCTCATATGCTTAAACTGTTGGGATATATGATGGATATCGCCTAATTTATTGGCAATAATGAACCACGCAAAACTATGCCTCAACATATGAGGCGTAACTCTGAAAATATCTCCTACTTTATATTCAACTCCTCTCATGCCAGAGTTTGCACTTACTGATTTATAGTTGCATTTGTATTTTTTTAAAAACTCAATATCAGACTCTGTTACTTCAACTTCAATTAAATCTAACGCTACAGCAGTCGAGCCTTGCCCAGAAGTATCAGTTTTAATTGGTTTGGTTGGTTTAGGAAACCAGAGGTTTCCTTTTTGTGATGCGTAGTTAAATGCGAAGAGATAATTATTTTCAAGAGCTTCTTCAAATAGCTCCCCGTTCCTTTCACTAATTTTTGAAGGGTAGTATTTTAGAATTAGCTTAATTCTATCATAATAGACAGTATTAACGTCACTTAGTAATTTCATAGCGTCATACACTTGTTTACAGGATACCCAATCAAGAACAACATCCTCATTGGTATATTTCCTCAATGTTGACTCAATGAAATATTTCACCTTCCCATTTTCTCTTTTACACTTATGAGCGTTGTTTTTTGTTGCTTTGCCTTCCGATACCCTAAACCCTGTAAGAGCTAGCAACATAGTAAATGCATAAGGAGTTATTCTTCTTATCTTATCCCTTAGCCCCCTATATTCAACAACTTCATCTTTACTCAACATTCTAGGTAATATACTTAAAACATTCTGGTTCACATTTGGGTTTCTTAGTGCATAAGCTTCAAAATTGACATTAACTTTTTTCCCTAGGGCGATAAACCGCTTTATATCCTTTTTATTTTCAAATAATTTACTACATTCAGAAATTATTTTTTTCTGAATCATCGGTGGAACTAATGGGTGTTTCAGTCGGTTGACAGTATCAGCTTTAGTTCGTTTGGCTTTAGTGTTAGCCTCAATAACTTCCTTTGAAAACTCTTGATTTATGAAGTTCAGATCAAGCAATACGGTCAAGGAGTCCTTAACCACACCAACTGTTGACGGACCACCCTCCTGCCGATAGTTAATATAAGATGAAACAACATCATTAAACTTCAACTTTGGTAATTCACCTAATTCATGAAATGATTCATAACCTCTGGAGTTAAGATACTTTGAGAGCCTTATCAATTCTTTTATTATTCTTGAAGATGTACTGAACCTTTTTGTGGCACCTCCTAGTTTAGTACCACGCTTAGCTATTAAGATAAAAATCGTTTTTACTTCAAACTCGAATATAGGAAGCGTCTCTATTACGAGTCTTTTTTCAGTTTTATTTGGTCTAAATTTATTACCTTTAAAATTGTAAGCTTCGCCGTTCAACTGTGATTCGTAGACAGTAAAATCAGGTATTTGATTGACTTCTTCCAATGTTAGTCTATTAATTTTATAGCTTCCATCTAGCTCTTGAGACACTAGCTGATCAAACACTTCATCCAATTTATTCATGGCTATTACCTACAATATTAGATAATGGAAATGCAAACTCCCAATCAGGGTGCTGCCCCTTTGTCTCAATTAAAGATCTCGCTTTATTAACAATGTCTGGCTTAGATGCTTCTATGAAAGATATAATGTCATCAACTCTCTTTGACAATATGTCAACGAACTCCCTCTGATTTTCAGGATCTTCATTATTGACTATAGCTCGCTCCATTGATGATATGACATATTCTTTATATGACAATAATTTCCACATATGGTCTGCGTCTTTCACTACTTTAAAATACTTACACCAAATACAAGCAAGAAAATCGCCGCAATACTTATTGTCTTTATCAACAATTTTAGCATTTAATTTATTAAATCGTTTCACTTCATCGCTATCTAGTTCTGATGAGCAAACTCCTACTGGTGTTTCTTGAGCATTATCAAGTTCATTAATATCATCGATAGCATTTAACTCTTGGCTTATTTCTTTCCCTGAGAAATAGTTAGCCATTATATCGATTCCCCTTGAAAGTGTTTCCTCGCCCTCAGATTTTGATATCGTTTTGTAGCTTTTCAGGAAAGTTTGAAAGTTATGAGCAGCCAATTCCTCATATTCTCTCACACTCTTGGCTATATTTTTGTAAATAAAATTTACGCCACCTTTTCTAATTTTTCTTGGGTTATAGTGTATCTTACACCCTAAGTCTGATATTAATTTAGGTATCCTTCTTAAATTACCGGCATCTATCCTTTTTACACCATTCACTTCACATGGCTCTATAAATAAATGATTTTCGACACTGTGTTTTTTCCTGAGTTCAGAAGTTAGGTTATCTCTGACAAATATAATATCTCTTACAACCGACCTTAAGTCTCGGTCTGCAACTGAACTGCTATCAAAGTCATACTGACTTGGCTTATATGAACGCCTATTTTTAATCAAAACCAAGTCATAGTTTTCTTGATTAGTTATAGGGTTAACTCTTTTGGTTAATCTATTTAATGATAAGTCCAATAATGGCTGTTGATTCCAACCTGTCTTTATTTGTATCTTTGCATAATAGAAATATATTTTATCACGTAAAGAAGTATTTTTACATCTTAGTGCTTTCTCTATGTAGAAAGCCAATTCTCTAACTTCTTCCACTGTATAGTGTTTATTACTATTACCAGAAATCTTTTTAATTTTCTCATCTTTAGAGTTTGATATAACATACACATCAGGAACCTCTCCAGCAAACTCGCCAATAATACTCCTAAATGAATTTCTATAGTGCATAATTGTTGTGGAATTTTCGCTTTTATCTTTTACAAGAGATTGAAATATCTCTAAGCAAGTAACACCTACATTGTATTTTCTATCAACAAAGGCTAATAATCCATTATCTTTTATTGCCTCTAATTGTTTACTGGATAACCTTGGCAAGACTTTTTTTAAACCAGCTATAAAATTCTGAAGTTTTGAGTGATAGGTTATTTCAGACATATCAAGATGGTCTAGATTTCGCATATATTCTTCATGTTTTACTTTGAAGTCATAGAAAGCCTTTTCTGATAAATATCCTAAGACATCTAGGCTCATAGGTTTAATTTCATTATTTCTTGATATACCGCTAAAATATAACGTATATGGAGAGTCTTTTATAACAAATACATCTTTATTGAAATGATGTTTTAGTATTGACAATCCAAGACGATATAATGACTTTGCTCCAATTAATCTGGCGCGTTCATTGATCCTATCATTGATATCTTCTTTATCTAAATAATTAAGACCTAATCTACATAACTCATTAAATTCATTATCAGGTAGTATCTCTTTTAGCAATGGAAGGCCGATAGAGTCAAAGTCTGAAAAGTAATGCATGACAGTAGTTCTACTTACTCCCTTAAATTCATGTTTTGTAGCTATATCCGCTAATTCATTGAATATTACCCTTGAGTATTTGTAGGTATTTTTTAAAAATACATCTCCTCCTTGTAACTTTAGTGGCACTCTATAATTTGGGTAATCAATACCTAGCGGAGTCAAGACTTCAATCATAGTTTTATGATTAAAATGAACTACATTTCCCTTTAAATCTTCTGACAAATCTATATTTTCATTGAATATCAACAGATTTACATCAGTGAATATTTCTTTATACTTATCACTACTTTTTATGTATTCAATTGCTTCTAATGCACCAATTATACTCAACCTGACAGTCCATTCTTTAACATCATTACTTAGTTTCTTAACTTTCCAATCAACAAGTGCATCAAAGAATTCAATCGACACATGGTAAGCACTGTATAACACTGGGGTATCAACCCCTTCATGTTTAGTTGTTGTAATTAAATCAGCCTGCTTATAAACACCATTAGAGTAATTTATTAAGTTAGTTAGTTGTTTTATTCGTAGCAAAGCTGATTTTTCGTCACTTACATTATATATGGTATACTCAAGATCGATCCAATCCACCTTATTGATTATAAGTGGATGCAAACCTTTTTCTTTTAACTTCTTGATTTGCTGATTATTCAAAAGAGGTAAGATGTCAAAAAAACCTTTGATAGAGCCAGCAAGCGTTACTGATAATCCACCATGTTTGTAAACAGAGGAAGTTAAGTCTCTTAGATCTTGAAAAAGCTTTGTTCCAAAAAGTCCATGATTAAAAATGAGGTCACTGTGTAATTGAAGTCTGTACTCATTACCTACCAGAGTTTCTGTAGTAACTATTTTAGATGTTGCATAAATACCATGAGAGTAATTTATGATATTTGCTAAAGCCTTTCTTAATCCTACTGCTTTTTTGGGGTTAGAAGCGTGAGCAGCATGAATAAGATATTCTAGCTCAACCCATACATCTGTTTCTTCTAACAAGAAGCTTACGCCAGAACCTCTCAATACCTTAAGGTTTTCATCGGATAAACAGTCCAAGAGTTCAAAGAAATAATTTATTGTTTGGCGCTTTGTGTCCCTTGATGCTCCCGCAGGTAAAGGAGTTATGATTATGCTATCTAATTGCTTCAGTAGCCTAGAATCTTGCAAATGATGCCTTTCAATGATGGCTCCATTCTTCTCGTGAAACTTTTTAACCATGTTTGCTTCACTTATTGTCATCCCTGCTCCTCACTTCCTAGTTCTCTTACTGAAGCTTCCACTTCTTGACTTAGCTCCTGTTTTTCCCGAGTTAAACGTTCTTCAACATCCTTGTAAATTTCACTAACCCACAGGTCTAACTTCTCATCATATGTAATGCCTCTAGCCACATTAACGTAATGCTGTAATGTGGTATCCCAGCTATTGTGACCTAGCAGCTCCATAACCTTCCATTTGATGAAACCTAATGGCATCCCCATAGCGAACATAGCTTTAATTAACCTTGTAGCATATGTGGCTCTAGAGCCATGAAAGTGCGGCTCATCAAGGATTAAGTTGCCTTTTTTTCTGAGTTCTGGTCTCGATTTGGAAACAATATTAATAACAGAGCGCCCAGAGATTCTGACCCCACGTTGGTTTATAAATAATGGCTTGCCGTGTGTTTGTTCGTAGGCTAATGCATCGGAGTGCTCAGGAAGGCTTTCTAAGTAGGATTTGTACTTAGGCATATGCTTGAGTCGTTTTGCAGAATTCTTATGAGCAAAAAGACGTGACATCAGTTTCTTGGGAACTAATACGGTTCTTCGCTTGTCATTTTTGCCAATTATCTCAACATCGAATACTGATTTATCAGATAGTTCAGGATCTACAATTTGTTCATCAGGTAAGCGGGTTATTTCTTTAGCCCTGAGACCCACCTGAAAACCTAAATCAGCCCAGAGACGTCTTGTCTCAAACTGCATATATTGAGTTCCGAAAAAAGCCGTCATTTCAGCTAGTGACCAAGGCTGATTGTCTCGTTTCACCTTATCCGATTTGTGTTTCTTTGGTACCCTTAGGTCAGTTGTTTGTACTAGGAGTGGTTTCTTATATGCAGAAATAACAGCATCAGGAGCAAAGAGAAAGTCCAACTCATCATCGTCTTTATCCTTGCCCTTGGATACTGAAACGTACTTGTAATCAAAAGGGATCTTATCAATTCGACCAGTCTTATACATCCATTCGTAAAACTGTTTAACATGCAAGAGTAAAAGGTTCCCAGTGCTGAACTCTATCTCTCTAGATTTCACTCTATCAATGACATGACTTTTAAATCGGTATGGCGGCAGCCATAGTTTCTGGTCAGCAGAGAAAGTGTTTAGTAGGCCATCGTAAATATCTAAGCTCTCTTCTTCGCAGAAAGTAAAGTATGCTTTGAGTGAAGCTGCTATCTTATCAAGTGTGACCACCTGAACTGTCTCACCATCGCTATCTCTATTCTTGTCCTCTATATCCTTGTAATTAACACGACCTGTGTATTTCTGCTGTAAGAACAAGTTAGCATCAAGACATTCACTCATCATAGAAGTGCTATGCAACACGGGAAACTTAAGTACCACCTCTGGTGCCTGATATTTGATAACTCTCAAATGTTCACCATTCAGCTCTTCTGTCTCTCCATTGAAAGAACCTAATGCGCCTACTTCTAATTCGATAGCCTTCTTAAGAATCATATGGATAACCACTGTTAAGTAACACAAACTAAAGGGTAACACTTTTTGCATTATTTTACAGGTGATACTTCCATAAACTTGATCGAGGTGACGGTGATGCTCGCTTACCTTGTTGTTGACCAATGATGTCTTGCAAGTCGCGAAGCTCAGATACATCGACTTGATGTTGCTCAGTGCGATACAACCCCAATTGAGCCTGGCCACACATATCCGCACAAACTTCTAACAGGGTTTGAGCCGATTTATGCGCCCCTTTACCAACTAATGCTGCCTGATCACCATTGTGATGCGGTACCACCAAGCAACGCTCAACGCTGTCCGCAGCCAGTGTCGCTGGCAGAACCCCTTTCACTGAACGCAACTCTCCAGACAATGCCAACTCACCAATAAATTCATGCTGCGCTATTTTTGATGTGGGTAACTGATCAGAGGCGACCAAAATCCCAAGCGCGATTGGCAAATCAAAACGACCTCCCTCTTTGGGCAAGTCAGCAGGAGCAAGGTTGACCGTGATTCTTTTCGATGGAAACTCAAAGCGAGAATTGATGATGGCACTTCTGACTCTATCCTTGGACTCTTTAACCGTTGTCTCAGGTAAGCCCACCAGCGTGAAACCGGGCATTCCGTTACTAATATGCACCTCAACCGTCACTTCTGGCGCTTCTACCCCCACACTAGCCCGGCTATGAATTATCGCGAGTCCCATAAGTTTCCTTTCTCTTTGATTTAAAAGTATTCGCTCTGGATATTCGTTGCGCACCAAAGCAATAAGATTGTTATATAGCTTGGTGGAATGGTGTTTTAATGTGAAAAAAGAATGACATTTTCCTTGTCATGCGACAGATTTGTGTGATAACACTAGAGATGTAGACATTTACTGAACAGAATAAACAAGAAAACTCGAATTATATGAACTTCAACGCTCGCATTTACGCACTGATTAACCTGATTATCGTAGTCATTATTGAGACTGCGCGGGGGCGAGTGGGAAAAAAGTAACCACGAATTAGAAAAAACCCCCGCACTGACAAGTCCGGGGGTTTTTTCTAATTTACAGATTCGAATTTTATATTTTTGAACATTTTCGGCTTTGCCGATTTACAGGAAGAATGGGAGCACAAGATGTGCAGAGACAAAGGAAAAAGTTACCAAAATAAAGGTAATACGGGAGAATTCCGATGAAAGGCGCAGAACTAGTTGTATCCGCACTAAAGCAGCAAGGAATTGAGACCGTATTTGGCTACCCAGGCGGTGCCATCATGCCAATCTACGATGCACTTTATGACGGCGGAGTTGAGCACATCTTATGTCGCCATGAGCAAGGCGCGGCCATGGCTGCGATCGGTATGGCTCGTGCAACACAAGATGTGGCAGTATGTATGGCAACCTCAGGTCCAGGTGCTACTAACTTAGTAACAGGCCTAGCCGATGCCTTTATGGACTCTATTCCACTGGTCGCTATCACAGGTCAGGTAGCAAGTTCCCACATCGGTACCGATGCATTCCAAGAGATGGATGTGATTGGTATGTCTCTATCATGTACTAAACACAGCTACCTAGTTACCGACATTGAAGAGCTAGCTCCAACACTAGCCGAAGCATTTGTGGTAGCGAAATCTGGCCGACCTGGCCCAGTTATCGTTGATATCGCCAAAGATGTTCAACTGGCTGAAGCTCCGGTAAACACTCTTCCTGAATTTACTCCTCCTGCAATTCCGGTAGCAACGACTGATGCTATTGAGCAGGCGCAGCACTTCTTATCTCAAGCTACCCGCCCTGTTTTATACGTAGGTGGTGGCGTTCAATTAGCAAAAGCGACCGATGCCGTTCGCGAGTTTTTGCGCCTTAACCCAATGCCAGCAGTAAGCACATTGAAAGGCTTAGGCACTATTGAGCGTGACGACCCGCACTACCTTGGTATGCTTGGTATGCACGGCACGAAAGCCGCTAACCTAGTGGTTCAAGAGAGTGACTTACTGATCGTAGTTGGTGCTCGTTTTGATGACCGAGTAACCGGCAAGCTTGATACCTTTGCACCACACGCGAAAGTTATCCATATCGATATCGATGCGGCTGAGTTCAGTAAACTGCGTCTTGCCGATGCGCCAATTCGTGGCGACATCAACAAGATCATGCCTCAACTTGAATTGAGCCAAGACATCTCCTCTTGGGTTCATCACTCAGAAGGCCTACGTAGCTCATTCAAGTGGCGCTATGACCACCCAGGCGATCTGATCTTTGCTCCACTGCTGTTAAAGCAACTGTCAGACATGATGCCTGCAAGCTCTATCGTTTCAACCGATGTGGGCCAACACCAAATGTGGGCTGCACAGCATATTCAACCTCGCGATCCACAAAACTTCATCACCTCTGCTGGTCTAGGCACTATGGGCTTTGGTTTACCAGCCGCGATGGGTGCTTCGGTTGGCCGTCCTGATGACCAATCTATTCTTATCTCTGGTGATGGCTCGTTCATGATGAACGTGCAAGAGCTGGGTACGCTAAAACGCCGCCAAATCCCAGTGAAGATGGTACTGCTAAACAACTCTCGCTTGGGCATGGTTCGCCAATGGCAATCGCTGTTCTTTGATGGTCGCCACAGTGAAACCATCTTAGATGACAACCCTGACTTCGTGATGTTAGCGAAAGCCTTCGATATCCCGGGCAAGACCATTACTCGTAAAGAAGAAGTAGAGCCCGCTCTAAAAGAGATGCTAGAGAGCAAGACGGCTTACCTACTTCATGTTCTTATCGATGAAGAAGAGAACGTATGGCCACTAGTACCGCCAGGTGCTTCAAACAGTGATATGTTGGAGAACACATAACATGAAAAGATACCTATTAGACATCAAAGCCGATGATAAGCCAGTACTACTAGAGCGTGTTCTTCGTGTTATTCGTCACCGTGGCTTTATCGTTAAACAAGTAGCCGGCACTCAGAACCATGAAAGCAAGATCGCTAGCGTTGAAATCATTGTCGACAGTGAGCGTCCGATTTCCTTCTTGGTCAATCAAATCGAAAAACTGTGGGATGTACGTACCGTTGACGTTATCTCTATCAGTCGTAATGAATTGCCAAACAATAACTTACAACAAAAGATAAGTGCATAAGGAACCGCAAACATGACAGCAAAAACGGCAGACTATATTTGGTTTAACGGTGAAATGGTTCCTTGGGCAGAGGCGAACGTTCACGTCTTAACCCACGCTATGCACTACGGTACTTCAGTGTTTGAAGGTGTTCGTTGCTACAACACACCAAAAGGGCCGGTCATCTTCCGTCACCCAGAACACGCAAAGCGCCTAAAAGATTCAGCAAAAATCTACCGCTTCCCGATTCCTTACACTGAGGAAGAGATTATGGAAGCGACTCGCGAAACACTACGTCAAAACAAACTAGAGTCAGCCTACATCCGCCCTCTAGGCTTTGTTGGTAACGTAGGTTTGGGCGTATGTCCTCCAGAAAATACTGAGATGGACCTTATCATCGCCGCTTTCCCTTGGGGCTCTTACCTAGGTGAAGAAGCGCTAGAAAATGGCGTAGATGCGATGATCTCAAGCTGGAACCGTGCAGCTCCAAACACCATCCCAACGGCAGCAAAAGCGGGTGGTAACTACCTATCTTCTCTACTGGTTGGTGGTGAAGCACGTCGTCATGGTTACGATGAAGGTATCGCTCTCAGTGTCGATGGTTACCTTTCAGAAGGTGCAGGTGAGAACATCTTTGTAGTACGCAATGGCGTGCTATCCACACCACCAGCGACCAGTGCGATTCTACCGGGCATCACGCGTGATTCGATCATGACGCTAGCAAAGGACATGGGTTATGAAATCCGTGAAGAGAACATTGCTCGTGAAGCGCTATACCTTGCCGACGAAGTCTTCATGACAGGTACAGCAGCGGAAATTGTTCCGGTTCGCAGCGTAGACAAAATTACAGTAGGTGAAGGCAAACGCGGTCCTATCACTGAAAAAGTTCAAGCGGCTTACTTTGGTCTCTTCAATGGTACCACTGAAGATAAGTGGGGCTGGCTAGACTATGTTTACCCAGAAAACCAAACTTCAGACAATCAGTAAGCAACAGCCAAATATTTTATAAGGATTTAAGCAATGCCAATCTATCGTTCAGCAACGACTACCCACGGACGCAACATGGCTGGTGCGCGCGCTTTATGGCGTGCAACTGGCGTTAAAGATGATGATTTCGGTAAGCCAATCATCGCAGTTGTAAACTCTTTCACTCAATTCGTACCAGGCCACGTTCACCTTAAAGATATGGGTCAATTGGTTGCAGGTGAAATCGAGAAAGCGGGCGGTATCGCTAAAGAATTCAACACCATCGCAGTTGATGATGGTATCGCAATGGGTCACGGCGGCATGCTGTACTCACTGCCATCACGTGAGCTTATCGCAGACTCTGTAGAGTACATGGTTAACGCTCACTGTGCGGACGCGATGGTATGTATCTCGAACTGTGACAAAATCACTCCGGGAATGATGATGGCAGCTATGCGCCTAAACATCCCAGTGATCTTTGTATCAGGCGGCCCAATGGAAGCAGGTAAAACCAAGCTTTCCGATCAAATCATCAAGCTAGACCTTGTTGATGCAATGATCCAGGGTGCCGATCCAACAATTTCAGACGAGCAAAGTGAGCAAGTAGAGCGCTCTGCGTGTCCAACATGTGGTTCATGTTCAGGTATGTTCACAGCTAACTCAATGAACTGTCTAACTGAAGCACTTGGTCTATCTCAGCCTGGTAACGGCTCTATGCTAGCAACGCACGCTGACCGTGAAGAGCTGTTCATCAATGCCGGTAAGCGTATCGTTGACCTGACTAAGCGTTACTACGAGCAAGACGATGAATCAGCACTGCCTCGCAATATCGCGAACCGCGCAGCCTTTGAAAATGCAATGGCTCTAGATATTGCAATGGGTGGTTCGAGTAACACCGTTCTTCACCTATTGGCAGCAGCTCAAGAGGGTGAAGTCGACTTTGATATGGGTGATATCGACGAGATGTCTCGCCGTGTTCCACACCTATGTAAAGTAGCTCCTTCAACACCGAAATATCACATGGAAGACGTTCACCGCGCAGGTGGTGTAATGGCTATCCTTGGTGAACTAGACCGTGCAGGCCTACTGAACAACCAAACTCGCACTGTGCTTGGTCTAAGCATGCAAGAGCAGCTTGCTCAATACGACATCATGCAGACAGAAGACGAAGCGGTACTTAAATTCTTCCGTGCTGGCCCTGCGGGCATTCGCACGACTAAAGCCTTCTCGCAAGATTGTCGTTGGGATCGCCTTGATGACGACCGTAAAGAAGGTTGTATCCGTACTAAAGAGAATGCATTCAGCCAAGAAGGTGGCCTAGCGGTACTTTCAGGTAACATCGCCGTTGACGGTTGTATCGTTAAGACAGCTGGCGTTGATGAAGAGAACCTGAAATTCCAAGGCCCAGCGATCGTATTTGAAAGCCAAGACACCGCCGTAGAAGGTATCTTAGGTGGCAAAGTAAAAGCGGGTGAAGTGGTTGTTATCCGTTACGAAGGTCCTAAAGGTGGCCCGGGCATGCAAGAGATGCTTTACCCGACGACTTACCTAAAATCTATGGGCTTAGGTAAGTCTTGTGCACTACTAACCGATGGTCGCTTCTCTGGTGGTACATCGGGTCTGTCTATCGGTCACGCTTCTCCAGAAGCAGCAAGTGGCGGTGTGATTGGTCTAGTCAATACTGGCGACATCATCACTATCGATATCCCTAGTCGCTCGATCACACTTGACGTGCCTGAAGCTGAACTAGAAGCGCGTCGTGTTAAGCAAGACGCACTAGGCTGGAAACCAGCAGACCGTCAGCGTGAAGTGTCGTTCGCACTGAAAGCTTACGCAAGCATGGCAACCAGTGCCGACAAAGGCGCGGTGCGTGATAAGTCGAAGCTTGAGGGCTAATCTATGAGTGATGACACGGTCAGTCCCCAAAAACAAACTGGCGCAGATTATCTGCGTCAGATCCTGAGAGCGCCAGTTTACGAAGCCGCAATCGTGACACCTCTTCAAGAGATGCCTCGCTTAAGTGCTCGCATTGGTAATCAGGTTCAGCTAAAGCGTGAAGACCGTCAGCCGGTCCACTCGTTCAAGCTACGTGGTGCCTACAACATGGTATCAAGCCTTTCAGAGCAACAGAAAGCCGCAGGTGTGATTGCAGCATCGGCAGGTAACCATGCTCAAGGTATGGCGCTGTCCGGTTCTAAGCTTGGTATTCAAACCACGATTGTGATGCCAAAAACCACACCAGACATCAAGGTTGATGCGGTACGTGGCTTTGGCGGTAACGTAGTTCTACACGGCAGCAACTTTGATGAAGCTAAAGCTGAAGCAGAACGCCTTTCCGCTGAACATGGCTACACCTTTGTGCCTCCTTTCGATCACCCATTAGTGATCGCCGGACAGGGCACCATGGGTATGGAAATGCTTCAGCAAAATGGTCACATGGATTACATCTTTGTGCCTGTCGGTGGTGGTGGTTTGGCTGCGGGTGTTGCCGTGCTAGTTAAGCAATTGATGCCAGAAATAAAAGTCATCGCGGTTGAACCTGAAGATTCATCTTGCTTGAAAGCAGCACTGGATGCCGGTGAGCCAGTAGTACTGGATCAAGTCAGCATGTTTGCCGATGGCGTTGCGGTTAAGCGCATTGGTGAAGAGACATTCCGTCTGTGTCAGCAGTACATCGATGGTCACATAGCCGTATCTAGCGATGAGATCTGCTCTGCGGTCAAAGACATCTTTGAAGACACTCGTGCGATTGCCGAGCCTTCTGGTGCGCTTGCTCTGGCTGGTTTAAAGAAGTTTGCAGAGCAGAACCAACTGCAAGGCAAACAACTGGCAACGGTACTTTCTGGTGCTAATACCAACTTCCATGGTCTGCGTTATGTGTCTGAACGTTGCGAGCTGGGTGAGAAACGAGAAGGTCTACTTGCGGTTACTATTCCAGAGCGACAAGGTGCCTTCCTAGAGTTCTGTAATATCATTGGCGGCCGTGCTGTGACTGAGTTTAACTACCGTCATAACGATGACAGCCTAGCGAACATCTTCGTCGGTGTACGTCTCAATGGTGGACAAGAAGAACTCGATCACATCATCAACGACCTGCGTGAAGGTGGCTATCCAGTCGTCGATCTGTCTGATGATGAGATGGCAAAACTGCACATTCGTTACATGATTGGTGGCAAACCATCAAAACCATTGAAAGAGCGCTTGTACAGCTTTGAGTTTCCAGAATATCCAGGTGCATTGATTAAGTTCCTTGATACATTGGGCACCCATTGGAATATCAGCCTGTTCAACTACCGTAACCACGGCGCTGATTACGGCCGTGTATTGTGTGGATTCGAACTGGATGATGATGATTTGGCTCAGTTCTCTACTCACCTCAGAGAGCTTGGTTACCAGTGTAAAGATGAAACCGATAACCCTTCTTACAAGTTCTTCTTGTCATAAGAGAGAGTTACCGAAACAAAAGAGCGAGTTTTCACTCGCTCTTTTTGATCTTACCAACAAAGATCTTTCAACTAGATCGCTTTGCGATGATCCAGCCAATCACGGTGAAGTTGTTCACTGGATCCTAAATAATTGACCATCCACTCGATCAACTTATGGTTATCGTCTTTTCGCCACACCAAGCAACACTGACTCAACGGGCTTGGTTCTGGCAAGATTTTCTCCACCAGCAAACCTTGTTCGATAATCGGCGCGGCAATATGCCTCGGCATGTACCCCACTCCAACGCCGTTCTTGAGGCATTCAATAGCGCTATACCAGTTAGGTAACAGCAAACGCCTTTGATTGGTGTAGTGTCCAGTATGACGCTTAGGCAGCACGCTTGAGGTATCATCCAAGCAGATGGCTGGATATTGGCTCACGAACTCTTCATTAAGGTTCTGTTCGCGCACACACGGGTGGCTTGGCGACATCACAAACGCCCAATCTAATTGCCCCATGTCTTTGACTTCAAAATCGCCACCAACTGGCACAGCTGACGTGGCGCCAATCACGATATCCGCCCTGCCCTGTGCAATCGCTTCCCATGAACCGTTGAATACCTCCATGTTGATCTGAAGTTCGGCAAATTCAAAGGTTTGATAGAACTCTTCAATCATCGGCTTCATCTTGTCGAGCTTCACCACATTGTCGAGCGTGAGACGCAAAGTTTTCTTCCAACCACGGGCTGCTCGACGAGTCTGGGCACTGACCTCTTCCATTTGCCTCAGTAGTGCACGCGCCTCTTCAATGAACAATTCACCTGCCGGAGTGAGCTCGACCTTTCTAGGTAAACGCCTGAAAAGTAGTACATCTAGTTCTTGTTCGACCTGTCTAACACCATAGCTGATCGCCGAGGGCACTTTGTGCAACTGCTCCGCCGCAGCAGTAAAGCTACCTAAACGCGCTACCGTGTCGAGCATTTCTAAAGAGGATTTAGAGAACATAAGCCTTCAAATTTTTTGATTGATAACCACATATTTTAGCGTTTTATTTTATCAGATCCGAAAAATAGAATGTCAGCATAAATAAACAGGGACTTTCACCTCTGTATATCAAACAATTTTTTTGATGATAAAAACATCACTACTTTTAGCGTAATGGCATCTTATGAATATTTCTAAATTTCAATTGGTCTACCTTGCAGTACTTTCAATGCTAGGTTTTATCGCGACTGATATGTACCTTCCTGCATTTAAGGCGATGGAGATCGATTTCGCAACCGGTCCTGAACAGATCGCCCTATCTCTTACTGTATTCCTTGGTGGTATGGCTATGGGTCAACTGCTTTGGGGATTAGCGAGCGATAAATACGGTCACCGTAACACGCTGGCGGTTGGTCTTTTGATTTTCACTGCCGCTTCGTTCGGTTTGGCATTCAGTACTGAAGTTTGGCACCTACTGACGCTGCGCTTCATTCAAGCGATTGGCGTATGTGCACCAGCGGTAATCTGGCAAGCGATGGTTATCAAGCGCTACTCTGAGAGCAGCAGCCAACAAATTTTTGCAACCATCATGCCTTTGGTGGCACTGTCTCCAGCGCTGGCACCTCAACTTGGTGTGTTGCTGGCAGATAACTTTGGCTGGCACAGCATCTTCGTAACATTAACCCTAATGGGTGCGCTGCTAGTGGCAACCACTATGGCTCAGCCAAAAGAAGCACCAGAAGTAAAACAAACATCAGTGAAAACTGATATCAAAATGCTGCTTAAATCGAAGCCTTACGTGGGTAACGTATTGATGTTTGCATCGGCTTCTGCAGCGTTCTTTGCTTACCTAACGGGTATGCCTGAGATCATGGCGCAATTAGGCTACGAAGCAAAAGACATTGGTCTGAGCTTCATCCCACAGACGATCGCATTCATGGCAGGTGGTTACTTCGGTAAGCAAGCCGTGAAGAAATATGGCGATGGTGTGGTGCTAAGAAATCTGATCGGTTTGTTCAGCGTTGCTGCAATGCTTATCTTTATCGCATCACAGTGGGAACTGACATCAATCTGGCCTCTACTTGCACCCTTCTGTCTGATTGCAGTAGCAAATGGCGCACTTTACCCAATCGTAGTAAACCGTGCTCTATCAAGTGCAAAACAAAGCCCAGCAACAGCGGCTGGTCTACAGAATAGCTTACAAATCAGCATCAGCGGCCTTTCAAGCGCATTGGTAGCAGCAATGGCGAGCCAAGCATTAAGTGCGACAGGCATCGCGGTTGTGATTTGTTTGGGCGCATTGTGGATTGGTTACATCGTTTCAAACAAAGAGCTTTCAGAACACTTCGCTGCGCCGGATAACTCTCGCGTTGTAGCAGAAGAGAAACAAGACTAGTTTCTAGTTTAATAAAAACTAAAAAGAGCGAGGTAACTCGCTCTTTTTACATCTGAATTTTGTACTCACTAGAGTTAATGCGTAGCCGCTTCTCCATCAACAACTTCTAACGCAGGCGCCTTATGGCGGCTGTATTCATCATAATTAACCACTCGACTGCGTCCCATGTCTTTCGCCATGTACAGCGCGTTGTCCGCCATCTTCACCAGAGATTCGGTATCGGAGGCAGGCTTAGGATACGTAGCAACACCGATCGATACACCCAACTGACCTAAAGAAAGTCCTTTGTGTTCTAGGTGCATAGAACGAACTGCATCACACAAGGTTTGTCCGAACTCGGTCGCTTGCTGCATAGTGTAATGTGGAAGCAGCACCGCCAACTCTTCACCACCTAAGCGACAAGCTATCTCATCTTCACTGACACTTTGTTTGAGTAGCGCGCTAATCTCTTTCAACACGAAATCACCTGCATCATGACCAAAGTTATCATTGAAGCGTTTGAAGTGATCCAAATCGAGCATCAGCAAAGACAGTGGCTGCTCGCTGGTGGCTGAGTTCATTGAGTGCTCTTCCAACTTCTGCTCGAAGAAGCGACGGTTGAATAGTCCTGTCAGTGGATCGCTCAATGCTTGTGAGCGAAGCTTCTCTTGCAGGCTCAAGTTAGCCAGCGCCAAGCCTAGGTGTTCTGACACACTGAAAGCCAATTGCTCGGTGATGGGGTCAATCTCGATATGACCTTGACCGAAATAGAGGTGCATGATGCCTATGGTATTGCCATGCGCGGTCAATGGGATACAAAGGGTTTGATTGTTTTCCATCTCGTGCATGTGCCCACAAGTTAACGAATGGAAGTCATCATTTGATTGATGTGCTCGCCCCTTACGCAGTGACCAACACTCTTCAGGTGCAAAGCTCGTACTTCCGGGCCAAGTGTCTCCCCAATCTAGCTGGGTAATTAATTGATTTCGTGATGCTCGCATCAGTGAAACGCTGCCGTTCACCTTACCAAGAATTCGCGGCAAGATATCTGAAACGATCTGCTGAGCTTCCACCATGTTATTACACGCTGCAAGCATGTTGGCCAAACGGTGCATCAACTCAATCTCATGGGTTCTTTGGCGAATACGCTCATCTTGCTTCTTCTGCTCTTCTTCAACCTTGTGCACGATCTGACGGTTACTCACATACGAAGTGCCAATCAAAAAGCTCAAGCTCAATACAACCATCCCGATCAGAATACCCATTAGTTGGAAGTTCATCTGCTTAAGTTGATGCATTGGTGAAGAGATTACGATAACGAAACTGCTACCGTTCATCGACTCTTTATGCGAGTAATAGATACGATCAACGGAGGTAACGGTACTAAAGCGCACGTCACTACCAAGGCCGTTTTTTAAAGCTTGTTGAAACTCAGGACGATTGCTGTGGTTCTCAACACTCGCCAATGCATGATCAGAAAGGTCTGTATCACCAATCACCACACCATCAGGCGTAATAACCTGGATTCTCAATCGCGTACTGGCTTGAGTAAGATTGCCAATGTAATCATCCACATCCACTCCAGCAGTAAATAGGCTACTATCTTCACGGATCTCATAAACAACGTCAGACATCAATGAGACGAGATGGTTACGTTCGTTCTCTACCACTAACTTTTCCAAAGTGATGTAAAAACCATACAGGCCCACCAGCATTGAAAAAGATAAAATAATGATCGGCAAAGTTTGCCACTTTTTATCGACGAGCTTCATCTTGCGCACACTTTCAATTTACAGAACAACAACCCGATTATTAACAATCGTCCTACAAAATACAATTAGGAAATAGATTATTTTTTTGTCAGTCAGTGATGACAAAAAAGCCAGCAACGTAAGTTGCTGGCTTTCACAAGAATCAAACTTTAGGTGTTAGAAGATTACTTCTTCTTTGGGCGCTGCCAGTCCGCAATTTTGCGCTCTTTAGCACGGCTGATAACCAGTTCGTTCTCAGAAACGTCACGTGTTACCGTAGAACCAGCACCCACTGTCGCACCATTACCGATAGTAACAGGCGCGATTAATTGGCTATCAGAGCCAACGAATACGTCATCGCCAATGATGGTCTTAAACTTATTCGCACCATCGTAGTTACAAGTAATAGCACCTGCACCCACGTTAACACGCTGACCAATCTCTGCGTCACCTAAGTAAGTAAGGTGGTTCGCTTTAGAGCCTTCACCAAGACGAGTGTTCTTCACTTCAACAAAGTTACCAACATGCGAATCATTGCGCATGTCAGCGCCTGGACGTAGGCGAGTAAATGGACCAACTGTGCAGTCTTCACCAACAGTCGCACCTTCAATTACGCTGTATGGGCGAATAACGGTGTTGTCATCAATTTCGCAGTCTTTTAGTACACAGCCAGTACCGATAACCACGTTATCACCAATGCTTACACTGCCTTCAATAATAACGTTGGTGTCGATCTCAACGTCCATACCACATTGTAGTTCGCCACGTAGATCAAAGCGACTAGGGTCGCGTAGCATAACGCCCTGCTTCAATAGTTTGTCAGCTTGTTCTGCTTGGTAAGCACGCTCTAAACGAGCAAGTTGAGAGCGATCGTTCACGCCTTCAACTTCAATTGGGCTTACAGGGTGTACCGCTTCTACCGCACGACCTTCATCGTGAGCTGCAGCAATCACGTCAGTTAGATAGTATTCACCTTGCGCGTTGTCATTGCTTAGACCTGACAACCAACGCTTCAGATCGCCACCTGTCGCAACCATCACGCCGGTGTTGATCTCTTTGATAAGCTTCTGCTCATCCGTTGCATCTTTTTGTTCAACGATCGCCACTACTGGACCATTGCGACGAATGATACGGCCGTAACCCATTGGGTTATCCAGCACAACCGTGAGTAGTGCGATGCCACCATTTGGTTGAGCGTCTAATAGGTTTTCAATGGTTTCAGGCGAGATAAGCGGAACATCACCGTAAAGCACCAGGACTTTCTCATCATCAGCAAAGTGCGCTGATGCCTGATCAACCGCGTGGCCTGTACCTAACTGCTCTGCTTGCAGTGCCCAATTTACCGATTCCTCAGCCAAAGTAGCCTTCATCTGATCACCACCATGACCATAAACCAAGTGGATATTTTGAGCGCCTAGACCATTACAGGTATCGATCACATGCTTCACCATTGGTTTGCCCGCAAGAGTGTGCAGAACCTTTGGTGTGTTTGAGTACATGCGAGTACCTTTGCCCGCTGCAAGAATTACCGCGCTAAACTTCATTGTAAACCTATCCGACGTAATTTTTATTAAGCTGATATTGTAACCGTTTTGAGGCAAAAACTTAAATCGTAATAACCATTTAAACGTTAGGTATACGTATAGAGAGCGTTTATGAGAGCGCAAAAAACAAAAAGGCGACCCTTAGGTCGCCTTTAGCTCAGAACCAATAATCTTATAAAAGATTAGCGGCGCTGTTTTGTCAGTTCGATAACTCGTAACTGAGCAATGGCTTTAGCCAGTTCACCGGCCGCTTGTGCGAAGTCTATGTCGCCATGCTGATTTTGGATATTCTCCACAGCCTTGCGCTTAGCTTCTTCCGCCTTTGCTGCGTCTAGTTCTTCACCACGGATAGCTGTATCAGCCAGTACAGTCGCTGTACCAGGCTGAACTTCTACCATACCACCAGAAACATAAATGATTTCTTCGTGGCCGTGCTGCTTAACAATACGCACCATACCAGGCTTGATAGCGGTCAGCAGTGGAGTATGACCATGGAAAATACCAAGTTCACCCTCACTACCGGTCACCTGAAACGTCTCAACAAGACCAGAGAAAAGCTTTTTCTCTGCACTTACTACGTCTAGGTGAAAGGTTATTGCTGCCATATCGCCTCCTAGTTAGCCTTATAGCTTCTTAGCATTCTCAATAGCTTCGTCGATAGTACCGCAGTACATAAACGCTTGCTCTGGAATGTCATCGTATTCACCAGATAGTAGACCTTGGAAGCCACGTAGAGTCTCTTTTAGAGGTACGTAAACACCTGGGTCACCAGTAAATACTTCCGCTACGTGGTAAGGCTGAGTAAGGAACTTCTCAATCTTACGAGCACGAGATACTACCTGCTTATCTTCTTCAGATAGCTCGTCCATACCTAGGATAGCAATGATATCTTTCAGCTCTTTATAGCGCTGAAGTGTAGACTGAACGCCACGAGCGATGTCGTAGTGCTCTTGTCCAACTACCAATGGATCCAGTTGGCGAGATGTAGAATCTAGCGGGTCGATCGCTGGGTATAGACCCATAGCTGCGATGTTACGGTTAAGTACAACCGTTGCATCCAAGTGCGCGAACGTTGTTGCTGGAGACGGGTCAGTCAAGTCATCCGCAGGTACGTATACCGCCTGTACAGACGTGATAGAACCTTGCTTAGTTGACGTAATACGCTCTTGTAGAACACCCATTTCTTCTGCAAGAGTAGGTTGGTAACCTACCGCAGAAGGCATACGGCCTAGAAGTGCTGATACCTCAGTACCTGCAAGCGTGTAACGGTAGATGTTATCTACGAATAGTAGAACGTCACGACCTTCGTCACGGAAACGCTCAGCCATTGTTAGACCAGTCAGTGCAACACGTAGACGGTTACCTGGTGGCTCGTTCATCTGACCGTAAACCATCGCTACTTTAGATTCTTCAGGGTTTTCAACGTTTACAACGCCTGCTTCCTGCATTTCAAAGTAGAAATCGTTACCTTCACGAGTACGCTCACCTACACCTGCAAATACAGATAGGCCAGAGTGTTGAAGTGCGATGTTGTTGATAAGTTCCATCATGTTAACGGTCTTACCTACACCTGCACCACCGAATAGACCGATTTTACCACCCTTAGCGAATGGACAAACCAAGTCGATTACCTTAACACCCGTCTCTAGAAGAGCTGTCTCGTTAGACTGTTCTTCGTAGCTTGGAGCTTCACGGTGAATTGCGTAGTGCTCTTCTGCACCGATTTCACCACACTCATCAATCGCGTCACCTAGAACGTTCATGATACGACCTAAGGTCTTAGTACCTACTGGTACTGAGATTGGAGCGCCAGTATTTTCAACTGTCAAACCACGACGTAAACCATCAGAGCTACCCATTACGATTGCGCGAACTACGCCACCGCCAAGTTGTTGCTGAACTTCAAGAACTAGACGCTCTTTCACTTCATTAACATTCAGAGCATCGTATACACGAGGTACTTCGCCCTGTGGGAACTCTACGTCGACTACCGCACCGATGATCTGTACGATCTTACCTGTAGCCATCGTTAATCCTCTAACTATTTAGTTTTACCTAAGCTTAAAACGAATAAGCGATTAAACCGCTGCTGCGCCTGAAACGATTTCAGAAAGTTCTTGTGTAATAGCCGCTTGACGCGCCTTGTTGTACACAAGCTCTAAATCATCGATTAGGTCGCTAGCGTTGTCGGTTGCAGCTTTCATTGCAATCATTCGAGCCGCTTGCTCACAAGCAAGGTTCTCTACCACACCTTGGTACACTTGAGATTCGACGTAACGAACCAATAGTGCATCTAGTAGTGGTTTTGGCTCAGGCTCATAAATGTAGTCCCAAGCATGATCGCGCTGCATATCTTCGCTATCTGATTTAGGCAAAGGAAGTAATTGATCGATCGTTGGTTCTTGTACCATAGTGTTTTCAAACTTGTTGAACACTACGAACAGGCGATCCAATTCACCTTCATCATATTTCTTTAGCATTACGCTTACAGAGCCGATTAAGTCTTCAAGGCTTGGGCTATCGCCTAGGCCAGAAACTTGAGCTGCTACTTTCGCGCCGCTGTTGTTGAAAAATGCTGTTGCTTTTGAACCGATAATTGCCAGTTCAACGTCAGCACCTTTCTCAGACCAATCTTTCATGTCGTTCATGGCTTTCTTGAACAAGTTAATGTTCAAACCACCACAAAGACCACGGTCTGTAGAAACGATGATGTAACCAACACGTTTGGCTTCACGTTCCTCAAGATAAGGATGCTTATACTCAAGGCTACCGTTAGCCAAATGACCGATCACTTTACGCATTGTTTCTGCATATGGACGAGTAGCTTCCATTGCGTCTTGAGAACGACGCATTTTTGAAGCTGCTACCATTTCCATTGCTTTCGTAATCTTCTGTGTGCTTTTAACACTACCGATTTTATTACGTATCTCTTTTGCGCCGGCCATCGTTACTCTCCGTTAATGGTATGAGGTGACCCGAAGGCCACCCACCAATTACCAGGTCTGGGTTGCTTTGAAATCGTCAACAAGCTTCTTCAGCTCAGCTTCGATATCATTGTTGTAAGCACCCGTTGTGTCGATCTGTGTAGCTAGATCGCCATATTGACCGCGAGCAAACGATAGTAAAGCAGCTTCAAAGTCTAGAAGCTTAGCAAGCTCTACGTCTTGAAGGTAACCACGCTCTGCAGCGAAGATTACAAGTGCTTGGTCAAATACAGACATAGGAGCGTATTGCTTCTGCTTCATTAGCTCTGTAACTTTTTGACCATGGTCTAGCTGCTTCTTAGTCGCTTCATCAAGGTCAGACGAGAACTGTGCGAATGCCGCAAGTTCACGGTACTGTGCTAGAGCTGTACGGATACCGCCAGATAGCTTCTTGATGATTTTAGTCTGCGCTGAACCACCTACACGAGATACTGAGATACCTGGGTCAACAGCTGGACGTACGCCCGCGTTGAATAGCTCAGTTTGTAGGAAGATCTGACCATCGGTAATCGAGATTACGTTCGTCGGTACGAATGCAGATACGTCACCAGCTTGCGTTTCGATGATAGGAAGAGCAGTTAAAGAACCAGTCTTGCCTTTCACTTCACCGTTAGTGAATGTTTCTACGTAGTGTTCGCTTACACGAGCAGCACGCTCTAGTAGACGAGAGTGAAGGTAGAAAACATCACCTGGGAACGCTTCACGACCTGGTGGACGCTTAAGTAGTAGCGAGATCTGACGGTAAGCTACTGCTTGCTTAGATAGATCATCATAAACAATCAGTGCATCTTCACCGCGATCACGGAAGTATTCACCCATCGCACAACCTGCGTATGGCGCTAGGTATTGTAGCGCTGCAGATTCAGAAGCTGATGCAACAACAACGATAGTGTTAGCTAGCGCGCCGTGCTCTTCTAGTTTGCGAACTACGTTAGCGATAGTCGATGCTTTCTGACCGATTGCTACGTAGATAGAGAAAATACCTGAATCTTTTTGGTTAATAATCGCATCGATCGCCATCGCTGTTTTACCAGTTTGACGGTCACCGATTACTAGTTCACGTTGACCACGACCGATTGGGATCATTGAGTCAACAGACTTGTAACCAGTTTGTACAGGTTGATCTACCGATTTACGGTCGATTACACCTGGTGCAATTACTTCTACAGGCGAAGTCAGTTTCGCTTCGATAGGACCTTTGCCATCAATTGGCTCACCTAGTGTGTTTACAACACGACCAAGTAGTTCTGGACCTACTGGCACTTCAAGAATGCGGCCAGTACCTGTAACTTTCATGCCTTCCTGTAGGTCAGCATATGGGCCCATTACAACAGCACCAACCGAATCACGGTTCAAGTTAAGTGCTAGCGCGTAACGGCCACCCGGTAGTTCAATCATTTCACCTTGCATCACGTCCGCTAGGCCGTGAATGCTAAGGATGCCATCGCTTACCGAAACGATAGTACCTTCATTGCGAGCTTCACTAACAACGTCGAAAGATTCAATACGTTGTTTAATTAGATCGCTAATTTCAGTGGAATTAAGTTGCATGCTCCAATCCCCATTAAGACTGCAATGCATCGCTCAGGCGGTCTAGTCGACCACGCGCTGAGTTATCGATGACTAGGTCTCCGGCTCGAATAATAACTCCGCTAAGCAGAGTCTCATCTATACTGCAATTCAGCTGTACTTTGCGCGCTAGGCGCTGTTCCAATTTGCTGCTGATATCTGCGCGTTGTTCTTCAGAAAGTTCAACCGCTGAAGTTACTTCAACGTCGATCTCTTTCTCGTGCTCTTGTTTGAGCAATAAGAACTCTTTGCAAACATCAGGAAAAGCCATTAAGCGGCCATTCTCTGCCATCACTTTAATCAAGTTCTGGCCGAATTCATCAAATTGTTCGCCACAAACTGCAATGAATACTTCCGCTAATTTTTCAGCAGTTAGAGAACTGCTTAGTAGATTGTGGATATCATTGTTTTGTGCCACTTCGGCAGCAAAAGAGAGCATTTGACTCCATTGGTCAAGCTCACCTTTCTCTACCGCAAAGTCAAAAGCTGCTTTAGCATAGGGGCGTGCGATTGTTGTCAAATCAGACATATACAGCCCCTTGCTTTAAAGTTTTGCAGTAATGTTGTCAAGAAGGTCTTTGTGTACGTCTTTATCGATCGTACGCTCAAGGATCTTCTCAGCACCAGCTATAGCCAGAGTTGCGACTTGTTTGCGCAGGTCATCACGGGCACGTGTGCGCTCAGCTTCAAGTTCTGCTTCCGCTTGCGCTAAGATTTTCTGGCGTTCTGCCTGAGCTTCTTCGCGAGCTTCATCAATAATTTGAGCTTTACGTTTGTTTGCCTGTTCAATAACCTCAGTTGCAGTGCGCTTTGCTTCTTTCATTTGCTCAGAAGCGTTGGCTTGTGCCAGGTTCAAGTCTTTAGCAGCGCGCTCAGCGGCTACTAGACCGTCAGCAATTTTCTTCTGACGCTCTTCAATTGCTTGCATGATTGGTGGCCATACATATTTCATGCAGAACCAAACAAACAGTGAAAAAGCAATTGCTTGACCTAGCAGAGTTGCGTTCATATTCACAACAGCTACCCCTCGTTAAGAATCAACTACAAAAATTTAATTAACTATTGAAGAGTTAATTAGCCTGCTAGTTGACCAACAAATGGGTTAGCAAACGTGAATAGTAGTGCGATTACGATACCGATCATTGGAACAGCATCCAGTAGACCAGCGATGATGAACATCTTAACTTGTAGCATAGGAGCCATTTCAGGTTGACGCGCAGCGCCTTCTAGGAATTTACCACCAAGAATAGCAAAACCAATTGCAGTACCTACGGCACAAAGACCAACAATAATAGCAACAGCGATTGCTGAAAAACTTAGTACAGTTTCCATTTACGTTCTCCGATTAACATTAATAGTTAGAATAAAGCTTAAAAATTTTTTTTAGTGATCACTATCTTCATGAGCCATTGATAAGTAAACAATTGTCAACATCATGAAAACAAATGCTTGAATCAAAATAACCAAGATATGGAAGATAGCCCAAGGTAGTGCACCTACCCATTGTAAGTACCACGGTAGCATTGCCGCGATAAGAATAAACACCACCTCACCCGCAAACATATTACCAAATAAACGCATACCTAGAGATAGTGGCTTCGCCAGAAGCGAAATTACCTCAAGTACCAAGTTAAATGGAATCATGATTGGGTGATTAAATGGATGCAGTGCCAATTCTTTAGCAAATCCGCCCAAGCCTTTTACTTTGATGCTGTAGTAGATCATCAGAGCAAAAACACCTAGAGCCATTGCCATAGTTATATTTACATCAGCTGTAGGAACCACTTTCAAGTAAGGGATGCCTAACCAATGCTCTGCAGGATATGGTAAGAAATCGATTGGCACTAAGTCCATCAAGTTCATTAAAATAATCCAGCAGAATATAGTCAGTGCTAATGGGGCAATCAGCGGGTTGCGGCCATGGAAAGTTTCCTTAACGTTGTCGCCAACGAATTCCACTACCATTTCTACAAAACACTGAAGCTTACCAGGTACACCTACTGTTGCTTTCTTAGCGACTGAGCGAAAAACCCAAAGGAATAACATCCCTGTCAACACCGAAAAAAACAGACTGTCTATATGTACGTTCCAGAAACTTGTCTCCTCTACAAAACCTAACTTAGCTAAAGATAGATTCTGTAAGTGGTGTTCAATGTATCCGGATGCTGTTGCCGCAGCCATAACTCGTCCTATTTCTTATTGTTAATGAAAAGCACTGGCGCAAAGATATTAATACCAAGAACCAGTAAATAGGTCAGTTTGAGGGGGATTAACTCCACCTGCATATACATGTAGACAATAGAGAATAGTAGAACTGTGATTAGGATTTTTAGCGCTTCGCCAGCATAGAACGACGCCGCAACTAACTTAGTCGCACGAGCTCCACAAAATAGGAAAGCACACACACAAAAAACTACATTCGCGATGACAAAAATGCCGCCACCGATTAATGCAGCAAAACCCCAGTCAGGATTAACAGCTAAACCTAACCCTATCGCCACTAATATAACCGCGCTAAGCTCGATCAATAACATTTGCTTTGCAAGCACTCGTCCTGGTCTTGCTAACGCCGCTACCATGTATTCGTTCCTCTTTAAGCCCACTTTACCACTCGCTCAAAAGCGTGCTGAGAAATTGGCGAAAATTATACGTTCAGCCAAATTGATTGCAATAAGAACGCTGCAATCATTTACATTTTTGCATACAAACCGACAACTTTTGTACGAAATTACTTGTTTATTACATAATTGACCTAAATCAATTATCTCATTTAGTACTCTAATTTAGCAATAAGTTGCTCTAATTTGTGAGGCTCATCAAGAGTAATCGTCACTTTTGACTTACCGCTAACAGAACGAGTAACTGAAACGTTTGCTTGCAATTTTTCCGTGAGTCTTCGTGAAAGTTCGATAGCTTCTGTGTCTTCAGGCTTCGATTCTGGTTCAACGTCTGGTTTTAAACACTTTTTAACAAGTTGTTCAGTTTGACGCACGGTCATGTTTTTGGTCGCCGCAGTGTTCGCTGCCTCAACCTGGGTATCACCTTCAAGCGCAAGCAGTGCTCGAGCATGCCCCATTTCCAGTTGTTTGTTGGAAACTAAACCTTTTACTTCATTTTCGAGCTGATTTAGACGTAATAAGTTACTAACCGTTGCTCTCGATTTACCAATCACATCAGCAACTTGCTGATGCGTCAGTTCAAATTCATTCTGTAAGCGCTCTAGCGCTTGTGCTTCTTCGATAACATTCAGGTCTTCACGCTGAATATTCTCGATTAACGCCATCGCAATCGCGGCTTTGTCTTCCACTCGCTTGATAAGACATGGCACTTGCTTAAGGCCCGCTTGACGAGCCGCTCTCCAACGACGCTCACCCGCAATAATCTCATACTGATCTTGCGCTAATGGACGTACAACGATTGGCTGGATGATGCCTTGAGATTGAATTGAAGCCGCCAGCTCTTCTAGCGCTTCTGGCGCAATATCTTTACGCGGTTGATATACCCCTGGTTTCAAGCAACCAACAGCCAACTCAGTGAGCTCTCCATCAGCCGATAACGCCTGACTATGAGAAGCAACTTGCTGTTTTTCACGAGCCAACGAGCTAGTTGCAAGCAGTGCATCTAACCCTTTTCCTAAACCACGCTTAGACATTGAGCGAATTCCTTTGATTAGACCTATACTGGGACTTCTTCACGACGCAACATTTCGCCTGCGAGAGCAAGATATGCTTTGGCACCAGCGGAATATTTGTCGTAGTACATTGCAGGCTTGCCGTGACTCGGCGCTTCAGCTAAACGTACATTTCGAGGGATCACAGTTCGGTAAACCTTGCTACCGAAGTGCTTTTTGAGTTGATCAGATACTTCGTTCGATAAGCGGTTACGCGGATCATACATAGTACGCAGAAGACCTTCGATCTTCAGGTTCTCGTTAACGACCGCTGCGAGCTTACTGATGGTATCCATCAACGCAGTCAAACCTTCAAGTGCAAAGTATTCACATTGCATTGGAACTAACACGGAATCGGCTGCAGCCATCGCGTTAATTGTAAGAAGGTTTAGAGAAGGTGGGCAATCAATAAAGATGAAATCATAATTATCGCGAATGGATGCGAGTGCATTCTTAAGGCGAACTTCACGCGCAAACACTTCCATCAGCTTGATTTCTGCCGCAGTAACATCACCGTTAGCGGCGATGAGGTCATAATTGCCAGATGTACTTCGACAAACTACCTCATCAAATGGGGTGTCTTCAACCAACAAATCGTAAGCAGTTGCTTCAACCTGATATTTGTCGACACCGCTCGCCATAGTGGCATTACCTTGAGGATCGAGGTCAACAACCAATATCTTGCGCTTTGTCGCCGCCATTGATGCTGCTAAGTTAATGCAAGTTGTTGTTTTTCCTACGCCGCCCTTCTGGTTGGCAATTGCTACGATTCTACCCACTATGGCCTCGCTGATTATCCCTGACGCGATAAAGTTACTAGATGACGCTCTCCATCAAGCTCTGGTACTCGCAAAGCTTTGATGTCTGTCACTGAACACCATTCAGGTAACAGGTCGATTTCATCTCTAGGATGTTGTCCCTTAAGAGCCAAAAATACACCGGATTGCTCTTTAGGTAAATGGTGACACCACTCTACCATGTCTGTCATTGACGCAAATGCGCGACTGAGCACTGCATCAAACTTTTCTTCAGGTTGAAACTCTTCAACACGGCTTTGGACCGGCACGACGTTGTCGATTCCCAACTCGTGAACCACCTGCTTAATAAAACGAATACGCTTACCTAAGCTATCTAGCAAGTAAAACTCGCAGTCTGGATTCATGATTGAGAGCGGAATCCCAGGTAAGCCAGGTCCGGTTCCCACATCGATAAAGCGCTTACCCTGTAAGTGAGTGCTAACAATGATGCTATCTAAGATATGTTTCACCATCATTTCTAATGGGTCACGAACCGAAGTCAGATTGTAAGCCTTGTTCCATTTGTTGAGTAACTCAACATAGCCAACTAGCTGGCTACGTTGTTTTTCAGATACTTCTAGGTCAGTCTGGCCAATCAGGTGATCCAGTTTTTCGCGTAATACGCTCATTATGCTTCCTCACCCTTTTTCAACAGGCCGTGTTTTTTCAAGTAAACCAGTAGGATTGAAATTGCCGCAGGTGTAATACCCGAAATACGAGAAGCAATACCAATTGAATCCGGTTTAGCGTTAGTTAGTTTTAGAACTACTTCGTTAGAAAGCCCTTTTACCTGGCTGTAATCAATATCAGCAGGCAGTTTGGTGTTTTCATGACGCAGTGATTTTTCAATTTCGTCTTGTTGACGCTGAATGTAGCCTTCGTACTTCACTTGGATCTCAACTTGCTCAGCCGCTTGTTGATCTTCCAGTGCTGGAGAAAAACGATCCAGAGCCGTCAGCTGTGAATAAGTCATTTCTGGACGACGCAGAAGATCTTCGCCGCTCGCTTCACGAGACATTGGTGTTTTTAGGATCTGGTTCAGCGCGCCAATATCTTCAGATTTTGGATTAATCCAAGTCTCTTTCAGACGCTGACGCTCTTTCTCCATGTTGTCCATCTTCTCGTTGAATCGAGCCCAACGCGCATCATCAACCAAACCAAGTTCACGAGATTTTTCTGTCAGACGGATATCGGCGTTGTCTTCACGAAGCAACAGACGGTATTCCGCACGAGACGTAAACATACGGTACGGTTCTTTGGTGCCCATAGTTGATAGGTCATCGATAAGAACGCCCATGTAAGCTTGGTCACGACGTGGGCTCCAGCCCTCTTTGCCTTGAGTGAATAAGCTTGCGTTTAAGCCAGCCATGAGACCTTGTGCTGCCGCTTCTTCATAACCGGTAGTACCGTTAATTTGACCAGCAAAGAACAAGCCTTTAATAAACTTAGTTTCGTAAGTCAGTTTTAGGTCGCGAGGATCAAAGAAATCATACTCAATTGCGTAGCCAGGACGCACGATGTGAGCATTTTCGAACCCCTTCATTGAGCGAACTATTTGAACCTGTACATCAAAAGGCAGACTAGTAGAGATACCATTCGGGTATAACTCATGTGTCGTTAGGCCTTCAGGTTCAATAAAAATTTGGTGGCTGTTTTTATCAGCAAAACGCATCACTTTGTCTTCAATCGAAGGACAGTAGCGAGGACCAATACCCTCAATCACGCCAGCGTACATCGGGCTGCGGTCAAGGTTGGCACGAATCACATCGTGCGTATTTTCATTGGTATGCGTGATGTAACATGGGATTTGGCGCGGCTGTTGTGCTCGGCTGCCCATGAATGAGAAAACCGGTGTTGGGTTATCACCGTGCTGAACCTCAAGTTCAGAAAAATCAACACTGCGCGCATCGATACGAGGAGGTGTACCTGTTTTCAGGCGATCAACTCGAAATGGAAGATCACGAAGTCGGTCAGCCAAAGCGATCGATGGTGGATCGCCAGCACGACCACCAGAAGAGCTTTCCATACCAATATGGATCTTACCGCCGAGGAATGTCCCTACCGTCAGTACCACAGCATCGGCACGGAACTTAAGGCCCATTTGAGTGACCACACCGACCACTTGATCCTGTTCAACGATCAGGTCATCAACCGATTGCTGGAACAAGGTTAGGTTTGGCGTGTTTTCAAGGACATTACGAACAAAGGCTTTGTAGAGTGCACGGTCTGCTTGAGCGCGAGTTGCACGAACCGCAGGGCCTTTTGATGCGTTTAATGTTCTGAATTGAATACCTGCATGATCAATAGCTTGCGCCATTAAACCACCCATAGCATCGACCTCTTTTACCAAGTGGCCCTTACCAATACCACCGATAGCTGGGTTGCAGGACATTTGTCCCAATGTATCGATATTGTGAGTAAGTAATAACGTACTTTGACCAGTACGTGCAGATGCGAGTGCGGCTTCCGTTCCTGCATGGCCACCACCAACAACGATGACGTCAAATTTTTCGTGATAAAGCATGAACCGACCTCAGGTATTCAAACGTTTTCTAGACTGATAAAAAGGAGCGATATTCTACCTGTTTTCATAGCTTGAGAAAACGTTTTTGGAATTTTTCGAATAAGCTGTTTTTAATTAATATAGATAAGATCTTTAAAGAGATCTTTTATTGGATCTATTATTAGGATCGAAGGTGGCTGTGGATAAGTCGAAAATAATCAACGAGATCATGGATCTTTTTTGGATCAAATGATGTGATCTAACTTTGATCAGGATGAGGATTAGCTGGGATCAAAATGGCTACTTATTCACAGGGGGAAATAGGCATAAAACTTATTATTTGGATAACTATAGGTTAATCACCGAATATGTATGATCTTATCCACAGCAGATCTTGAAAATAAATGGTTATTTTTCGGCTTTTACTCAAAAAAGTTATTCACAATCTCGATATTCAGGCATAAAAAAAGCGGCAAAAGCCGCTTTTTGAGGAGAAGAGGGGGTTAAAGCTGGTCGCTATGATCGTTAAACCACTCTTCTGCAGCGTCTTCGGGTACCGGAGTCTCCAATACATCGATGGTAAAACAGTCAGAAATCGCCTGTCCGCCAAGTTTTGTTAATAACTCATGAGCGGCTTGGCCTGCTGCGCAGAAGGTATCGTAACTTGAATCACCTATGGCTATCACAGCAAAGCGAACCTTATCGAGTTGAGGTGCGTGCTCTGTCAGATGGGCAATGAATGGCTTGATATTATCAGGGAATTCACCCGCACCATGGGTCGAGGTCACTACTAACCAGAAGCCTTGCTGAGGAATATCATTGTATTCAGGCTGGTTGTGCAGCGTTATCTCATGGCCTTGTTCTTCTAGAAGATCATTAAGGTGATCGCCAACGTATTCGGCGCCGCCTAAGGTGCTACCTGTAATAATGTGGATCATTAAGCTGTCCTTACTAAGAAAAAGGCCAGCATTCGCTGGCCTTTATAGGTTATTTACCGATACAGAAAGAAGAGAAGATACGACCTAAAAGATCGTCTGAGCTGAACTCACCTGTAATCTCGTTGAGGTGCTGTTGAGTGATACGAAGCTCTTCCGCTAAGATCTCCCCAGCCATGTAGCCTTCAAGTTGTTGCTGGCCAATATCCAAGTGCTCAGATGCGCGTTCTAGGGCGTCTAAGTGGCGACGACGCGCCATAAAGCCACCTTCATGACCACCAGCAAAGCCCATACACTCTTTTAGATGGCTGCGCAGTGCATCGACACCTTGGCCTGTTTTCGCTGATAGGCGGATTAGGGTTGGATCGTTCACATGGCAAATACCCAGCTCTTCATTGGTTTGATCCGCTTTGTTGCGAATCACCGTCATACCGATGTTATTTGGTAAACGATCAACGAAATCAGGCCAGATATCTTTCGGGTCAGTAGCATCGGTCGTGGTGCCATCCACCATAAATAGAACTCGGTCTGCTTGAGCAATTTCTTCCCAAGCTCGTTCAATACCGATTTTTTCGACTTCATCGGAAGCATCACGCAGACCCGCGGTATCAATAATGTGCAGTGGCATACCATCAATATGGATGTGTTCACGTAGTACATCACGCGTGGTGCCAGCAATATCAGTCACGATCGCCGATTCTTTGCCTGACAGGGCGTTCAGTAGGCTAGATTTACCGGCATTTGGGCGACCAGCAATCACCACCTTCATGCCTTCACGCATGATGGCACCCTGATTGGCTTCTTGGCGTACCGCCTCTAGGTTATCGATGATAGCCTGTAAGTCAGCACTTACTTTACCGTCAGCCAGAAAGTCGATTTCTTCTTCAGGGAAGTCTATCGCCGCTTCAACATAGATGCGCAGGTGAATCAGCGAATCCACTAGGGTGTTAATACGTTTTGAGAACTCACCCTGAAGAGATTGCAGTGCCGATTTGGCCGCTTCTTCTGAGCTTGCATCAATCAAGTCAGCAATCGCTTCGGCTTGGGTTAAGTCCATCTTGTCGTTCAAGAACGCACGCTCTGAGAACTCACCAGGACGAGCTGCACGCACGCCTGAGATGCCTAGGATGCGCTTGATGAGCATGTCCATAACCACTGGGCCGCCGTGACCTTGCAGCTCTAGAACGTCTTCGCCGGTAAAAGAGTGCGGGTTAGGGAAGTAGAGCGCGATACCTTGGTCGAGCTCGATGCCATCGGCAGATTTAAAAGGTAAGTACTCAGCGTAGCGAGGCTTAAGTGTTTTTCCCGTTACTTCTAGGGCAACCTGAGTCGCTAATGGACCGGAAACGCGGATAATACCGACGCCACCACGGCCGGGCGCGGTCGCTTGAGCAACAATCGTATCTGTAGTCATAGTTGTGCCTGCTAGCATGTGAACGCCAAAAAGGGCATTCACGATTAATCAATTAGCTGAATTGTAATCAGCTAAAAACAAAAAGGCGACCTTTTGGTCGCCTTTCTTTAGCTCTTTCTGTTATCGAACTTACTTAGAATGTAAGCCTTTCTTTTCCAGCGCGCGGTAGATAAGCGTTTGCTGAATCAGAGTTACGATGTTCGATACTAGCCAGTAAAGAACCAGACCTGAAGGGAAGAACAGGAAGAAGAATGTGAACATAACCGGCATAAAGGTCATGATCTTCTGCTGCATTGGATCCGTTACAGTCGTCGGGCTCATCTTCTGGATTAGGAACATTGAAGCCCCCATCAGAAGTGGCAAGATGTAGTATGGGTCTTGCGCTGAAAGGTCAGTAATCCAACCGAAGAACGGTGAGTGACGCAGTTCAACAGACTCCATTAGTGCCCAGTATAGCGAAATGAAGATAGGCATTTGCAGAAGGATAGGTAAACAGCCACCTAGTGGGTTTACTTTCTCTTTCTTGTAAAGCTCCATCATTTCTTGGCTCATGCGTTGACGGTCGTCGCCAATACGCTCACGCATTGCTGTCAGCTTAGGCTGAAGCATACGCATTTTCGCCATAGACGTGTACTGAGCTTTCGTTAGTGGGTACATAGCACCACGAACGATGAAAGTTAGGATGATAATTGCTACACCCCAGTTCGATACGAAGCCTTGAATGAACGAAAGCAGAGTATGAAGTGGTTTAGCAATGAACCATAGCCAGCCGTAATCTACTACCAAGTCTAGGTTTGGTGCAGTTGCTGCCATTTGGTCTTGAAGTTTTGGACCAACCCAAAGCGTTGCTTTAAAGCTCGCTTCGTCACCGCTAGCGATAGTTTTGTTCGGCATACGAACACCGATGTCGCCTAGGTTACCAATTACACGAGTGTAAAGGTTGCTGCCTGCTTCGTCGCGTGGAATCCAAGCACTTGCAAAGTAGTGTTGAATCATCGCTGCCCAACCTTGACCGTTTGCTAGGTTAAGAGATAGGTTGCGATCTTGCATATCGTCGAAGCTGTATTTCTTGTAACGCGTATCTTCCGTAGAGTAAGCACCACCACGGTAAGTTGGCATTGTTAGGCTACCGCCGTCATCCATAACGTTTTGACGTAGGTGAGCGTACATACCGAATGTCGCGTTGTTGCCAGAGTTGTTGACTACATCGTATTCAACGTCAATCGCGTAGCTGCCGCGCTTAAGGATGAATGTTTTTGTGTAATCTAGACCGTTCGCTTGGTAAGTCATTGGGATGCGTAGTTCATCCTGACCGTCAGCCAGCGTAAAGCTGTCTGCTGAAACCGTGTAGCTAGGGCGGTTAGTGCTGCTAAGGTCGATACCTTGAGGACCAACTAGACCGCTTTGCGCGATAAATTGGTGACCTGGTTCATTCTTAAGAAGAACAAAGCTCTCTTCAGAATCAAACTCAGCTGAGTAATCATTTAGGTTTGCTGTCACAACATCACCACCAACCGTATCAATTGACAGAGTCAGTACATCAGTGGTTACTGTGATAGTTTTTGCAGAAGAAGCAACTTGACCAGGAGCCGGGTCTAGATCATCTGCATAAGATGGCGCTGGTAGGGTGCTGCCAGATTGTGCCTGCTCAACCGCTTGAGGAGCTGGGTTCTTAGCTACATTCCATTGTTGGAAAAGTAGGAAAGAAACCAAAGCCAATGCGATTAACAGGATATTACGTTGAGAATCCATCGTTATTTATCTCTGTCTTGTTTTTGGACTGGTGGAACGGGGTCAAAGCCCCCTTCGTTCAAAGGATGGCATTTTAATAGACGTTTGCCTGATAACCAACACCCTTTTACAAAACCGTGAGCTTTCAACGCTTCTATCGCATATAAAGAGCAGGTTGGAGTAAATCGGCAGCGTGGGCCGATGAGTGGACTAATAAACCATCTATAAAAATAGATGGGTATTAGCGCTATCCACGCGAAGGGCGAGACAGGCGAAGCCATAATTTGTCGAGTAGCTTGAACATTTCTTCATTGCTTAAATCTTGCGCGCTCTTCTTAGCGATTACAACAAAATCTTTGTTAGGAAGTTTGTGCTGAGTGTTACGAAAGCTTTCACGAGTAAGACGCTTGAATCGATTACGACCCACGGCTGTTTTAATCTGTTTTTTCGGAACGGCTAATCCAAGACGAGGATTTGAAAGAGAGTTATTTCGAGCAATGATGGTGAAATGAGGAGAGCCAGCTCGATGAGCTTGCTTGAAGACATTTTGATAATGTTCGGGAGTTAACAAGCGTAACTCCCGACCGAAGGCTAGCTTATTCAAAATAATCAAAGATTACTTAGAAAGACGCTTACGGCCTTTTGCACGACGTGCATTGATTGTTGCGCGACCGTTCTTAGTAGCCATGCGAGCACGGAAACCGTGAGTACGCTTACGCTTTAGAACTGTAGGTTGAAAAGTGCGTTTCATTGTAATTACCTTACTGATCAGTAGTTTTAGGTTTTTGTTAAACCCGGCGTGGGCATTTTTTCTTTTCTTTATATAAGAAAGGAAAACCGACGCCTCTCAACAAAGAGGCGGAATTGTAATCACTGTCACAAAAAGTGTCAATGATTGGGTTAACTAAAATTCCGGTCGGGGGATTATACGTAGAATAACTAAAATCACAAGGATCCTTAGTCGATCCCCACCTTATTTAGGAATTTTTTTAATTTAGGATCTTGTGGATTACCAAAAATATCCTGTGGAGATCCCTGCTCGACAATATGGCCGTCAGCCATGAAGATCACTCGGTCTGCGACCTCTCTCGCGAACTGCATTTCATGGGTAACCACCAGCATGGTTTGATGCTGATTAGCCAATTTTTTCATTAGGTTAAGTACTTCGCCAACCCACTCAGGATCCAGCGCTGAAGTCGGCTCATCAAACAGTAAAAGCTCAGGTTGAAGTGCCATGGCACGACCAATACCGACACGTTGCTGCTGACCGCCAGAAAGCGCAGCTGGGTAGCTGTCTGCTTTGTCGCCTAGGCCGATATCATCGAGTATTTGTTGTGCTTTTTCATGCGCTTGCTGCTTCTTCCAGCCACGCACAGTAATTAAGCCTTCAGCAATGTTTTGCTTGGCGGTTTGATGAGCAAACAGGGCGTAGTTCTGGAAGACAAAGCCGGTCTTACGTCGCAGTGCTAGCACTTCTGCTTTTGTGTGCTTCTGGGCATCGACTTTGATGTCATCAATAGAGATCGTGCCTTGGTCGGCTTGCTCAAGAAAGTTCACACAACGCAGTAGCGTAGACTTACCAGTACCGCTTGAACCTATGATGACAATGATCTCACCTTGCTTGATTTCTAGGTCGATCCCTTTAAGAACTTCGGTGTCACCAAAGTGCTTGTGGATATTTTGTAATTTGATCATCGTACGTACGCCTTATTCAGTTTCACTTCGGCCCAGATTTGAATACGAGTGAGGATAACCACCACGCCCCAGTAAATCAGCGCCACTGCCAAGAAAGCCTCGAAGAAACGGAAGCTTGAAGACGCCTCCATCTGAGCCTTAGCCATAATCTCAGCCACACCTAGCGTGAAGGCGAGTGAGGTTGATTTGATCATATCGATGAAGTAATTCATCAGAGAAGGCAGAGCAACGCGGGTCGCTTGTGGCAAGATCACTCGACGCATCGCTTGGCTAGTCGTCATACCCACCGAAAGGCTCGCTTCCATCTGGCTGCGATCAATACCGATAATCGCGGCGCGAATACTCTCTGCCATGTAAGCGGCAAAGTGCAGGGTTAAACCAATGACGGCAGCGCTGAATGCATCTAAGCCAACCATCCACGGGAATACCTGAGGTAAGCCGTAATAAAGGAGGAATAGCTGAACCAGCAGTGGGGTGCCACGGAAGAAGCTAATGTAAAGCTGGCTGAGTTGGTCGAGTACTGGGATTTTGAACACACGAATGTTTGCCAGTATCACAGACAGGATCAGAGCAAAGAACAAGCCCCAAATCGCCATCTCCATGGTGGTGCCGAGATACTTTAACAGTATCGGCAGCAGCTCTAGCATGTAGTTAAAATCAAATCCCATAATCTATCTCGTATTTTTATTGGAAGTGTCGTTATATCAAGCGTTTTAATCAGTGATACAAAAGCAAAAAGCCCACCGCCGTGTAAGCAGTGGGCCTCGTATGGAGAGAGTGAGTGATTACTTCTGAGTAATGTCCGCACCAAACCATTTCTGAGAGATACTTTCTAGCGTACCATCTGCGCGCATTGCTGCTAATGCTTCGTTTACTTCTGCTTGCAGTTTCTTACCGTTATCGTTGTCTACGAAAGGCCAAGCATTTTCAATGGTTTCGAATGGCTGACCTGCTAGTTGTAATGGTAGACCAGTCTTCTTGATAAGCTCTAGTGCTGATAGGCGATCCATGACGAATGCATCGGCACGACCAAGAGCGACATCATGCTCAATACCAGTGTCGTAGGTCTTTACGTTGATCTTGCCATCTTTGTCGTAGCTGCGTAGCAGTTGCTCAAAGTTCGAGCCTAGGTTGACTGCAACAGTCTTGCCTGCAAGGTCTTCGATGCCTTTAATGCTGTCATTACCCTTACGAACGGTAATTTGTGCGCCATCTACTACGTATGGGTCTGCGAATAGGTATTTCGCTTTACGTGCATCCGTCATTGTAATTTGGTTAGAAATGGTATCGATTCGACCAGTTTCAAGAAGACCAAACAGACCAGAGAAGTTCGCTGTTACGTATTCAACCTTGTAGTCGTTACGTTTACCGATCTCATCCCATAAATCCACTTCAAAACCTTGTAGTTGGTCTTGCTTAACGAAAGTAAATGGGAAGTAGCGACCAGACATGCCGACTTTTACTTCAGTCGCAGCTTGAACAGTAGCAGCAGAGAGTGCGATAGCCGCAATTGCAGCCTTAATCCAGTTATTCATTTGGTAACTCCTTATATTTATGGGATTGGATGTTACTGGGAAAATGCTCGATAGAATAAATAACCAGATGTTATTAACCATAACTAGATCGCATTCTCATTTTGGGGATAACTAGCAAGGATCCGGGCATAAGTGGATCGTTGTGTGAGTAAATTAGGGGCAAGATGTGCGGATCCACCCATTAATTATAAATTTATTGTGAATAACTTGGATCTTATTCACTGGATCTGTGATCAATTGCTGGTGATCTGACTTATCAACAGGTAAAATTAGCAGTCATTTCATATTACTTAAATAGAGTGGGGGCACCGTGTCATCTTCGCTTTGGTTGCAGTGTTTGCAACAGCTTCAAGAAGAGTTACCAGCTACAGAATTCAGTATGTGGGTTCGTCCGTTACAAGCGGAGCTCAATGACAATACTCTAACTCTATTTGCACCGAACCGTTTCGTACTCGATTGGGTTCGTGATAAGTACTTAAATAGCATTAACCGTCTGCTGCAAGAATATTGCGGCAACGATATCCCGCATCTGCATTTTGAAGTAGGCAGCAAACGTGTATCGGCACCTAAGCCGGCAGCACCTGCATCTGCTCCAGCGCCAACTCGTACTGCTGCGGATGTAGCGGCAGAGTCTTCGGCGCCTGCACAGCTGCAAGCTCGTAAGCCAGTTCACAACACATGGCGCGATGAAGAGCCAGTGGATGTGGATATCAACCACCGTTCAAACGTCAACCCTAAACACAAGTTCAATAACTTCGTTGAGGGTAAGTCGAACCAACTTGGTTTGGCAGCAGCACGTCAGGTGGCGGATAACCCAGGCGCGGCATACAACCCACTATTTCTATACGGTGGCACCGGCCTAGGTAAAACTCACTTGTTGCACGCGGTAGGTAATGCCATTGTTGATGGTAAGCCGAATGCAAAAGTGGTGTACATGCACTCTGAGCGTTTTGTTCAGGATATGGTTAAAGCGCTACAAAATAACGCGATCGAAGAATTCAAACGCTACTACCGTAGTGTTGATGCATTGCTTATCGATGACATCCAATTCTTCGCTAATAAAGAGCGTTCTCAAGAAGAGTTCTTCCATACCTTTAATGCGCTGCTTGAAGGCAACCAACAGATCATCTTAACGTCTGACCGTTATCCAAAAGAGATCAACGGCGTAGAAGATCGTCTTAAATCTCGTTTCGGTTGGGGTTTGACGGTTGCGATCGAGCCACCAGAGCTTGAGACGCGTGTTGCGATCTTAATGAAGAAAGCAGAAGACCATCAAATTCATCTTGCGGATGAGGTGGCATTCTTTATTGCTAAGCGTCTGCGTTCTAACGTTCGTGAGCTAGAAGGCGCACTGAACCGTGTAATCGCGAATGCGAACTTCACTGGCCGCCCGATCACGATCGATTTCGTACGCGAAGCGCTACGTGATCTACTGGCTCTGCAAGAGAAGCTGGTTACTATCGATAATATTCAGAAGACCGTTGCTGAGTACTACAAAATCAAAGTGGCTGATCTGCTGTCTAAGCGTCGTTCTCGTTCTGTTGCTCGCCCACGTCAACTGGCGATGGCACTAGCAAAAGAGCTGACTAACCACAGCTTGCCTGAGATCGGTGATGCATTTGGTGGCCGTGACCACACCACGGTACTGCACGCTTGCCGTAAGATTGCTCAGCTGCGTGAAGAGAGCCACGACATTAAAGAAGATTATTCGAACTTGATTCGTACCCTTTCTTCTTAATACACAGTATTCTTAACCTTAATAAGCAGAATCTTGGTCACGTACATATGCTGCGTGCCATTTAGACCGTAAGAGCAAGATATGAAATTTACCATTGAACGTAGTCATCTGATTAAGCCATTACAACAAGTGTCTGGCGCGCTAGGTGGCAGGCCAACGCTTCCAATTCTAGGAAACCTACTGATTAAGGTAGAAGATAACGTGTTGTCGATGACAGCAACGGATCTAGAAGTTGAACTGATCAGCCGTGTAACGCTTGAAGGTGATTTCGAAGCGGGCAGCATCACAGTACCTTCTCGTAAATTCCTAGATATCTGCCGTGGTTTACCTGATAACTCAGTGATCACTGTGTTATTGGATGGTGACCGTGTTCAAGTACGCTCTGGTCGTAGCCGTTTCTCATTGGCAACCTTGCCTGCGGCCGATTTCCCTAATATTGAAGACTGGAGCAGTGAAGTTGAAGTGTCTGTGACACAGGCTGAACTGCGTGGTCTTATCGAAAAAACTCAATTCTCAATGGCGAACCAAGACGTTCGTTACTACCTCAACGGTATGTTGTTTGAGATTGAAGGCTCTACATTACGCAGTGTGGCGACCGATGGTCACCGTATGGCGGTATCTCAGGCTCAGCTTGGTGCGGATTTCGCACAGAAGCAGATCATTGTGCCTCGTAAAGGCGTGCAAGAGCTGGTGAAGCTATTGGATGCGCCTGAACAACCGGTAACACTGCAGATTGGTAACTCAAACGTGCGTGCTGAAGTGAACAACTATGTCTTCACTTCGAAGCTGGTTGATGGTCGTTTCCCAGATTATCGCCGCGTAATGCCGCAAAACACCACCAAAACGCTAGAAGCGGGTTGTGATGAACTGCGTTCAGCGTTCTCTCGAGCTGCGATTCTATCGAATGAAAAATTCCGTGGTGTTCGCGTTAACCTTGCAGATAGCGAGATGCGCATTACTGCTAACAACCCAGAGCAAGAAGAAGCCGAAGAGATGCTGGACGTGACCTTTGAGGGTGATGCACTAGAGATCGGCTTTAACGTAAGCTATGTACTTGATGTTCTCAATACACTGCGCTGTGAGCAAGTTCGTATCTCAATGTCAGACGCGAACGCGAGTGCCTTGATTGAAAATGCACAAGATGACAGCGCAATGTACGTTGTTATGCCAATCCGTCTGTAGAGTTGGTGCCATCGTTAATGATTAATGTGATGACGCTATGCCACTCTCTCGTCTAATCGTTAAGCAGTTTAGAAATATTGAAGCCTGTGACATTCAACCGTCATCAGGCTTTAACTTTCTTATAGGGCCTAACGGAAGCGGTAAAACCAGTGTTCTTGAAGCGGTATATCTGCTCGGCCACGGTCGCTCATTTAAGAGTTCCCTAACGGGACGTATCATACAAAATGAGTGTAGCGAACTGTTTGTGCACGGCCGTTTTATGACCTCGGATCAATTTGAGCTGCCAATTGGCATTAATAAGCAGCGCGATGGCACAACAGAGGTTAAAATAAGCGGTCAAACTGGGCAAAAACTCGCGCAGTTAGCGCAAGTCTTACCTTTGCAGTTGATTCACCCTGAAGGGTTTGATTTACTGACAGATGGACCTAAGCATCGCCGCGCATTCATTGATTGGGGAGTCTTCCACAGTGAGTCGGGTTTCTATGATGCATGGGGCAGGGTTAAGCGCCTCAATAAGCAGCGAAACGCCTTATTGAAAACGGCAACCCACTATCGAGAGCTGAGCTACTGGGACCAAGAACTGGCCCGTTTAGCGGAAAGCATCAGTGAGTGGCGTGCCACCTACGTTGATCAGCTTAAAGAAGTCGCCGAAGAGATCTGTGCGACCTTCCTACCTGAGTTTGAGATAAAGATTAACTACTATCGCGGCTGGGACAAAGACACCCCATACGCCGAGATATTAGAGAAGAATTTTGAGAGGGATCAGCAGCTTGGTTACACCTTTAGTGGGCCAAACAAAGCGGATCTGAAGATAAAAGTGAACGGCACTCCAGTGGAAGATGTCTTGTCACGAGGTCAATTGAAGTTGATGGTGTGTGCGTTGCGAGTTGCACAAGGGCAACACCTCACTCAAATGACAGGTAAGCAGTGCATCTATTTAATAGATGACTTCGCTTCCGAATTAGATAGCCAACGCCGCGCACGTCTTGCTGAGTGTTTAAAGGCGACCGAGGCTCAAGTTTTTGTAAGCTCTATTACCGCTGATCAGATTGCAGATATGCATGATGAAAATAGCAGGATGTTTCATGTGGAACATGGCAAAATAGAGCAAGGATAATTAGTCAGAGAGTAACTATGTCAGATAATTACGATTCATCGAGTATTAAGGTACTGAAGGGTCTGGATGCGGTTCGTAAGCGTCCTGGAATGTACATTGGCGACACGGATGATGGTACCGGTCTGCACCACATGGTCTTCGAGGTAGTAGATAACTCTATTGATGAAGCGCTTGCTGGTCACTGTAATGACATCATTGTTACTATCCATGAAGACAATTCAGTATCGGTACGCGATGACGGCCGTGGTATTCCAACTGAAATTCACCCAGAAGAGAACGTGTCTGCTGCTGAAGTAATCATGACGGTTCTTCACGCTGGTGGTAAGTTCGATGATAACTCATACAAGGTATCAGGTGGCTTGCACGGTGTAGGTGTTTCAGTAGTAAACGCACTGTCTAAGCAGGTTACTCTTACTATCCACCGCGGTGGTAAAATCCATACTCAAACGTACCACCATGGTGAGCCTCAAGCGCCACTAGCTGTGATTGGTGATACGGACCAAACGGGTACAGAAATCCGTTTCTGGCCAAGTGAAGAGACATTCTCAAATGTACTTTTCCACTACGATATTCTAGCTAAACGTCTACGTGAACTGTCGTTCCTAAACTCAGGCGTTTCTATCAAGCTGATTGATGAGCGTGAAGAAGATAAATCGGATCACTTCATGTTTGAAGGTGGTATTCAGGCGTTCGTTGATCACCTAAACACCAACAAAACACCGATCATCCAAAAAATCTTCCACTTCGACCACGAACGTGAAGACGGCATTACTGTTGAAGTAGCAATGCAATGGAACGATGGTTACCAAGAGAACATCTACTGTTTCACAAACAACATTCCTCAACGTGATGGTGGTACTCACCTTGCTGGTTTCCGTGCTGCGCTGACGCGTACTCTGAACAGCTTCATGGATAAGGAAGGCTTCTCTAAGAAAGCGAAGACAGCAACATCAGGTGATGATGCTCGTGAAGGCCTAACTGCGGTTATCTCGGTAAAAGTGCCAGATCCTAAGTTCTCTAGCCAAACTAAAGACAAGCTGGTTTCTTCTGAAGTGAAATCTGCCGTTGAACAAGCGATGGGTGAAAAACTGTCTGAGTTCCTTATCGAGAACCCAACAGAAGCGAAAACCGTTTGTACTAAAATTATCGATGCAGCACGAGCTCGTGATGCAGCGCGTAAAGCACGTGAAATGACGCGTCGTAAAGGTGCTTTAGACCTAGCTGGCCTACCAGGCAAGCTTGCAGACTGTCAGGAAAAAGACCCTGCACTGTCTGAACTATACATAGTGGAGGGTGACTCGGCAGGCGGCTCCGCAAAACAAGGCCGTAACCGTAAGAATCAAGCGATTCTTCCACTAAAAGGTAAGATCCTAAACGTAGAGAAAGCACGTTTCGACAAGATGCTTTCTTCACAAGAAGTAGCAACGCTGATCACAGCTCTTGGCTGTGGTATTGGCCGCGACGAATACAACCCAGATAAGCTGCGTTACCACAACATCATCATCATGACCGATGCCGATGTCGATGGTTCGCACATTCGTACGCTACTGTTGACCTTCTTCTACCGTCAAATGCCAGAGCTTATTGAGCGTGGTTACATCTACATCGCTCAGCCACCGCTTTACAAAGTGAAGAAAGGTAAGCAAGAGCAGTACATCAAAGATGAAGATGCAATGAACCAATACCAAGTGGCATTGGCTCTAGACAACGCAGCGCTACACGTAAACCCTGATGCACCAGCATTGGCAGGTGAAGCACTAGAGAAGCTAGTTCAGCAATACAACTCTGGTATCAAGCTGGTGGAGCGTATGAGCCGCCGTTACCCACATGCTCTAATGCATGAAATGATCTACATGCCTCGTCTAACTGCAGAGCAGTGTCATGATGAGTCAGCAGTAGAAGCATGGGGCAAGCAGCTAGTAGAACAACTGAACGCGAAAGAGGTTGGTGCAAGCCAGTACTCTCTAGAAGTTGAGAAGCATGAAGAGCTAGGTCTAAGCCTACCTAAGATTGTGGTTCGTACTCACGGCGTGACACACGAACATGCATTAAGCGTTGAACTGTTCAACTCGAAAGAGTACGGCAAGCTAGCAAGTCTAGCAGAAGCGTTAGATGGCCTGATCGAAGAAGGCGCTTACATCAAGCGTGGTGAGCGTACTCAAGCAGTATCAAGCTTCGTTGAAGCGCTGAACTGGTTGATTAAAGAGTCTCGTCGTGGTCTAAGCCTACAACGATACAAAGGTCTAGGTGAGATGAACCCAGATCAGCTTTGGGAAACCACAATGGACCCAGAGACACGTCGTATGATGCAAGTAACGATTGAAGATGCAGTCGGCGCAGACCAACTGTTCACCACACTAATGGGTGACCAAGTTGAACCTCGTCGTAACTTCATCGAAGAGAACGCATTGAAGGTTGCTAACTTGGATGTGTAGATTGTCCTAAAAAACAATCTGAAAATTTTAAAAGACTGCCAGAAATGGCGGTCTTTTTTATTGCCGATATTTTGATTATCTTTCAATAAGTTGGCTCGTCATCCTCAAGAGGGAGGAACGACCGAGTTGGGGATCTCTAGAAGCGCGTAGAAAAATTTTTAGCTCGATCCCTTGAAACTATTTTGCTCAATCCATATATCTATTTGTGAAGAGGATGACTGTCTTGCTCTACAAGAGAAGAAACAGAACCTTCATTACCGCTGACTAAGTATCGCTCAACAGAGGATAACTTTAGCAGCACACAACTTAAAAATTGATTCACTGTCATGTCCCAGTGTTGTCGCCAACAGAGGTGAAACCCGAGGAATGCGAATTGAATCTCTTAGCTGTTTACTTGGTCTCATACACAGGTTCGATCTAAGTAAAATTCGCAGCTAAGACTATTGCTTACTAGAAGGATAGCATTATGAGAACTGTAGATTTCACTCCACTTTACCGCAACGCAATCGGCTTCGATCGTCTATTCAACATGATGGAAGCGAACACATCGAAGAACACTTCTGGCGGTTACCCTCCATACAACATCGAGCAAAAAGACGAGAACAACTACCGTATCACTATGGCTGTTGCTGGTTTTGCTGATAACCAATTAGACCTGACTCAGAAAGAGAACATGCTAATTGTTAAAGGTGAGCGTAAACCTGAAGCAGAAAAAACCTATGTGTATCAAGGTATCGCAGAGCGTGATTTCGAGCGTAAATTCCAACTTGCAGACTACGTAAAAGTAGTAGGAGCAAGCATGGAAAATGGTCTTCTTCACATCGACCTAGAACGCGAAATCCCAGAAGCGATGAAACCACGTAAGATTGCTATCAATGGTAATGGTCTAATCGAAGGCTAATCCCCGTCATACTTGAAGCTACAGCGTTGTTGACGTCGTAAATTCCCCCTAATCACATAGGTTCCCTATGCTCATAGGGCTGAATTTTCTAGTCGCCTAGCTGAACCCCCAATTATTTAGGGTATTCAAGTGACAAAAAATATCGGGAAGTAAAAGTGAAAGAGCACCAGTACCTTGAAGAAGGTCGGTGCTCTTTTTTGTTTATCCTATCATCGTCATTCCATAGAGGGAGGAACGACCGAGTAGGGAATCTCTATTTGCTTTCGCTGTAAGCCTTTTTCACTTCTTCAGCAATAATCGCAATACCTTTTTGCATTGCTTCATCGTCTTGTACGTAGTTCATACGTAGGCACTGATGAGCATGATCCCACTCATCTTCTTGGCCGATAAAGAAGTATTCACCCGGAACAATCAGCACGCCGCGAGCTTTTAATCTGTCGTACAGTTCCATGGTGGTGATTGGCAGTTCATCAAACCATAGCCACAAGAAGATAGCGCCTTCAGGTTTGTGAATACGGAAACGTGGGTCATCAATCGCTTCTTGTAGCAGTTCGACAGCGCGCAAAGACTTCTCTTTATAGAAAGGTTTAATCACTTCGCTGCTTAAACGCAATAGATCACCTTTTTCAATCATGTGATTGGCAATCGCTGGCCCAACACTGTTTGGCGCTAAGCTTATGATGCCATTCATGTTGGTTAGTGCTTGAGTGACTTCTTCGCTCGCAATCACGATACCGCAGCGCACTCCTGGCAAACCAAGCTTAGAAAGGCTCATGCACAGAATCGTGTTTTCATTCCAGAATGGTTCGACATCTTCAAAGATGATGTTTGGAAATGGTAGGCCGTAAGCGTTGTCGATCAGCAGTGGGATGTTGTTCTCACGCGCGAGTTTATCCAACTTACGTACTTCTTCGTCGGTCAGTACGTTACCCGTCGGGTTGGTTGGGCGAGACGCACAGATAGCCGCGACTGAGTCATCAACCTTAAGTTGTTCAAAATCGACATGGTATTTGAACTGGCGGTTTTCTAGCAGTTCGATCTCTGGGTGGTAAGAGATAAAGATATCGTCATCAATCCCCGCATCGCCGTAGCCGATGTATTCCGGTGCGATTGGCAGTAGGATTTTCTTATGTGAGCCATCTGGCTGTTGGCCTGCTAGCAGATTGAACAGGTAAAAGAAGCCACTTTGACTGCCGTTAGTTAGGCTGATGTTCTTTTCGCTGATGTCCCAGCCATAGGTCTCTTTTAGCATTGCAGCGAGAGACTTAATAAAGCTGTCTTTGCCCTGCGGGCCATCGTAGTTGGCGAGGGCGGCGATGAGTTCTCCACTGGCGAGCATATCTGCACTGGCTTGGTTAAAGTAATCGAGCATGGCTGGGATAGCAGCTGGGTTGCCACCACCAAGCATGATTGCGCCAGGAGTGCGCAGGCCATCATTCAAATCATCCATTAAACGAGTGATTCCAGAGTAACGATTAAACTTTTCACCAAACTTAGAGAACTGCATTACTTATTTTACCTAATTCATTGTGATTGCTTGTTATGTGTCATTAAGGCAGACCTTATGTCTGCCATCAGTGTAATCCTTGAACATACCGCAATGTTTTTGCGACGCATAGCGCCAAATGCTCTAACACGTAAAAAACTTCTATAAAGTTTGGCTAATGAGTAACTGCTTGCTTATTGCACTGGTTTTTGAGATCAAAAAGGAGAAGCCGAAGCTTCTCCTTGAGTTTCTACTGTTTTATGTCTACGAACGCTTTATTTCGAACCGGTATACACAACCAACACCTTGTCATCTTGGTATTGACGTTCGAAGGCGTAATATCCCTTACTGTTGCGGATGATGTGCTTACCTTGCGCGACAGCAGGGTGGCGTTGGCGGAATTGTCCGAGTGCTTGCCAGTGCTTTAACAACTCGGCACGCTCTCCGGTGATTTGCTCCCAAGGCATGTCTGAGCGAGTGCCTTGCATTGGGTCTGATCCTGTTGGTCCAAAGTCACGGGCTATTTCATCTCCGTAATAGATCTGCACTGCACCCGGAGCCAGCATTAACGCATTCGCGGCTTTGGTTTGTTTGGCAAAGTCATTGCCGTGCTGCGTCCAGAATAGTGAGGTGTCGTGAGAGGATAAGTAACTCAACACGTTGAACTCGCTGTCACTGTTGATCTTCTCTGCATAGCGAAGGTAGTCAGCATCGAGATCGGATAGGCATTTAAGCGCTTTAGGGGCGATATCGCTCTGGAATTCAAAGTTGATGATCGAATCAAATCCGTTAGCGAAGTAATCTGACTTCACCACGCTGTGTGCCCATACTTCGCCGGTCATCCAGAAGGGTAGGTCATCTAGAGCTTTGTCTGGGTTGTTCTGTTTCCATTCAGCCAGTGCTTGGTTAGTGCTCTTTTTCAGTTCTGCCCACGCTTCCAGTTCAACGTGCTTGGCGGTATCGACTCTAAAGCCATCCACGCCGTATTCACGTACCCAGTCTGAAAGCCAAGTGATGAGGTGGTCACGAGGTGTTTTGAGTTCATCAGTCGCGCTGGTGGATTTGTTGCGATAGAAATTCGGTAGTCCTGTTGTTTCTTTCGATTCTGTTTTGAAATCAGGCAAGTGCGCTAATGACATGGTCAGATTGTTGTAACCTGGAGAGTCGTAAGCACCGATATCGCTGCGTAGCCAGGCTTTGCCCCACCATTTTTCCCACGCCTCTTTGTCGCCGTAAGAGATGTAGTTGTTGAAGTAGTGCCAGTTCTGACCTTTAGCAGGTTGCCAATCTGTCCAGTTCTCACCCAGCGTTTTTGTTGCTTCTTCATCACTCAGGTTGAGCTTACCAAAGTCGAACTCCTGCATATCGGCAAGGGTAGCGTAGCCTGTGTGGTTCATGACTATGTCCCAGATGACACGAATACCTTTGCTGTGCGCGGTATCGATGAAGGTTTTTAGCTCGTCTTCGGTACCCATGTTTTTATCAAGTTTGGTCCAATCTTGATGGTAGTAACCATGGTAGCCATAGTGTTTGAAATCACCACGGTCACCACCGCCAACCCAACCATGTATCTGCTCTAAAGGAGATGTAATCCAGATAGCATTAGCACCCAGTGATTCAATGTAGTCGAGTTTTTCGGTTAAGCCTGCTAGGTCACCGCCGTGGAAGGTGCCGATTTCATTTTGTCCATCTTGGCTACGGCCGTAACTACTGTCGTTGTCAGGGTTGCCGTTGTGGAAACGGTCTGTCATCACGAAGTAAACCGTGGCGTTATCCCAACTAAAATCTGCTTTGGTTTCAGGCTCTACCTTTTCTAGCAACAAAACACCTTGGCTATTTTCTGCTGGCTGCATGGTGACACTGCCGTTAGTGACTGTTGTTTGTATTCCGGAAAGGGCATCTCTGATCAAGGTGCCATCGTCAAAGGTTTGAGCAACATTGATGGTCGTCGGTGCGCCACTAGGTACTGGGCAGGCAAAGCTTTGGAGTTGTTGCTGTTTTGGCTTTATTTGAACCGTTAACTCATTAGTTTGCGGGTTGAGAGTAAACTGGTAGGTATTCGCGCGAAAGACCTTAATGGCGAGCTCAGATTTCTCGGCGCAATCGTCTAGGCGAAGGGGCTTATTGAATTTGATGCGACTCTCTTCCGCCAGTGCATAGTTGGTGCCACAGGTGTTTTTACTGTCGCTGATGGAGAAGGTATAGCTACCTTTAGCGAGTTCCTGTTCTGCGATCACAGTGCCTTTGCCTGTTGATTTGAATACCGCGGTGTCGTTATCAATCGTCAGTAATAGGCTGTTGTCGCTGGTTTGACTGCATGCGCTGAGAGCAAGCATTGAAAGTGCGAGTACTGTTTTTTTCATTGTTCCCTTCCCCTGAATAAACAGGTCAGTTATAGCAAACAATGCCCTCTACAGTCTGAGTGCTGATTCATTCAGTTAATCAATAACACCTCTACAAACAAATGCTTGGTTCACAAAAACAAAAAGGGAAGCTTTCGCTTCCCTTTGGGTATTTACCTTTCGTTGCTCAGAGCATCGCTTTGAACAGCTTCCTCACTTGCACTTATTTTTGCAGTAGAGAGATATCAGCAATCTGTAGGAACAGGTTACGTAGGTTATTCAGTAGCGTTAGACGGTTCTTCTTAAGCGCTTCGTCATCAGCCATAACCATTACGTTATCGAAGAACGCATCAACAGGCTCACGTAGAGCTGCTAGCTTGCTTAGGGCTTCTTGGTAGTTACCTGTAGCGAATGCTGGCTCTAGTGCTTCTGTCATTACGGCAACGTTTTCAGCCAGTGCTTTCTCTGCATCTTCTTGAAGAAGGGCTAGATCGATATCAGCTGCTAGCTCACCATCGAATTTCGCAAGGATGTTACCTACACGTTTGTTCGCTGCTGCTAGTGCTTCTGCCGCTTCTAGTTCACGGAAGTGAGAAACCGCTTTAACACGTTGGTCAAAGTCAGCTGGCTTAGTTGGACGGTTAGCTAGTACTGCCTGGATGATATCCACGCTGAAGCCAGCATCTTGGTACCATGCACGGAAACGACCTAGCATGAAGTCGATAACGTCAGCTTCTACGTTGTCGTTGGTTAACTTGTCGCCTAGTAGTTCTTTCGCTTTTGCGATCAGCTCCGTTAGGTCTAGGTTGTAGCCGTTTTCAACGATAATACGTAGCACACCTAGTGATGCACGACGTAGAGCGAATGGGTCAGAACCTTTTGGAGCTTGGCCAATACCGAAGATACCTACGATAGTGTCTAGCTTGTCTGCCATTGCTACTGCAGAAGAAATACCAGTGCTTGGTAGGTCATCACCCGCGAAACGAGGCATGTACTGCTCGTAAAGTGCTAGTGCAACCTGCTCGTCTTCGCCATCGTGAGTCGCGTAGTGCATGCCCATTACACCTTGAGTATCCGTGAATTCGAATACCATAGAGGTCATTAGGTCACATTTAGCCAGTAGGCCTGCACGCTTAGACTTCTCAACGTCAGCATCGATTTGCTCAGCGATGTAGCCAGCAAGCTCTGTGATGCGGTCTGTTTTGTCTTTGATAGTACCAAGTTGCTTTTGGAAGATAGCTTGGTCTAGTTCTGGAAGACGGTCGATCAGAGGACGCTTACGGTCTGTGTTGAAGAAGAACTCTGCATCAGCAAGACGTGGACGTACCACTTTCTCGTTACCTTCGATAACGTGGCGAGGCTCTTTAGACTCGATGTTCGATACGAAGATAAAGTTAGGAAGTAGCTTCTTGTTTTCATCGTAAACAGGGAAGTATTTTTGGTCACCTTTCATGGTGTAAACCAAGGCTTCAGAAGGCACCTTTAGGAACTCTTCTTCAAACTTCGCTGTTAGTACTACTGGCCATTCAACCAGAGACGTTACTTCTTCTACTAGATCATCTTCTAGCTCAGTGATACCACCGACAGCAGCACCTGCTTTTTCAGCATCAGCAAGGATGATTGCTTTACGCGCTTCGTAATCTGCCATTACTTTACCGCGCTCTTCTAGGATCGCTGGGTATTGCTCTGCAGAATCGATAGTGAACTCTTGCTCACCCATGAAGCGGTGACCACGGATAGTGCGGCCAGATGCTACGCCTAGGATCTCACCTTCGATAAGGTCAGCGCCCATCAGCATAGTCAGTGTTTTAACCGGACGGATGAACTGAGTCGTCTTGTTACCCCAGCGCATCGGCTTAGCGATAGGCAGGTTACCTAGTGCTTTAGCCGCTAGATCAACAACGATTTCAGACGTTGCTTGGCCTTTTACTTCTTGTTTGAAAAGAAGCCATTCGCCTTTGTCTGTTACTAGACGGTCAGCTTGTTCAACCGTGATGCCGTTACCACGAGCCCAACCTTGAGCCGCTTTTGTTGCGTTGCCGTCAGCATCGAATGCGACAGAAACTGCTGGGCCACGTTTTTCAACAACTTTGTCTTCTTGGCCTTCAGCCAGTGCTGCTACTTTAAGAGCAAGACGACGAGGTGCTGCGTACCATTTCACGCCTTCGTGCGCTAGGTTTGCGCCTTTTAGCTCAGCTTCGAAGTTTGCCGCGAATGCTTCTGCTAGAGTGCGAAGTTGCGTTGGTGGTAGCTCTTCAGTACCCAGTTCAATTAGAAAATTCTTCGCCATGATTATTTGTCCTTCTTACACATTGGGAAGCCAAGCGCTTCACGTGACGCGTAGTACGCCTCAGCAACTGATTTAGTCAGGTTGCGGATACGAAGGATGTAACGTTGACGCTCTGTTACAGAGATTGCTTTGCGCGCATCAAGGATGTTGAATGCGTGACCTGCTTTTAGAATACGCTCGTAAGCTGGAAGCGGAAGTGGCTTCTCAAGCTCAAGTAGCTCTTTACACTCTTTCTCGCACTGATCGAAGAAAGTGAATAGGAAATCTACATCTGCGTGTTCGAAGTTGTATGTTGATTGCTCAACTTCGTTTTGGTGGAAGATGTCACCGTAAGTCACGTTAGAACCGTCTGGTGCTACGTTCCATACTAGGTCGTAAACAGAATCTACTTCCTGGATGTACATTGCTAGACGCTCGATACCGTAAGTGATCTCGCCAGTTACTGGCTTACACTCTAGGCCGCCAACCTGTTGGAAGTAAGTAAACTGAGTTACTTCCATGCCGTTTAGCCATACTTCCCAACCAAGGCCCCATGCGCCTAGTGTTGGGTTTTCCCAGTTATCTTCAACGAAGCGAATATCGTGAACAAGTGGGTCAACACCAAGAACCTCTAGTGAGCCTAGGTACAACTCTTGGATATTGTCTGGCGATGGTTTTAGCGCTACTTGGAATTGGTAGTAGTGCTGCAGACGGTTAGGGTTTTCACCGTAACGGCCATCGGTCGGACGACGAGAAGGTTGAACGTAAGCTGTAGACATTGGCTCTGGGCCAAGTGCTCGTAGACATGTCATTGGGTGAGAGGTGCCTGCACCTACTTCCATATCTAGAGGTTGAACAATGGTACAACCGTTTTGAGCCCAGTAATCCTGCAGCGCGAGGATCATTCCCTGGAAGGTTTTGATATCGTATTTTTGCATAGTCAGGTTCGCGCGATTCTTTTAAATGAATGAGAAAAATAACCTCTGAGTATACCGAGATATTCGTAAAGCGAGTAGGGGTAATCTTGTTTAATTAGTGGTCTAAAATGTCGTTTAATGGATTTTTTTGCCTTTAATGTTTGTTTTTCGGTGCAAGTAGATATTTTGATAAGTTTGACACTTGTTTTTGACTACGTGGGTGATTAGAATCTCGCGGTCTTTGGGGAGTAGCTTACTTGTTCATATCCTAGTGAATGAGTTCGTTCGTCAACATAATTGATGCAAAATCATCATGGCGTTCGAGGCAACCACCACCTTGGTGGCGCTTAGCAAGACCTTAGACAAGCATCGTGAACCGGGATGGGGCGCGAGGTTTGTCTTTGGTTAAATATAATAATCTCCATCCCAAATGAGCATGTCGTGAGCGTTTTAGCAATTTCAATTACAACTGTCGCCTTAGCCGAGATCGGTGATAAGACCCAGTTGCTATCCCTTTTATTAGCCAGTCGATATCGAAAACCGATACCTATCATTGCAGCCATCTTCTTTGCCACCATAGCCAATCATGCTCTTGCAGCATGGCTCGGTGTGGTCGTCGCCGATTACTTATCGCCAGAAGTTTTAAAATGGGTGCTGGTGGTCAGCTTTATTGCAATGGCGGGCTGGATTCTGATTCCCGATAAGCTCGATGATGACGAACAGATCTCAAACCGTGGTCCTTTTGTTGCCAGCTTCATTGCGTTTTTTATCGCTGAAATTGGTGATAAGACTCAGATTGCGACTTCTATTCTAGGGGCACAATACGCCGATGCTTTGGCGTGGGTGATTCTGGGTACAACCATAGGCATGTTGCTGGCGAACGTACCTGTGGTGATCATTGGTAAGCTGTCGGCAGATAAGATGCCTCTCGATCTGATTCGTAAGATCACAGCCCTGTTATTTGTTGGTTTGGCTATCGCTGCTGCGTTTTACTCATGAGTGTTTTGAGTCTTATTATACTCAACCAGTGGAGTAATGTGTTGTAGGTCATACTCTTACAGAATTGTGGGTTTTATCGAGCGAATGGACATATAACTGTCATACTTGTCATGATATTTTAATCTTGTGAGTTTAGAACACGAGGGCATGATTATGTTGACGCGTTATATGGGTATTACTCCACAAAGCCAAAGCTATCTATTTACCTTTGGTCTTGCTCTTACACTATTAGGCATGGTGCTGACGGACATGTGGCTACCAATGGTCGCCGGCGCTATGATCATGACTGGACTTGCAGTTGAGGCTTGGATTCGAGTCGCACATATTATTCCGATGCGTAAAGACATTCGAGCGTTACAACAACAGCTTGATTATCTGCAAACCAAGTCTAGAGATGAATAAACAAAAAGCCGCTGGTACTCTGAGTTCTGCTTGAGAACATAAGGTACCAGCGGCTTTTTTTGATGTTTGATTCTCGGTGGGGCGTTAAGCCTCCAATCCCTTTTTGATCAAATACTGGTATGGCAGCGTTTCTGTCTCTTGGCCTACCAACTGGTGATCCATGAATCGACAAAAGCTCGGGATATCTCGAGTGGTCGACGGATCGTCAGCTTTTACCAGTAACACATCGCCATCCTGCATGTTTCTAATTGTCTTCCTGACCATCATTACTGGCTCTGGGCAACGCAGGCCTTCAGCTTCTAAAGTATGGGTTGCCAGTTCAGGTTTGAATGTCATGGTTTGTATCTCTATATCTATCTAACGTGTGAATAATACGTCTGCAGAAAAAATATGCAATAAGTGCTTGGCAAACAGAATCATTTCCTATAACTTAGTTAACAAGTTGATAACAACTTGAAACAAAGGCAACTAGCTAAGGAGTGGCGATGTTGACAGGATTAGATAGATTAACAATTTATTCGGTTCTCTGTTTTATTTCTTTTTGTGCGTTAGTTTTACGCTCATCGACAGAGACCTCACTGATGCCTATTTTTGGCATAGTAGCAACGATTATTGGTATTTGGGTTGAGATGCGCCGTTGGCAGAGTGTAGCCGAAGAGCAAGAGCACTAACCTAAGTACAGCAAACAAATTCCGATACGACATTCCGACACTATCCCCAAATTTTCTTGGGCTTCCCCGCGTAATTGCGGGATTTTTTTTATCTAAAGCATGCTATAAACAAGTTAGTGAACAATGATCATTGTATTCAGCTAGGTAAGTGGCGTGGAATTAGAAGACATCTATCGTAGAGACCTTAATTTATTGGTCGCTTTAAAGGTATTGATTGAAGAGGGTAGCGTTAGCCAGGCCGCGCTTCGTCTTAACTTGAGTCAGTCGGCAACCAGCCGAGTACTCGGGCGCTTAAGAGACCTGCTCAACGATCCTCTGTTTACTCGTCAGGGCCAACACCTTATTCCGACCAAAAAAGCGCTCGAGATCAGCCAGCGAATTGATCAGCCTTTGGAATCATTCCGTCAACTCCTTAGCCCTAGTGATTTCGACCCTTACTATTGCAGTGAACGCTTTCTAATTGCGACCACTGATTATGCGATGCAAACCATTTTGCCGTATGCACTGCCGAAGATTTATGAGCAAGCACCGAATATCTCTTTAGAATTCGCCCCGCTGCAGCATGAGCATTTGTTTAAGCAGCTTAGTACCGAGCGCGTCGATATGGCGATTTGCCGACCAAGTGGCAGTGTTGTACCACTTCATCAAGAGGTCCTTGGCCCTGTGGGGGTGTCGTGCTTACTCTCTAAAAATCACCCCTTGGCAGACAACTCGTTGAGCCTTGAAGATTATGTCTCTTTGCCTCATGCGATGATTGCGATCAGTGATGGTGTAAAGGCTTTATTGGACAATGCTTTAGCCAATCAACAACCCAGAAAAATGGTACTGCGTGCTTATCATCTTGAAGCGGCATTGGCGATTGTCGATAGAATGCCGTTAGTGATTACGGTACCTGCTGATTTGGCATACTTGGTTGCAGAGCGTTATGACTTAGTCGTTAAGCCGCTGCCATTCGAGTTTATGCCATTTGATTACTCGTTGATTTGGCATTCACGCTGCGACTCTTCTGCATCACAACAATGGTTGAGAAGAGTAGTCAAAGAAGAGTGTGGTGAGTTAATTCAAAAGCGGATTGCCGATGTCGGCTTGGGTTAGAGTAAATAGCAGATAGCAAAAAGGGCTGATCACATGTTCAGCCCTTTTATTTTATTACGTGTTGCTTTTAGAGTGCGAGCGATTACAGCTTGATAACTACACGGCCTGTAATTTGACCATTAGTGATGTCTTCTGCCGCTTGAATCGCGTCATCTAGAGATACTTCTTTTGTCGCGCTGTTGTAGAAAGACTCAGGTAGTAATTCAGCCAGTTGTTCCCACGCTTTAATGCGTTTTTCACGAGGGCACATAACAGAATCAACACCTTGCAGGCGAACGTTACGTAGAATGAATGGCATTACCGTTGTTGGTAAGTCAAAGCCACCTGCTAGACCACAGATTGCAACCGCACCGTTGTAATCAATTTGTGCCAATACTTTCGCAAGTACTTTGCTGCCTACAGTGTCGATAGCACCAGCCCACATTTGTTTCTCAAGTGGTTTCGCTGGCTCTTCTAGTTCAGCACGCTCAACAATGCGAGTTGCACCTAGTGATTTTAGTAGCTCACCATTCTCTGAAGCACGACCTGTTACTGCTGCTACTTTGTAGCCTAGCTGGTTTAGTAGAGTGATAGATACGCTACCTACACCGCCACTTGCGCCAGTCACTAGGATTTCACCGTCTTCAGGTTTGATACCTGCATCGACAATAGCTTGAACACAAAGCATAGCAGTGAAGCCTGCTGTACCAATCGCCATTACTTTCTTAGCGTCTAAGCCTTTAGGCATTGGTACTAACCAGTCACCGTTTAGGCTTGCTTTCTCAGCCATGCCACCCCAGTGACCTTCACCAACACCCCAACCAGTTAGAACCACTTCGTCGCCTGCTTTGTAGCGAGGGTCATCAGATTGTGAAACTACACCAGAAAGGTCGATACCAGGAACCATAGGGAAGTTGCGAACAATGCGCCCTTTACCTGTAATCGCCAAACCATCTTTGTAGTTCAAAGAAGAGTAGCTTACATCGATCTTCACGTTACCTTCTGGTAATTGAGACTCTTCAATTTGAGAAACTGATGCGATAGTTTTTTTGTCTTCTTGGTTTAGTACAAGTGCTTTAAACATGATCTGCTCCATGGGAGAAATATTAGGAAACTGAAGTAACTTTAGTTGAATCGTTGTAGAAAAAATAATGAAACATCAACATTGAATCTATGCGTTTTATGCATAGATGTCGTTGGCTACTTTCCTCCTGATTGAGTTTGCTGAACGAACCTATCGTTTGTCTGATAGCTAGAAATAAAAAGTGCAGCTATATAAAGATAGCTGCACTTAAGATTATCCGACAAATATTACCGTCGATGAGTGCTATGGGCGTTCAAATACCGTTGCAATACCTTGGCCTAAACCAATACACATGGTTGCTAATCCGTATTTCACGTCTTGCGCTTCCATTAGGTTGATTAGGGTTGTAGAGATACGAGAGCCTGAACAGCCTAGAGGGTGACCTAGTGCAATGGCACCGCCATTAAGGTTCACTTTTTCGTCAACCACATCCAGTAGACCTAGGTCTTTAGCACAAGGTAGAGATTGTGCCGCAAATGCTTCGTTCAGCTCAATCACACCCATGTCTTCAATTGTTAAACCTGCACGCTTAAGCGCTTTTTGAGTTGCAGGCACTGGGCCGTAACCCATGATTGAAGGATCGCAGCCTGCGATAGCCATAGACTTAACGCGAGCACGAATCTTAAGACCCAGTGCGTTAGCTTTTTCTTCACTCATGATAAGCATTGCCGATGCACCATCAGATAGAGCTGATGAAGTACCTGCAGTTACTGTACCGTTGGCAGGGTCAAATACAGGGCGCAGCTGAGATAGGCCTTCAACCGTGGTTTCTGGGCGAATCACTTCATCGTAATCTAGAGTAAACAGTGAACCGTCAGCAGCGTGACCTTCTGTCGGTAGAATTTCGTTTTTAAAACGACCTTCAACCGTTGCTGCTTGTGCACGAGCGTGTGAACGTGCAGCGAATGCATCTTGGTCTTCACGGCTAATGCCATGCAGCTTACCAAGCATTTCAGCGGTTAGGCCCATCATACCTGCAGCTTTTGCTACGTTCTTTGACATGCCAGGGTGGAAATCAACACCGTGTGTCATTGGTACGTGGCCCATGTGTTCCACACCACCGATTAGGCAAATTTCCGCATCACCAACCATGATTGAGCGAGTTGCATCATGCAGAGCTTGCATAGATGAACCACACAAACGGTTAACTGTGACGGCACCAATCTCAATTGGTAAACCAGCCAGTAGCGCAGCGTTACGTGCAACGTTGAAGCCTTGCTCTAATGTTTGCTGTACACAGCCCCAGTAGATATCTTCGATCTCTGAAGGGTTAACTTCTGGATTACGCTCTAAAATACCCTTCATTAAATGTGCAGACAGATCTTCAGCGCGAGTGTGACGGTAAGCTCCACCTTTGGAACGTCCCATTGGGGTGCGAAGGCAATCAACAACAACTACATTATTCATTTTGCTATTCCTTTTCCAAATGTGGGTTACAGAGAACTTGCTTGTTGAGCGTCGTAAAAGCTTTCGCCTTTCGCAGCCATATCAAGCAATAGTTGAGGAACTTGGTACATTGCACCTAAGTCTTGGTAGCCCTTCGCCATTTCTACGAAGTTACCAATACCCACACTGTCTAAGTAACGGAATACGCCGCCTCGGAATGGAGGGAAGCCTAAACCGTAAACCAGTGCCATATCCGCTTCTTGCGGTGTCGCGATGATGCCTTCTTCTAAACAAAGAACGACTTCGTTGATCATTGGAATCATCACACGTTGGATAATTGTTTGGTCATCAAAATCTTGTGGTGCTTGGCATACGTCAGCCAAGATAGGAAGAATGTCTTCAGAGAAGGTCTTCTTCGGGCGACCACGCTTGTCTACGCTGTATGTGTAGAAACCGCTACCGTTTTTCTGACCGTATTTTTCAGCAACGTAAAGTGCATCAATCGCATCACGACCTTCTTTGCCCATACGCTCTGGGAAACCTTGCGCCATCACAGCTTGTGCGTGGTGTGCTGTGTCTAGGCCTACAACGTCTAGTAAGTAAGCCGGACCCATTGGCCAACCAAACTTGCGCTCCATTACTTTATCGATCTTAGTGAAATCAGCACCGTCACGTAGCAACATGCTGAAACCGCCAAAGTAAGGGAAAAGTACACGGTTAACGAAGAAGCCTGGGCAATCATTTACAACGATAGGGGATTTGCCCATCTTCGCTGCGTAAGCCACAACGCGATTAATCGTCTCTTCTGAAGTGTGCTCGCCACGGATGATCTCAACCAAAGGCATGCGGTGCACTGGGTTAAAGAAGTGCATACCACAGAAGTTTTCTGGGCGTTTCAGAGATTTCGCTAGCAGGTTGATAGGAATTGTAGAAGTATTTGAGGTCAGTACAGTGTCTTCACCGACTAGGCCTTCCACTTCGCTCAGTACCGCTGCTTTTACTTTTGGATTCTCCACCACGGCTTCTACAACAACGTCTGATTGCTCAACACCAGCGTAATGCAAGCTTGGAGTAATCGAAGACAGGATACCTGCCATCTTGAAGCCATCTAAGCGACCGCGAGATAGACGCTTATTCAATAGCTTCGACGCTTCGTTCATACCAAGATCAAGCGATGCTTGTGCGATGTCTTTCATCATCACTGGCACGCCTTTCAGTGCAGATTGGTAAGCAATGCCGCCACCCATGATGCCTGCACCTAGTACAGCAGCACGTTGAGTGTCTTTGTTTGCTGACTTACCTGCTTTTTTAGCAAGACCTTTGATGTATTGGTCATTTAGGAACAGACCAACCAGTGCTTTCGCTTCTTCAGATTTCGCTAGCTTGATGAAGTGTTTACGTTCGATATCGAGTGCTGCATCACGATCGCTGCGTGCTGCTTCTTCAATCGCAATCACAGAAGTAATCGGAGCTGGGTAGTGAGGGCCAGCTTTTTGAGCAACGAGGCCTTTCGCCATGGTAAAGCTCATCATCGCTTCGAGTTTGCTTAGCGATAATGCTGATGTTTTCTGTTTGCGGCGTAATTGCCAGTCTAGTTTTTCATTGGCAGCCAGAGAAACGGTATTGATTGCCGACTCTAGCAGTTGGTCTGTTTCTACAATCGCGTCTAACAAGCCAATTTTTAGTGCTTCATCAGCTCGGCAAGCTTTGCCTTGAGTGATGACTTCCATTGCACTGTCAGCACCGATAACGCGAGGCAGGCGCACACAACCACCAAAGCCAGGCATGATGCCAAGTTTGGTTTCAGGTAAGCCAATGCTGGTGGTCTTGTCACCGATACGGAAGTCAGTTGCCAATACACATTCACAACCGCCGCCTAGGGCATGGCCGCGCATCATTGAAAGAGTTGGAACAGGAAGGTCTTCTAGCTTGCTGAAGATGGAGTTTGCAAATCTTAACCATTCATCAAGTTCTGATTCTGGCTTGGCAAATAGACCAAGAAATTCAGTGATGTCTGCGCCTACAATGAACGCGTCTTTGTTTGAAGTTAAGATTAAACCACGTAGTCCTGCGTGAGCTTTAAGAGCGTCTAACGCTTTGTCTAGTGATTCTAAAGTAGCAAGGTCGAGTTTGTTTACAGAGGCTGGAGCACAGAAGCTTAATTCTGCAATGCCATCTTGTAATTCCTTTACCTGTAGGGTGTTAGCTTGGTAAATCATTGTCTATCTCCATGACATACAATCCACGATTGTTTGAGAGAATCTTGTTGTCTTTCTATTATTGTAGAATACCTGGTAAGACCAGTTATCTTAGTCTGTACCTCTGCAAGATGAATTTCAATACATTTTTTAAACAATTGTTTAACATTGTGCGATAGCACAGATCCTCTAACCCTTATTATTCACGCGTGATACACTTCGCCGCTCTTATTAATTAAGTTAACGATATGAATGAACAGCCTTATTTAATACCGTCAGCTCCAGCTTTGTTTGAAGAAGAGATCAAGAAGAGCATCTTTATTACCCACCTTGCGCATACTCCAAGTGTAGGAGCCGCGAAGCAGTTCGTGGAGCAGGTAAAAAAAGAGCACGCTTCAGCGCGACATAATTGTTGGGGCTTTGTTGCTGGTCGACCTGAAGACTCAATGCTTTGGGGCTTTAGTGATGATGGAGAACCCTCCGGTACCGCGGGTAAGCCTATCTTGGCGCAATTGTCTGGATCTGGTGTGGGTGAATTAACGGCTGTCGTCACGCGTTACTCTGGTGGAATTAAGCTTGGAACTGGTGGTTTGGTTAAAGCTTATGGTGGCGGAGTGCAACAAGCTCTCAAGCTGCTTCAAACTATCGAGAAAAAAATAACCACAAAATTACGGCTAGAGTTAGACTATGGCTTTGTGCCAATCGCACAATCCATCATGGCTCAGCATCAGGCTGTTGAGGTCCAAGCGGATTATGGTGTGCAAGTTGAGCTTATTATTGAGATAGAGCTCCTGCAGGTAGATGCGTTTACCCAAACCATGATCAATAAAAGCGGTGCTAAGGCACTGGTAACGAAAGTCAAAGACAACTAGGAAGTGTGAAGCATTTCGCTTCGTTCAATAGCTCATGCAATTTCGCTCAATTATTCGAATCGTCGGATTATTATTAGCACTTTTTAGTGTATCAATGCTCGCACCTGCGTTAGTCGCTCTGATCTATCGAGATGGTGCGGGTGTGCCATTTGTAACGACTTTCTTTGTTCTGTTATTTTGTGGTGCGACGTGTTGGTTTCCAAACCGACGTTATAAGCATGAGTTAAAAGCGCGCGATGGCTTTTTGATTGTGGTTCTGTTTTGGACGGTAATCGGTAGTGCGGGTGCGTTGCCGTTTTTGATCGCTGATAACCCCAATGTTTCGGTAACCGATGCCTTCTTCGAATCCTTTTCTGCACTAACCACTACCGGTGCGACGGTGATTGTCGGCCTTGATGATTTACCTAAGGCGATCTTGTTTTATCGCCAGTTCCTGCAATGGTTCGGTGGTATGGGTATCATCGTATTGGCGGTAGCCATTCTTCCTGTTCTGGGTATCGGTGGTATGCAGTTGTACCGAGCTGAGATTCCAGGCCCGGTAAAAGACAGCAAAATGACTCCGCGTATCGCTGAAACGGCAAAAGCGCTGTGGTACATCTATCTCAGCCTAACCATTGCTTGTGCGGTGGCGTTTTGGCTAGCCGGTATGAGCTTCTTTGATGCAATCAGTCATAGCTTTTCTACTATTGCTATTGGTGGCTTCTCCACTCACGATGCAAGCATGGGCTATTTCAACAGCCCGGCTATTAACATGATTACCGTGGTGTTCCTGCTTATATCTGCATGTAATTACTCTCTTCATTTTGCTGCATTTGCTTCGGGTGGTGTGCATCCTAAGTATTATTGGAAAGATCCTGAGTTCCGCGCCTTTATCTTTATTCAGGCAGTACTGTTCTTGGTTTGTTTCTTATTACTGCTCAATCACCACTCTTATGATTCGTACTATGATGCTTTCGACCAAGCCTTGTTCCAAACCGTGTCTATCTCTACGACCGCGGGTTTTACAACGACGGGTTTCTCAGAGTGGCCATTGTTCTTACCCGTACTGCTTTTGTTCTCTTCTTTTATAGGGGGATGTGCAGGTTCTACGGGTGGTGGTATGAAAGTGATTCGAATCTTACTACTTACTCTGCAAGGTGCTCGTGAAATGAAGCGTCTTGTTCACCCACGGGCTGTCTATACCATCAAGGTTGGCGGTTCTGCACTACCACAACGTGTTGTAGATGCGGTCTGGGGCTTCTTCTCTGCATACGCATTAGTGTTTGTGGTTTGTATGCTGGCTCTTATTGCAACTGGTATGGACGAGTTGAGTGCTTTCTCTGCGGTAGCGGCGACATTAAATAACCTTGGCCCGGGCCTTGGTGAAGTCGCGGTGCACTTTGGCGATGTGAACGACAAAGCAAAATGGGTACTTATCGTATCTATGCTGTTTGGCCGATTAGAAATCTTCACCTTATTAATCTTATTGACCCCTACGTTTTGGCGTAGCTAAGGACAACATTGTGGCAAAAGCGTTATTTTTGTATTCAAGCCGTGAAGGGCAGACCAAGAAAATCTTGAACTATATAAAAGAAGAAATGAGTGAGTTCGAATGTGAGCTTCAAGATCTGCACACTATTGGCAAGGTGGACTTTGCTCAGTACGACAGAGTGCTGATTGGCGCATCGATTCGTTATGGCCACCTTAATAAGAAGCTATATCAATTTATTGATGCCAACCTTACTCAGTTGCAATCAAGCAAGGTTGCGTTCTTCTGCGTGAACTTAACGGCGCGTAAAGAAGACCAAGGCAAAGATACACCAGAAGGCAGTGCTTATATTAAGAAGTTCCTTATCAAGTCTCCATGGCAGCCGACTTTAATCGGTGTATTTGCAGGTGCCCTCTATTACCCACGCTATAACTGGTTCGATAGAACCATGATCCGCTTTATTATGAATATGACAGGTGGTGAAACGGATACAACGAAGGAAGTTGAGTACACAAACTGGGAAAAAGTCTCTTTGTTCACTGAAAAACTGAAGAATATGTAAGAGAAAAGCCTACTTTTGAGGCGTTTTGAGTTCTTTTTAATCGAACGAATAAAAAAACGAAAAAAACTTAAAAAAGGGCTTGCCAGTGTGATCGAAATCTCTATAATGCCACCTCGCTGACACGGGATGGCTTCTTAGGAAACCTGAACGAACCAGCAAGCCAAATTAGCCAAGCCAAGCGCTTGAAAAAAGTTTTGAAAATAGTGGTTGACACTAAAGCTTAAATCGCTAAAATGGCCGTCCGATTTGAGCGAAGCTCAAAAAGGAAAAGCTCTTTAACAGTTTAAACCTATCAATCTGTGTGGGCACTCGTTGATGAATATCAAAAATTGATTCTTAGGAATCACATTGATTTCAATGAACTGAGTGACCAATCGATAATTTAT
>NZ_VTYC01000016.1:0-111473 GCF_013114115.1 Vibrio sp. 070316B | reverse complement strand
ATAGCTGTTGAACTAAGCCGCTTCGCGGAGGGCTTTCCTCTCACTTACCCGATAGACCAAACTTATGATGTATCCATAGATTAAGGAATACATCATGACCCTATTAAGACAACAACTTATCGATGAAATGGCGGTTCGCCGTTTTTCTCCGAAAACCCATGCAAGCTATTTACGTTGGGTTAAAGATCTATCTACTACTTACGATCTGTCCCCCGATTTACTCACCGATCAACAGATTAGTGCGTATTTACGTACGCTCACCACAGAGCGGAGCTTAAGTAGTAGTACTTGTGCTCAAGCTTTGAATGCCATCTTGTTCTTTTATCGTGCCGTTTTGAATAGAGAATTTGAAGAGCGACTGGTTCCCCCGATTAAACGCGCCAGTAAAATACCGGAGCTGCTTAATCGCGAGGAAGTAAGAAGTATCATTAGTCATTGTCGAAGTCTTAAGTATCAGACCGCACTTGAAATGTGTTATGGATGTGGCCTACGTGTCAGTGAGGTCGTAGGTTTGTACGTGAAAGACATTGATGGTACGGCGAAACGACTGCACATTCATTGTGGTAAAGGTAAAAAAGATCGCTTTGTTCCACTGGGTGATAGCCAACTGAATCATCTTCGAAATTACTGGCGTCATTATCACCCAACCGTAGTGCTGTTTCCCAGCCTAGAGCCCGAAAAACCATTGGGTATTAGCTCTTTGCAGAAGTGCTTCAAAGCAGCAAAAGTTGAGGCAAACGTCAGAAAATTAGGAGGAATACACGCCTTGAGGCACGCTTATGCGACTCATCAGCTCGAATCGGGCATGCCTTTGAATGTTCTGCAGCGTTACCTCGGACATTCGAATATCAAAACGACATTGAGGTACACCCATTGGATAGGTCATCACAACGAAAGCTCGGACGGAAGTAAGTTCGACTTAGTTGCTCAACTATGGGAGGAAAGCGAATGAACGCATTATCTCCTTACCAAGCCGTATTAACCCAAGGCTTAGAAGAGCTTGATAAAAGCAAAGTCACACCGAGACAGTGGCAAGTGCTTAACCATTTAAGAGACTGCCGAACGGAGCGTATGGGCAGTTACGACTGGCGTTGTCAGCAATGTGGTCATGAAACTCGTTGGTACTGCTCTTGTCGAGATCGTCATTGCCCCAATTGCCAAGAGCAGATGAGACAGCAATGGCTAACAAAGCGAAGCCAAGATATTTTACCTGTGGCCTACCATCATATGGTTTTTACCTTACCTCACGAGTTCAATGCTCTGGTTAAAGCTCATCCTAAGGTGGTTTATCAATGCTTGTTTCATTCAGTGTGGGCAACATTATGCGCGTTTGCTAATGAGCGGCATCACCTTGTCGGTCAACTAGGAGCATTAATGGTTCTTCACACTTGGGGAAGAAATCTGAGTCAACATACTCATATTCATTGCCTGTTACCGAGTGGGGTGCTTACAAAAGATCGGCAATGGCAACCGACAAGAAAAGAGAGTTACCTGCTTCCGGTTAAAGCCTTATCCGTTCGCTTTAAGAAAGAGATGTTATGTCGAGTAAGCGAGTTGATAGCGACGCACAGTAATTTATTAGAGGAAGCCGCTAGTAAGAGATGGGTTGTGTACAGTAAACCTGTACTCCACGAGCCCACAGCGGTAGTGGGTTATCTATCTCGGTATTGCAATCGTATCGGGTTAAATCCCAACCAATTAAGTTATAACGTGGATGGCCGTATCACGATGAGTTACAAAGATTATCGAACCAACGGGACTCAAAGAATGTGTTGTAATGCGGGCGAGTTGCTTCGACGCTTACTTTTACATGTGTTGCCTAAAGGGCTAATGCGAATACGCTACTATGGCTTTTTAGCTAATGCTGTACGGGTCAAAGCGATAGCGGAAATTAGGCATAGCTTACGAGAGCGACCCGCAGAGAAATCGGAAGTGCTGAAAGAGAAACCGTGTTGTCCGAACTGCCATAGCAACAGCATGGTACTCGTGTGCATCAATATTAGACCTAGGATAGTCGTTTCAGAGTACCAACTGACCTAGTTGTCTGATTATAATGAATAAAATTATCGTTGTGTTATGGCGAGAGAGGGGCATTGTTCGCTTTTAAAAAGATTATGCAACGGGTATAGTCGCTGTAGAACGCAAGTCAGTCCTAAAAAGCAAATTCCATAAATAGAAGCGGCCAAGTCCAACAGGTATTTATCCATTGTGCTACGACAACGGATAAATACTTAAGCGTTATGCGTTTTATCGACTAGAGGATTATCGTGTTTGAGAAATTAATTGTTGTCATTTTAGGCGGTTTGGTCGGTTTTCTTTTAACTATCCTCAAAGAGTCTGTTGCTGCGAAAAAGTCAAAAGCGGCAGAAACGTACTATCTTGCAATTATTGTCACGAGTAGTATCGAGCAGTTTATAGTTGGTTGCCGTGAGGTCGTCACTGATAATGGCACCGAAGATCAGAATGGATACACTTACTATCATTCGCAAACCCCAAGTTTTACTCCGTTAGAACTTGAGGTTGATTGGAAAATACTGCCTCAAGATTTACTCTACGATTTGTTAAACCTACCTCAAATGGTTCACGAAGCTAACTCATATATTTCAGCTGTAAGTGATTACACTGCTACACCTCCTGATTTTGCGGAATTTTATGAGGCGAGAGCAATGAAATATGCTGCTTTAGGTTTATTAGCCATTCAAATGTCTGAGAAACTTAGAGACCTAGGTGGCTTGCCGAAGCGTAAAGTAGAAGAGTGGGGTGATCGTCAGACATTCTTGCTGGCTCTTCATGAGAGCGAAGAAAGAGAAATTATGCGAAAAGAGTTCCAGCAGAAAATGCTAGATTCTTTGAAGCCTCAGGCACACGCATAACAAACTGTTTAAGAGTGATTCGCAACGCGTGGCATTTTTACTATGCGTTAGGTTTAGTGGTTAAGGTGGTATGCGGTGGCTTCGGTATTGCGTTGCTCACACCTTAACAGGGCGTTATGGCGCAAGCCAGATTTTGAAGTCAGTCGCAGCGCTTTAATCACTATTCTCGATAAGTCGTGATATGGATTTAGACTTGAAATTGGCATACATGCATAGAGGCCAAGATGGAAAAGGCGAAATTCATTCAAAAGCACCTCATTGAAAAGGGTGTACCAGCAGACTTAACCAAGCCAACAACTTTTATTTGGTCTAAATACAAAGATCCGTCCCAAAAACCACTAGTTTTTCAGTCTCCTATAAGAATACTAATAACAAATGGTTTGTTCATGGGAGGGTTGTGGGGGGCGCTAATGTGGATATTATTTTGGCATTCAGAACCTGACCATTGGATAACCTATCTTATCGCATCATCCCTATTTGGCATTTGTATGGGACTTATTAACGTGTTTCGCACCATTAAGGCACGAAAGCTCTTGGGTGAAACAAGTTGGGAAAATTGGTGTAAGCAACACTACCAGTAAAGCGCCATAACAAACAATTTAAGAGTGACTCCCAACGCGTGGCGGTTTCACTCCGATTTGAATTTTGTGTTTACGGTGCAATGGTTTAGCTTGGGTGTTACAGCGTTGTCGCACCTTAATTGGGCGTTAGTACGGATTTGACATCAAAGGTCATAAGTTTTGGTGTTTATCTGTTTTAGCGCTCGTGTTTACACCTTTCAGTTAGTGCCTTTCACGTTCTTTCCGGTGGCACTATATGCGAAGTGTTCGCTTTGATTTTACCGTTTACGGCTTCTAACTCTTAGCCTATTTCTTTATTACTTCTTCTTTTTCGTGGTTTTTACTAAGTCAAAATTGTCTTTCTTTGGTGTTGCTGTCGAAGTGCGAGGAACGAATCCTTTTCTAATTTGAAGCCAGTGAAAGTAGGGCAGCTAAGTGCGTTTTTCTTCTAGCTCACTTTTGTCTCTCAATGGCGGTAAAGTTTTGTAGCTGCCCGTCTCACTTCAGTGTTCAAAGCCTTTCATATCATGTTACTTTTCAATATCTTGGAGCGCACAAATAGAAGTAGCGCATGTACTAACAAATTGCTTAAGAGTGATTCGTAACGCGTGGCATTTTTACTTTGCGGTGGCTTGTGGTGATTAAGGCGCTGTGCGGTAGCTTTTGTATTGCGTTACTCACACCTTAGCAAGGCGTTATGTGCTTGGAGATAAAATGAGAAAACTATCAATCATTACATTGGGTGTATCAAACATCGAGGTTTCCGCAAAGTTCTATGAAGCCGTACTTGGATTAGAACGCACAGATTATCGATCTGATGAAATTGTATTTCTGGATATTGATGGTCCGGAATTAGCTCTGTTTCCCAAATCCGAATTAGCAAAAGATGTTGGTGTTGAACCAAATGGATCAGGCTTTGCCGGTATTACACTGGCTAGAAATGTTCGTTCGTCTGGTGAAGTGCTTAGTCTGCTGAAAAAAGCTGAGGATAATGGTGGGAAAATCGTCAAACAGGGACAGGCTGTGTTTTGGGGTGGTTTTTCAGGTTACTTCTCTGACCCAGATGGGTACTTGTGGGAGATAGCTGTAGGTTCAGAGCTCTATAAAGCAGAAATTGAGCAACGCACATAACAAATTGTTCAAGAGGGATTCGCAACGCGTGGCATTTTTACCATGCGTTGGTTTAAGTGATTAAGGTGGTATGCGGCGGCTTCAGTATTGCGTTGCTTACCCTTTAACAGGGCGTTAGGGGAATTAATGAACTATATCGATACAAAATTATTCCGAACAGTAGCTCAGCCGAGTAATTTAATTGAGCTACTATCTTATGTGTCTAAACATGCTGAAGACCGTCGAAATGTGTACTTATGGCGAGGACAGGCTGATATTTGTTGGCCTATACATAGCTCAGCATTTCGCCGACTTTCTAATCGAGGTGAAGTTACAGAATCGAGCATGCAAAGTTATGAAAAGTACTTGCTTGAACACGCAACACATCAAGGTTATCGATTTGAAAATGGTAGAGAGCTATCTGATTTTGAGCTATTAGCTAAACTCCAACATCATGGTGCCGCTACTCGGCTAATTGATGTTTCGCGAAATCTTCTTGTTGGCTTGTGGTTTTGTTGTTCATCAGAACCTCAAGCGACCGGCTTATTGCTGGGTGTTCACTCAGACTTCCTTGGTGGTGGTGAGAATAAAGTTGAAAGTAGAGAATATACGGAAATTTTCGAGGATCTAGAAGAATATGAAAATCCGCAAACGTGGCAACCACCAACGGTAACGAAGCGTATTGCAGCTCAAGGTGGGCAATTTTTATATAGCTCAGTTTCGCAGAACGCAATGGGAAGTCTAACGTTGGATACAGATCCTGAGGCTAACTTACCGATTGCTATAACCCCAGAAGTTAAAAAAGTACTTCTTGAAGAGTTAGAGGGTACGTTTGATATTAGGTACTTAACTCTATTCCCCGATATTGATGGTTTTGGTCATGCTCATAGCTTTAGGTATGACCGTTGGGATGCAGAGCGCTGGTAACATTCTCCATACAATCTGTTTAAGAGTGATTCCCAAGCATGTCATTTTCCATCCAATAGTTGAGTTCGGTTTTTAGGGTGGTAAGGTTAAGCTTTGTCGTCGCATTGCTCATACTTTTATGTGGCGTTAGTAGTCACAAGTAAAAGGATTTATAGATGGAATTAAAGTATCGTTCAGCTGAATTTGAAGATTTGGAAAGTCTTGTTGCTTTGCTTTCAAATGACCCGCTTGGTAGTAAAAGAGAAGATGCGTCTATTCCGTTGAATTGTGGCTATATTGAAGCGTTCGAAGCGATTGCACGAGACCCAAATAACGAATTACTGGTTGTTGAACTGGAAGGCGCTCAGGTCGGGATGCTTCAACTAACCTTTATTCCGTATCTAACGCATATTGGTAGTTGGCGCTGTCTTATCGAAGGTGTTCGAATCCATAGTGACTATCGTGGACAAGGTTTCGGTGAGCAAATGTTCGGACACGCTATCGAATTGACAAAAAACAAAGGCTGTACAATCGTTCAGTTAACAAGTGACAAGCAGCGCCCTGATGCCATCAGGTTCTATGAGAAACTTGGATTCAAAGCAACACACGAAGGGTTCAAACTCGCGCTGTAGGCATCTGCTCACAATCTGCTTCAGTTCTTCTTCACCTTTAGCATGCTCTAATAGGCCAATATGAATAAACAGCTTGAATATCTAATCCATCAAGTTCCTGAGCTAATTGAGACAGCTAAAGTGTGTCGAGAAGTAGGGTTGCCAAACTTCTATATTGCTGGTGGCGCTATTACTCAAGTGATCTGGAATAGCATTGAAAATAAGCCACTTCTCGATCAGGTGAAGGATTTTGATATCGTTTATTTTGATAGTTCTCAGATCGCCAGTGAAGATGAGTTTAAAAGCCGCATTCGCTCACGGTTAAGTCATTCCGTAGATGTTGATGTAAAAAACCAAGCAACTATACATGAGCGCTATTCGACGAAGTTCGGATGTTCCATTCAGCCATATGACTGTGTTGAGCAAGGTATTGAATCTTGGTTATCTGCTTTTGCTATTGGCTTCACCATAGAAGGGTCAGATCACATCAGGATATTTGCACCTTACGGATTAGAAGACGCATTTAACATGTTGATCAAGCCAAATAAGCGAGCAATGACCGAACAGAACTACAACACAATGACGGCGGGCTACAAAGCTAGATGGCCGCAAGTACAAGTCTTAACTTGGGATTGATCTACCAATAAGTGTATATGGAGTGAATAGGTGGGAACTGTAATAGGCTTGGTCGTTTAGCGGCGATAGATTGGTATCTGGTTCGTAAAACAGAGCTTCATATTCATCAATGGATTTCTAATAAATACGCAGAGTATCAACAGAATAAGCGCTACAGTAAGTAACATTAATGAATTACGAAAATTCAAAGTGTATAGAACGGGGTTGAAATGAGAGCCCGTGACTTGTATTTGAGGCTTAAGGATACCCTGGACAAGGAGTGTAAATATGAAGCAAGACTTTTCTACATTAGCGACAACCGAGTACGGAAACATATTGGGTAATCAGTACTTTATGGATTTCAATATTGGTCCTCTTTGGCAGGACATGCCGCGAATTTGTGGCGAAGCTTTTACGGTTCAATTAGCTGCTGGTGATAACTTAATGCTTCATTCTGCAATATATGAAGCACCAAAAGGCTCAATTATTGTCGTCGATGGTGTTGATAGCGAATATGCAGTTGCAGGAGGCAACGTATGCGCAGTTGCTAAGCGTAGAGGCATAAAAGGTTTCATTATTGATGGTGTTATTCGGGATTTGGCTGAAATTACAGACATGAAATTCCCAGTTTTTGCTAAAGGTGTTCATCCAGTTCCGGGAAAAAAAGAGATCTATTCTGAACTAGGTACTGAAATTAGATGTGGAGGCGTAAACGTCTCAACCGGAGATATCATTGTGGCTGATATCGAGGGTGTTGCTGTTATTCCTAAGTTCAGAAAAGATGAGGTATTTTTAATGGCTTCAGATAAAGCTAATAAAGAAGCCTCGTTAACATTGGCTCAGTGGGAAGAGAACCATAAGGCGAAGATTAAGCAAGCAATAATCTGTGCGAAACAAAAACAAAGTGCGCAAAATGATGTAGGTTGACCCAAAGACTTAAGACTTTCGTTACATGAGATTCACCGAAGACTGAGTTTTCTATCGAGTTATTTAGATATAAGTAAGTTTCAGATGCTCAAATTTTGGTAATTAACGTTCCCTGTCGATTATCGAATTTTTCTTCAAGCTAACTACTAAGACAGGGAACTGAAATGAACAGATTAACATGGACTGCACTTGTGCCGCTTTTGCTATCAATGGCCATGGTGTTTAGCACTTATAGTTATGGAAGCGAGAGTGGGTTAGAAGCTTTCACTGTCTCTTTGGTGTTGTCTGCACCTTTAATTTTTACCTTTTTTCTCGTTTTCTCATTTTGCCGAGATGGCGCTGCTGACAGGCATGCGTTACTTGGAACCATTGCCATTTGTATGCATCTATCTACGGTATTGTTACATGTTTGGTGGAATGGATTCATGTTCACCGATGTGACCAGAAACGATGGTTTAGGGCCAGCACAAGGTTACTCGGGTTTGATACTTTGGCTGGGTAGCATCAAGGCGATGATCATTGGCGTCGCTGTTGGAGTCTGCGCACATTTCGTGACTCGAATGGTTAGAAGGCTGGCCTTCAGATAAGATTACGTAGCTTACCAACACCTCTAACAAAAGGAGTTTGAAGTATGTTTTATAGCAAGGAGCTCAACAAAGGGTTGCTCTTGATCCTCATTGTGCTTAGCGTGTTTATTGTATTTACATCTGACAACGGCTTCGGAGCCTTGTTTGCCCTGTCGATAAACGCTTTAATTGCGATTCTCTTTTTCTCCATGACGATTGAGCTCAAAGGCGACACGCTGACTTGGTATTTCGGTTTTGGTTTTTGGCGTAAGGTTGTGAAGGTATCTGATATTGTCGACACATCGTTTTATCAAACTAAGTGGTATCAAGGTATTGGTATCCGAATGTTGAGCGATGGATGGCTGTATAACGCATCGACAGGCTCAGCGTTAAAGCTAAGCTTAAGCGATGGAAAACATATCTATATTGGTTGTAAAGACGCGCAAGGTTTGAAGGCTGTCCTGAAACCATGATGAGTTTATAATCACGAAAAGATAAAGACGTTTTAATACTCAACAAACATACGTTAAAAAGGATAAGGATATGTCTGTTAGCGAGAAGATATTGCATTGCGGGAACTGCAATAAAGAGACGCCCCATATAAGGTTAAGTTCAGCAGAAATTGAAGCGAAACAACTAGATAAAAATACGTTGAAGTCGCATGTGTTGAACATCGTGTTCGGTGTGTTGTTGGGAACTCAAAAGTCTAAGTCTCAAATTAGTTATTTCAGGTGCTCAGTGTGTCACGCAGAGTATGATAATGATGAAAATGTTCCAAATGGCTGGAGCTAGTGGGTTATAAAAAGTACAGGTAAGTTGTGATTGAATTAAAAACGGTAGGTCTTTTTGTACTTACGGCGATAGCGGAAATAGTAGGGTGTTATTTACCTTACCTTTGGCTAAGGGAAGACAAGAGTGTCTGGTTACTGATCCCGGCAGCCATCAGCCTTGCCGCATTTGCTTGGCTACTCACGCTGCACCCTACAGCAACAGGGCGAGTTTATGCGGCTTACGGTGGTGTGTACATCTCAGTCGCGCTGGTATGGCTGTGGCTTGTCGATGGTGAGAAACCAACAACTTGGGATCTAGTTGGTGGTTCGGTTGCGCTGCTTGGTATGGCGATTATTATGTTCGCACCAAGAAACGTGTAATTAGACGCTGTTGTGGCGCAATTTGAATCGCTTATTTTCAAGGAGGAATTAGAGTACATGACAAAGGTTGATTGGCACAAAAATCAGATAGATGAGAATACGTTAATCACAGATAGCTATAAAACGACTCAGAATGTCCGTCGATATTTTAAATCCCAATTTGGTGAGCAGTTTAAGTTTGATCGTGATTTCATGCTTTGGATGAAAAGCTCAGCGGGATTAACGATGGGTGATGCCGTACAAGAGTGGGCGAAGCGCAACCAAGCTAAGTAGTCACGTTTGTTTGAATGGAAAAATACCGCTGATTGATTCAGCGGTATTTTTTGCTTATTGCTTCGGTGAATTGCGTGTCGGTCTCTTAATTTATAGCAGCTAACTCGACATTTTCTGTATTGTTAGAGACTTTCCAATCACCACCGAGTGCTTTGTATACAGCGATAGTCGTGTTCGCGGTTTGCAGCTTGGCGGCTACTTGGCGGTCTTGCATCATCTTTTGTTGTCTTTGTGCATCTAACACAGACAAGTAATCAACAAGGCCAGCCTTGTACAAGGATTTTGCCTTGCTGACGGCGTTATCAACAGCGAGGGTGGCTTCATCAATGCGCTTTTGATTCTCTTGGCTGCGGCCGTACGCGAATAAGCTTGAATCTACCTCAGCGAATGCGCTGTCTACCGAATGTTGGTAATTAAGTGCTGCTGAGCGGAATCTGGCTTCATTCATCTCAACCATAGCTTCACCACGGCCACCATCAAACACATTCCAACTAATACCCGCTGACGCAGCCCAACCGAATGAATCGCTGCTGAATAAGTCGTCAAAGCTTCCAGCGGTAACGCCAGGTGTGCCTGTTAAGAAGAACTTTGGATAACGATTGGCAATACTCGCACCAAGTTCTTCGTTGATAGCGGCCATTTCACGCTCTGCGATGCGAATGTCTGGGCGCTGCTCTAACAAATCTGAAGGGATGCCTGTTGGGATAACATCTTTCATTCTTGGAAGAGTATAGTCACCCGCCAAACGCTGATTAACGTCCGAAAGTGACTCGCCTAGCAATACAGCCATACGCTGCTTGTGAACTTGTTCTGCAATTTCTAGTTGAGGAACAATCGACTCTGTTGCGGCAAGCATTGCTTTGGCCTGTGCCAGATCTAATTCAGAGCCATAACCGCTGCGAACCACTTTGGTTACGAGTTCAAGTGTTTGTTGTTGGTCTTGTATGTTCTCCATGGCGATTGCTTTGCGTTCTTGAGCGCCACGGTATTGAAGGTAGTTGTGGATCACGTCTGCGGTGATTAAGGTATTTAACCCCGATTGGAAGATTTCGGCTTGTTCGACACGAATCGAAGCTGCGTTTGCTTGTCTGTCGATGCGTCCAAACAGGTCCATTTCCCACGCGATGCTCGCGCCAAGAAAACCGCCATCGTGTTGTGCCTCCAACAATGACATACCGGTTGCTGATTCAACCGCATCAGAGGCACCAAATACGGGGCCGAGTAGGGAGTCATTCTCACTCAGTTGGTAGTTGTAGTAACCACCACCGACATTTACGGTCGGTACTTTAAAAGATTCAACAACACTCTTATAAGAGTTCGCCATATTGATCCGTTCAGCAGCTAGTTTGAGTGGTATGTTTTGGCTTTGCACATCAGAAACTAACTGGTTGAGTGTCGGATCATTGAACTGAGTCCACCAATGGTTCTGCTGTTGATTCGTCTCACTGTGGCTTTCACTGTCTTGGCTGTACAAGAAGGTTTCTGCCATTGTGGTTTGTGGCTCCTCGTAATCTGGGCCAACCGCACAACCGGTAAGTAACAAGGCTAGCGCAATAGGAGCCACTTTAAACTTAGGTAATCGATACATGTTTACTGCTCCTTATTGAGTGACGTTAGTTTGTTGGTTACCTGTATTGCTAGGTGTCGTATCAAGCACAACAACAGCATCCTTTATAGCATCTGAAATACTCACTGTTTCTTCTGCTCGATAGAACAGTTTGTATAGCGCGGGCATAACGAACAGAGACAACACGGTTGCAGCCGCCAAACCACCAATAATCGTTGCCGCCATCTGGTCGAATAGGAGATCCGTCAGTAGCGGGATCATACCAAGAGCCGTTGTTAGTGCGCCCATTGAGATCGCCATGGTACGGTTCACGGTTGCTTCTTTAATGGCATCCGACAGAGTACGACCATTGGTGCGTTCCAGTTCAATTTGGTCCATCAGTACAATACCGTTTTTGATGATCATGCCTGTTAGGGTGACTGCACCAATCAAAGCCATGAAGCCGAAAGGTTTATCCAATAACAACAAGCTGAATGTCGCCCCCGTTGCTGCAAGCGGTAATGTGGTGAAGATAATCACAGGTTGCTTAAAGCCGTTAAACATCGCGACTAGAATGATCACCATCAACAACATCGCTTTTGGTAGTTGCTTGAGGATGTCACTCACTGCTTTATGTTCGTCATAGTATTCGCCACCCCATTCAAGGCTGTAACCTGGCGGAAGTTCGATAGCTTCAATATCGTCAATGACGGCATTTCTTACAGCAGCCGGAGTGGTGTAGCGGCCAACACCGGCTTGTGCGGTGATGGTTTTCACACGATCACGACGCCAAATCATGGTCTCTTCGCTTGTTAGTTCAAACCCATCCACCACTTGGCCGAGAGGTACGCTATGTAAGCCCAATAGTGAGCGAACTGGCAATGTCTCTAGTGATTGAAGGCTACGATCTGTGCGTCTAAGTTGGATCGTAATGAGTTCATCGTTTAGGTTCATGCGTCCTAGCGGCATGCCTTCAGAAGCACGCTTCATTGCGAATGCGCTATCAGCGCGGTTGATACCAGCTTGGCGAACCTTATCTTGGTTGATGATCGGCTGAAGCACTTTGCTCTTTTGTCGCCAGTCATCACGCACATACTTGGTATCAGGGTGCGCTTCAAAAATCGCTTTAGCTTGGTTAGATAAATCATGCAGTACAGCAACGTCAGGGCCAGAGAAGCGCGCTTCTACGCTGAATTTATCTGATGTCGCAAGCTTCAAACCTCTGAACCTTGGGTTCGCGTTTGGAAACTCTTTTGCAAGCCATTTGTCACCACGAGCGATTAAGGTACTGAGTGATGGATAATCGGTCGCGTTAATCAATATTTGGCCATACGCAGGGACGAATGGTTCTGGCTCGATCGTTACTGAGAATCGTGGTGCACCAGCGCCAACATAGGTAGAGATACTGGTCACTTCTGGTTGTTCTAATAACCAGGCTTCAATACGCTCCATATCTTGTGACGTTTGTTCGATCTTTGCGCCATTCGGGAGCCAGTAATCAAGGAACAAGATTGGACGGTCTGCTTGCGGGATGAAATTAATCGCAATGCTTGGAATCGCTAGCGCGGTAACCAGAATCAAAGGTATCAGTGCTGACAGTGCTTTAATTGGATTATCGACGGTCCAGTTCACGCTCTTTCGGTACAAGCTGACTTTTGTATCGGTTTTTTGCTCAGTTGGCTTAATGAACATCCAGCACATTAGCGCGGTAAACGTCATTGCGACAAACCATGACAGCAGTAGTGAAGAGGCGATGATCAAGAATACTGAACTCGCAAATTCAGCGGCATCTGTCTGAGAGAAGATAACCGGGCTCGCACCCATAATTGCAATCACGGTCGCGCCAAACAGCGGTGTTGCCGTCTCTTTTACTGAGTCGATAGCTGCAACCGTTCGGTCGATACCTTTGTTAATCTTCACGATCATCATGTCGGTAATCACAATTGCATTATCAACCAACATGCCCAGAGCAAGGATAAAGGTACCGAGAGACACACGGTGTAAGTCGATGTTTGCGATGTTCATATAGATGAGCGTCAGCAGAATCGTAAGTAGTAAACTAGAGCCAACAATGGTTGCACTCTTTAAGCCCATGAAAACGGATAGCACGATAAATACAATCGCAACACTTTCAAGTAGGTTGCTTACGAAGTTATCTATCGACTTTTGAACTTCTTCAGGTTGATTGGCAACGGTGGCGACTTCTACACCCAGAGGCAACGATGCTTGGAACTCATTGACGATTCGATTGATGTCATCGCCTAGAGATACGACATTCACACCAGACACAGGGCTCATGGCAAGCGTCACAGCTGGTATACCGTTGTAGCGGTTTTCTGTCATCATCGGTTCTTGATAGCCCATGGTCACATCAGCAATATCGCCAAGACGGATAAGGCCAGTACCTAAATCACTTACGCCACCTTTAATCATCAGGTTTTTGATGTCCGCTAAAGAAGTGAATTGGCTTGATTGCTGAACTCGAATTCGTTCGCTACCCGCAGAGAACTTACCTGCGTCAAACGTGGTGTTCTGCGTGTTTAACTGGCTCCATACCTGCGCCATAGATAAGTCGTACTGCGCCAAACGTTCATCAGGAATATCAATATGAACAACGCGCGGTTGGACACCATGCAATTCTACTTTTTTAATGCCATCGACGGTTTTAATGCGACGTTGTAACTCTTCCGCATAACTACGAAGCTCTGATGGAGTCGCGTCTTTACCGTAAACTGAGAAAAGCATCCCGTACACTTCAGAAAACTCGTCTTGTACTATGCTGATTTGCGCAGTACTCGGTAGGAGCATCTTCATGTCTGATACTTTACGACGAAGTAGATCCCATTCTTGTGGGAGTTCTTTTGAGTTTAGCGACTCTTTCAAATCGACAAACACCATCGACATGCCTGGACGAGAAAGCGAGCGTAGTCGGTTTAAAGTCGCCATTTCTTGAAGTTTGGTTTCAACCGTATCCGTGACTTGTTGCTCAACTTCTTCAGCCGAAGCTCCAGGGTAGAGAGTGACGACGACAGCCGTTTTTACGGTGAAGCTTGGGTCTTCAAGTTTTCCTAGATCAAAATAAGAATAGAGCCCAGCAATCACGCTTAACGCGGTGAAGAACAGGACAAAGGTTCGTTGCTTTATGGAAAAGTCAGCTAAGTTCATGGTGTTCACCTACAGCTCTTTAACTTGGATGGATGAGAAATGCTGGCCTTCCTTGATGTATTGCGCACCGCTTACGACGACAAAATCGCCATCATTTAAAGTTGAATCGACACACGCGCTGTTTTCTCTCACAGAGGTAATGTTGATCGGCACGGATTCAGCTTGTGAGCCCTTGATAACAAACACTTGTTCATCGCCAGACTGATTAACAATTGATGAGTAAGGTAGGCAGAAATTGTTGCTACTTTCACCTAAATCAGTGGTGAGCGTCACCGCTTTACCAGGTAATAGGTTACGAGAGTCTGTATTAGTTAAATCATCCAAACGATAAGTCACAGAATAGGTCTGTTTTATTGGGTGAGGGAGTGTGGAGATTTCAGTCGCATGACCAGTAATAGACTTTTTTGCGTGATACCAACTGATGGTAGCTTGTTGTTCAGCTTCGAATTGGTGAATCAAGTTTTCTGGTACGTCGATGGTCACTTCAAGCTGTTCCGGCTTATGAATAGTAAACACAGCTACACCAGGAAGCACTTGTTCATATTGATCGAAGTTTGATGAAGCAATCACACCATCGAAAGGCGCTAATAAGCGGGTGTAGCGCACCGAATCTTTCGCTCGACGAATGTTTTGTTCTACTACCTTAACTGCGGCTTCGCTGCGTTCGTAACCGCTGATTGCACGGTCTAGGTTTACGTTAGCAATAGCATCATCAGCAATCGCTTGTTTAACGCGGGCTAATTCGGCTTTTGCTAACTTATGTGCAGATTTCGCTTCTAAAGCGCGAGCTTGCAACTCTTCTAAAGCAACTTGGTAATCGTGTGGGTCGAGTTGAGCGATAGGCTGACCTTTTTGCACGCGATCCCCCGTTTTAACTAGCAATTTTTGTATGGTACCGGGAACACGAAATGCCACGCCTGCGGTTTCTACTGATTGAAGCTTCCCTGTGAAGGTTTTACTCGACTGTTGAGATGCAGATTCAAGTTGGATGACTTGAATAGGGCGTTCTTCCGTTACTTTAGATGAATCTGCAGTTGGCTCCGTAGAAACAGAATGGTTGCAACCGATAAGAGGGAGAAGAGTGGCTGCGAGTAGAGAGTAGCGATAGATGGACATCATGAATTGCTCCTAAATATTGATGGAGCAATTCTATCGAGATGAAGACTAGAGATAATCAGTGCTAACGGTATAACACTGTCATGCTATTTGTGACAATAATTAGAGATTTGGCAGTTCTTGTAACAAGAAATCAATCAATAATTGACTTGCGTGGCTGAGTGCTTTGCGCTGCGGGTACAACAACCAAGCTTCTTCTTGTTGCATGGTGTGATCAGGAAAAAGGTTAATCAGTGACCCTTCTTTAAGCTCTTGTCTCACCATCAATAGAGGTACCTCGATGGCGGGTAGATGCACCCTTCACAAAGCCGATACTATCACTAACGATAGAGGGTTCTACCTTTACAATTTGTCCTGATATTTCCCACTCTTTATCAACATCACCACTTGGCCAACGGAAACAGACAAACGGAAATTTAGACAGCTCTTCAAGCGTTGTAGGTTTACCCGATTTAGCAATGTATTCAGGGCTAGCAACGAAAATGCGCTGCAAATCCATTACCTTACGCGCGACAACATTAGAATCACTCAAACGACCACCATGCATCGCAAGGTCTAACCCTTGGCGATACATGTCGATAAAACCGTTACTGATGCTGCGAATATCGAGCTCTATTTCTGGGTAGAGATCTTGGAACTTGAATAGGGTGGCTTGGACAATATCACCGGTCTCTGGAAGCAAACCGATCTTGACTCGACCGTGAGGTACTTCCAACAAGTTCGACGCAACGTGATTGGCTTTTTCCAAAGCACTTAATGCCTTCAGCAGTTCGTTGTAATACAGCTCGCCAGACTTGGTAACGGATAGGCTTCGCGTCGTACGGAAGAACAATTGTATATTAAGTGATTTCTCTAAGTCATTGATTCGTCGACTGACATTTGCTCGCGGAAGATCGAGAGCCTTCGCGGCAGCGGTAAAGCTTCCAAGCTCAACAACGGTAGTGAATAGTTTAAGATCTTCAATTTTCATAGTGACGGCCGACTTAGCGTAGATAATTGGGTCAATTAGTCCGCATCGTATACCAGATGGTATATAAAATCGAAAAAACCAATGAGCAATTAACGACTCATTGGTTTTAATAGGACATAAATCAAAAAGTGAGGGACTAGAGTAGTTCGATACTGGTAATTGAATGCAAAGTCTATTTTAGCGCCCACGGCCATCAACCATAACGACGATCGTTTTGGTTATGATGCTTAGGTCTGTTGCAATCCAAGATTTGACCGAGCAAAGGCTCAATGCATAGCTGTGGTCGAATCCAACTTTACGACGAACATCGTCAATACAAGTGTCGTAACCTTGATTGACTTGCGCTAGACCCGTGATACCGGGCATAACGCCGTAGGTACGGTCTGCAAAGTACGGAATCTCGTTTTCTAACTTAGTGTAGAAAGTAGGACGTTCTGGACGCGGACCAATTAAAGACATTTCACCTTTTAGCACATTGAATAACTGAGGGATTTCATCAAGGCGAGTTTTTCTTAAAAAACGACCGACAGGTGTAATTCTAGGGTCGTTTTGTGTCGCCCAAACCGCACCGGAGCGAGACTCAGCATCTTCGTACATGCTACGGAACTTCATTATCTCAAAGATTTCCATTTTCTCTGGTGTTGATTTACCGACACGAAGCTGGCGATAAAGCACTGGACCACGAGAAGTAAAAACAATCGCTAGGGCAATGATAGGGAACACTGGCGACAGAATAATAAGTGCAACCAATGAGGCGACAAAATCGAAGGTACGCTTCGCACGAGAGACTTTGTATTGGTAAAGGTTGTGATTTGATAGTTGGTCAATGTTCATCATGGTCAATCCTTAACGATTTGCTCGAGTCCAAGGTGAGCTTTCAAGTCCGAATAAGTAGCGTAATCCGCCAATGAAGTTGGCATAATGCCCAACGACTAAATAAGAAATTAATGAAATAGGTTTGTTGACTAGGCGCTTAGGTAATATGCAGCCAAGTAAACCAATGGTGTATATCGCAATCTGTGCCCACAGCAGCGCTTCGAACACTAAATAGTGATTTAGGAGAGCTGAACACACTAAGCACATGATCATCAAATAGGGGGTCAGTAGGCGTAGCCCTTTACCTGAAAAGAAAGCGAAAGCGATGCCTTTGAACTTAGGGCTGAACAAGCCGAATAATCGGATGGCTTGCTGCATGTTACCTGCCGAGATACGTAAGCGACGTTTGAAGTCGGTTTTGAGGTTCGACTCTTCAAGCTCCAGTGCAACCATTTGAGTTTCATATTCGGCGATATAGCCTTGCTTGACGATTTGCATCGGTAAAATGAAATCATCATTAATGGTATTGAGTGGCAGTGGCTCGAAAAGTGATGTTCTAAATAAGTAGAAGGCGCCATGAGAACCTAAACTGGACCCCAAAGATGCTTCACACTGTTTCACCGCCGTTTGATATTGCCAATAGGTGTTTTCACCTTCGTTTCCTGTAGGGCATAACAGATAAGTAGCGTTAACGACACCAACCTTGTCACTTTCGAAGTGAGCAGCGGCAATTAAAAGTGCATCCAATGATATCAGGGCTGACACGTCACTAAGTGCTGTGATATCGCTGGTTATGTTTGTCACTTCTTCGTTTACTACTGAGACTTTACCTCGGTTCTGAGTGTGATCATGTATCTCGAAATGGATGTCACTGCATATTGCTTCTTGGATGGTCATTTGAGCAATTTCAACGGTGTTATCCGTACACCCATCACAAGCAATGATTACAGTAAGTTTTTTCTTCGGGTAATCCAATGATGCTAGGTTACGGATTTTATCCGCTATCCATTGCTCTTCGTTAAATGCCGGTACCAGAATAGTGATGCTTGGTAACGTACAATCTTGTTTTTCATCTTTGTAGCAGCGATGGCTTTCTTCTACTTGACGTATTGGATGGCCTTTCGCATACCATCGTAAAAGGATCGGATACGCTGCATGGTGATAGACAATCAACATTCCTGAAAACAAACACAAACCGGCTAATACCCAATCAATCATGCGCAAGCTCCTTGAGAAATATTGTCGTAAGACGCGACCATTTTCACTATATCGAAGTTGTCGAGCACATATTGGCGCGGTGATAGGAAGCGTTGCTGCTGACCCTCTAGCAGCGCGTTGGCTAACTCAATAATGTTTCCTTTTTTTACCAGCGTGCCACTAATTGGACATAGCGTTTCATCAATTGCACCAACATCCATTGCTACCGTAGGAATATTGCAAGCTTGCGCTTCTAACGTAGACAGGGGCAGACCTTCGTGTCGTGAAGGAAGACAGAAAGTATCGAGCGAGCCATAAAATGTGGTCATGTCTTCAACTAACCCCAGAAATATTACGCGTTCGTGTAAACCAAGTTTTGTCGTTAATGCTTCTAATTGGGTTCGCTTTGAGCCGTCACCTGCGAACGCAACAATGAAATTAGCGGGAAGAAAGGAGAGCGCTTTGATGAGTTGGTCTTGTCCCTTCACATGTTCTAAGCGTCCAGCACAGCCAACGATGTGTTTATCGTTAGGTAATTCGAGCTTTTGTCGAGCAATCGCTTTGGGCGTTGGCTTGAATTTATCGCAATCGACACCGTTTTTTATGGTGATGATATTGTTGTATGAAAAAGTATGACGAAGTTGGTCATAGACACGGGTCGCGTCGGCAACTAATGTCGGTTGAGCGGCTTTTAAAGCAAGGGCTTGGAGTCTTCGACGTTTGTTGTTTTTTAAATGCCATGCGTCGTGCTCTGTATGGATACGTGTTGGGACGCCTGAAACTCTCGCGGCGTATCCAGCGTAGAGCAATGGACCAATGTGATGCGTATGGACGACGTCCGGGCGTATTGCTTTAAAAGCTTTAATGAGTTTGACGATGATACCGAATTGAACACCCGGTGCTTTATCTAAAAACACGATCTGATTTTGATACGGTTGTAGTTTCGGCCAATTTTTTATCGCCTTATCTTTGGTTCCTTCTAAGCTAACGATTAGTACTTGGTCGAGTGGCTTTGCAAGACGTAACAAGTCGAGAGTGAGTGTTTCTAAACCTCCTGGCGCTAGGTGCTGAACCACATGTATGACTTTCTTACGTTGGTTTGTATTTGGCTTTTCCATAATGCGGCTCCTTGCACTGACGTTTTAAGTCTTTTTGCTAAACATATTTGTTGTTATGACTGCAATGTTGCACGTGCCGTGCCAGAAAATTAATTAAGTTTAATCAATGGCTTAATTTAATTTAGTGTCTGTTGATTTTACATTCTCAAAATAGGAATCAAAAGACAATCGACAGTGAGAGGAATCGGCTCAAATCTCCAATGGAACAACAATGCTGTTTATCGCTAAAAAAAGAGCACCAACATCAGGTTGGCGCTCGTTTCTTTAATAGTGAGCCCTTAGTTCATGTTCGGAATGACCGTTAATACCGACACGCCCATGATCGCTTCAATATCACTTTTTCGTTTGATCGATGAGTCAAACAATTCGAACAGTATCGCTAACCCCGCACCCAAGCCAATGCCTGCGATCAGACCTGCTAGGATGAATATGAAGGTCGGCATATTCGATTTGATACTCGGGGTGTAAGGTAAGTCGATAATCTTCACACGTTTATTTTCTTCGAACACACCTAGCGAGCCAGTTAACTGAGCCATCTCATAACGTTCATTAAGTTCATCGAATAGTTGTCGCTTAACTTCTACATCACGCTGCAAACGGTACATCTCTTTTGCGTTGTCACCGAAGTTGTTTGCCTTGTGTTCCAATTCAAAAATCATGGTTTTAAGGCTTTTTGTCTCTTCTTTTAATGACTCATAGCGCCCCCGAACAAGTTGAAGGTTATGAAGTTGAGTCACTAAAAGAGGTTGCGTGTCGGAGAGTTTGTCTAGTGAGGTGCTACTCGCTATATCCCACAATTGGTCACTGTTCATTCCGGGTTGCTTCTGTGCGAGCAGTGTTTTTCTTTCGTTCTCAAGACGTTCCAATTCAAGGACCTTCGCCTGTACAGCACTGTGTTTATTGGTGTACTTTGCTTTTAATAAGGTTAACGAACTTTGTGTGTCAATGATCTGATCTTCTAATCGTCCGATAACAGGATTGGTTTTTGATAGTTGTTGGTCAATTGACCCTAGGCTTTTTTCAACGCCTGATAACTCGGCTTCTTTCTCGGCTAGGGTTTGCTTTAACGAAGCCAATCGATTCAAGCTTTGGCTTTGAACCTCAGGAGTTGAGTGTACATTTTCATTAATATATCTCGCTAACTCTTCTTCCGCCTTTGCCAGTTCGGCGCTTCGCTCGTCGATGTGAATTCTAAGGAAACTACTCGAGTCTTGGATCGACGAACGTTCTGGAGCCAATATTTGCTCTATAAAATGCTCGCTGACGGAACTAAGTGTCTCTTCCATACCGATCGGCGTGTTAGAGGTAAGACTTATTTTTAAGAAATCTTTACCCATTTGAGTAACAGATAAACGTTCTGACAAATCCGTAATGATCTCTTGTTTTTGAACTTCCGACATATCTGGTTTTGTTAGCTGAAGCTCATCTGCCACCGAATAAAGAACGTGACGGCTGTGTAACAGGGTTCTAAGTGCACTCATTCTGTCTTTAAGCATGGTAGAAACGGCGATGTCCTCAAGAAACGGATTCATTTTCGCGGTTTCTTGTATCAGCATACTGGTGTGCGAATCGTATTTTGTTGGCGCAAGTTTACTCACACCAAACCCCACAAATGGCAAGATAAGAATAGGGATTAGAATCACGTAGCGCTGACGCCACATCCCGTTCAATATGCTTAATAAACGCAGCTTGAGATTGTTCATAATAGCTCCAGCATCCAATGTACGAAGTTGCCACGGTTTTTCCAGCTGTCTTTTTCGACGATAGAGATAGGCGAGTGAGTGAGTTGACGAGCGTTGTTAAGTGCTTGGATCATTTCCTGGGCATTGTTGATAGCTGTAACGTGCTTCTGATAAGACGCCATCGCAGGGAATGGTGTTGTTACGATGGGTGTGCCTGCAGCTAAGTATTCCATTAGCTTAAGTGGGCTACACGCTTGTATTTGCTCATTGTCTACGAAGGGCAGCAAACTAATATTCCAATGTTGTGAGTAACTTGGTAAGGTGTGATGTGGTCTTGGGCCAAGGTAATGGACATTGTGTAACTTTGGTAACATTAGCGTATCAAGCTCGTTGGGCCCAATGAATACAAAATCCCATTCAGGCATTGCGTGAGCAACATGTCCGATCATGTCATAGTCTAGCCACTTCGACAGGCTGCCATAAAACCCTGCAATCGGACGATGACTGCTTGGCAGGTCTTCAGCTCTGGCTACTGGTGTAGAAAATAGCTCAACATCAACGCCGTGTGGAAGCAGCTGCGTTTTAGATTTAGGAAACTTTTTCACTAACTCTTTACTCGCTGCGAAAATCAGATCCGCTTTATCTATAAGTTTAGATTCGTGCTCAGCGACAGTTTGGTGGTCAACGCCTGCGAGCGCATTGAAATCATCGCCGCAATAATAAACGACAGCAGACTCACCCAGATGCCCACACAGGTCAACTGCAGTAGGAAGTGACGTCCACAGGATAGGGTCTTGTAAGTTAAGCTCTTCAATCATTGGTTTTAACTGTTGCAACATCATCATTTGAGCGAGCTTGCGCGAAGCGTATGATGCAGGAGCAGGAATGGTTCTCAAGTTGGCGACTTTAATGTTATTGAGGCCAACAGAGTCCGACATGTTCTGGGTGATTGCGTTAGTCTTACCAAACAACTTATTGAACGCACGCGTTACATCTTTCACGCTTAAGCGTGGTTGTCTAAGGCCAATGGAGTTAATCCAAAGTACTTTATGTGTTTTAACTAGTTGGCGAACTAAGTGCTGGGTTGACGATGGAAGTCCGCCAAAGTCTTCACCGAATACAATGAGATCACGCATGGTCACCTCCGTGAGTCTCAAATGCATCAAAAACATCCGACTCCGTCACTTCTTCGGATTTTATTTCCCCAACCACTCGTGCGGGATTACCTGCGGCAATAGAGAATGGGGCAATACTTTTGGTTACAACGCTACCGGCAGCAATCACGGCACCTTCACCAATTGTCACGCCGCCTTTGACAGTTACATTGGTCCCTAGCCACACATCTCGTTCTAGTATGATGTCGCCAATCTGTTGTGGGTCATCACCTTCACCGTTTGCACGACGTGTCGCATCAAGTGGGTGGCCGGAGTAACCAAAAAGAAAGGCACCGCCAGCAATTCGGACGTTGTCGGAGATAATCACTCGTTTGCCGACCGCGATAGTTGATTGCCAACCCACATCAACATTATCACCAATTGACAGTAACGGATGCTCTAAACCGTCGAGCGGCTGCGTACACCCTGAAAATGTAGTGTGACCCGATATACGACAGTCATTCCCAATTGAAATTTGCAGTGGTCCACTTACGAAAGGTAGGCCTCCATACAAATATAGGCGCTTACCACACTGTGCGACTCTGCCTTTGAACGCTGGGGTCCAGTAGCAAAAGCGAGTAAATCCCCCGATGACATTCACAATCAATTTGTGTGTTTGGTATAGGCAACGATTGAAGATCTGAGGAGTAGGGAGCTCGGCGCTTCTGATGTTTTTCAAAATGAAAAAAACATTTCTAATTCGAGAATTAGGGTGAAACTTAAGCCAGTGTTTAAATTGATGGATGCTTGCTGACGTCATAATGAAATTCCTTCTCTGTTGTTATATAGAAGTACCTTCATATTGTGTGCCATATAGTAAAGCCCATATTTTCAATGAGTTAAGGTTTAGCTTTTAGATTTTCTCATTTTGACAAGCAGTTTGAGATACGTTTGAAACGCAAACTGTGAGTGCTGCAAGGATGTAAATCGGCCAGTTGAAGCCTTGAGTTAGAAAAGTGCCGGAAACAATGGTACCGATCAGGCCTGCGTAGACCGCGTAGGCGATAGCATTGAGTTCTGGTGGGACATTGGAACCCGCAGCTTTAAGTTGCGCCAAGGTGGCACGAGAGGTTTTGATCAGAGATACGATAAGCCCTACGAAAATGATCAACCCAATAAATCCAGTTTCAGCTAAAACGCCAAACCAGGTGCTGTGCACAGCATGATTTAATCCATCCCAATAAGCGCTATAAAAAAAGTAATTAGAGTAGAAGTTATTTAAGCCAACCCCAGTAAGAGGGTTGTCTAATGCCATTTTGAAAGCGGCTTCCCAAGCGTATATTCGTCCCATAGCGGATTCATCAATCCCTTCTTCGGCCGCACCACCTGAAGCTCTGTCTGATATTCCAGCAGCTAAGTAAAGGACGACTGCGGCAATTGCTCCGCCAGACATTAACAAGAGTTTAGAGTGAACCAACTTCCAAGCAAATATACCAATCACGGCAATACACCCTAATAGTCCACCACGGCTCTGCGTTGCGATGATAGCAGCGAGTAGTAGCACGCAAACGAAGCCACTGATAATTCGTTTAAACAATGGGATTCCGGAAGTGCTGGCTTGACTGATAGTAAATGCGAGAGGGAACATTAATACCAGCGCCAAATCGTTAGGATCTCCGAGCATTGACCCAAAATCACGACCTATGGTTACGCGTGTGCCTTCGACCAAACCAATACCGTTGATTGAGTTGTAAACGGCGATGGTGCTGACCAGAGCTCCCGCGTATATGATCGTCATCGCCGTTTTCGCTAAGTCTTCCGTGGTGTTCACGAGCCAAGTAATGGCAAGAGTCATGACAATAATCTTCCAGTAGATACCTTTAAATTCAGCTAACGCGATCGGTCTATTAGAGGCAAAAACAATCCCAATGATCGTGAGAATCCAAAAGATAACCAGCCAATTCAGAGAATGATGCCAAGAGATTTTAAGCTCTCTACTGACCAGTGAGTGCCACAGCAATGCCGACAATGCCCCCATGGACAGTAACAAAGGGATCTTCATTGGATAGAGTACTGGTAATGCTTCATGAATCCTGAAAAAAGAGAACACAACAAACAGAATTACAAACCAAAATGCCTTATTGATGACGAACAAGGCACCAAGCGGGATAAAGGCGAGTCCGATAGCCACTGCTGGGTGAGGAACGAGATACCAAGCAGCACCAATAACAAGGCTTAGCAATGAGAGCCCTAAAATTAGCGGTGTTCGGTTAACTTGGTCTCTCATTGTAAATCCCTAGCGTTTTTTATTATTCAACTAAAGACATAGCAAGGTGAATGCCACATATCGACTGACACTAAGTTATTGTATTTATGTTCAATTTAGATTTTTCTAAAACGTTGAGTTGAGGCGGGTCAAAATGAGAATCAAATTGGAAACGCGCTTGCCATTGTTATTTGGATTGAATCTATGGTGTGGCAACGTTATGCACTGTAGCAGGCTAGGATCTGGGGAATAACAGCTTGTGGAGAGTAATGCTCGCGGATGGTCGCTTTGGCTTTCATTCCCATAGTCTGCTTGTCTTGAAAAGGGAGGTCAAACCAACTCGTTAAACATGCAGTGAGTTCGCTTTCATTTGTAGCGATGTAACCATTGGATTCATGCTGAATCAGTTGCGATAGATTACCAACGTTGGTCGCTATAACCGGTATGCCGCGAGCCATGGCTTCTAATGCCGCCATAGGTAGACCTTCGTAACGAGATGGTATGACTAAAACATCAATGGTTTTCCATGCATGGTCCATACTGGTTTGGTGTCCATGGAATGTTAAGTTATTTGGTTTACTCTTTTCGAGCGTTTGCCTTTCAGGACCATCTCCAAATAGGTGAAATTTATGATTAGCCGCAAACTGTGCAAGAGCAACAAAACGGTCTGGCGCTTTTTCGTGGCTTAAACGGCCAATAAAACCTACCTGATAAATTTGTTCACTGTTGCTTTCGTTAACTAAATGTTGAGCATTCGGAGAGCTGTCTGGGATCGCAATGAAATTATTAAGCAGGGTAGTTCGTGACGGGATCTTATCTTGTATTTTGTTGCTGACAACAAAACAGTGATTGGACAGGAATCCAGTATATCTATCTAAAAAATCGTAGATCCAAACTTTGCCTTTAGGTGTTTCGCCTGCGTGATACGTCGATATTTGACGAGGCTTACAATGGCTTGGGGTCACTAGCTTCACCAGTTTACTCACAATGCTTGCTTTGTAGCCATGAGCATGGACATGCGTGGGTTTATATTGCGTGATTGCCAGTTTAAGTTGCGAAACTGAATAGGTTTTACTTGGTGCTAAGTCGTTAAGGTGACTGTAAGGCAGGTCTAAGTCTTTTAAGCGTGTTATCACTGGGGGAAGAGGAGCAAACTTGGTGAGCAGGACGACTCTAGCTTTGCGGTTATGTTTAAGTAAACCAAGTGCGAGCTCAATGACATGCGTTTCAATTCCACCAAAGGTTTGGCTATCGATGAGTAGCCAAATCTCTTGAGGTTCAGGAACTAAATGCCCCTGAACCTGAGTTGGTTGAGCTTGAGTATCCAAATTAGGCTTGGTTACACTCATCTTCAGACTCCCAAGCCTGTTTCTTACGGTAAACAGTGGAAGGGCTCAGCTCCAATAAAACGGCAGCGTTTAACACATTTCCATCACAATGATTGATCGCATGTTGAATGGCTTCGCGTTCTATCTGCCACATTGGACGTATCGCACCGTCACTAGTGGTAAATGCCGGTGTCATTGGATCATTTGTGTCTGGAGAGACAGATGAACGCTCAAGCTCTTCTGGTGTGACTGGAGGCAGCTTACCTTCTTGAACAACTGGCGACACGGCTTCCACAACAGCGCTACGTATTGGCGTAACGCTTTTTGAGGTTGTAGCGTCTGCTTTATTGATCGGAGCAGGTAACATCTCTTTGGTTACACTGGTTTCATTGTTTAACACTACGATGTTGCGAATGATGTTTTGTAGCTGACGAACATTGCCCGGCCATGGATAGCGCTTAAGTAAACCTTGTGTCTCTTTATCGATAGAATTGAATTTCTTCTTGTCTTGTTTGGCGTAAAGTTTCAAAAAGTGGTTAGCTAGAGTGACAATGTCACTTCCTCTTTCTCTCAGCGGTGGCATCTCAATAGGCACCACATGTACACGATAGTAAAGGTCTTCACGGAATCGACCTTCTTCTACTTCGACGAGAGGGTCACGGTTAGTCGCACAGATGATTCTGACATCTACTTTGATTTCTCGGTTGCCACCTAACGGGGTAAAAGTCCCGGTTTGTAGGAATCGAAGGAGCTTTTTCTGCATTTCCAATTCCATTTCACAAAGTTCATCCAGAAACAGTGTGCCACCGTGTGCTTGCATTGCAGCACCTTTACGATCGGTTGTAGCACCGGTAAATGCGCCTTTGACATGACCGAAGATTTCGCTTTCCATTAAGTCGCGGGGGATAGCACCACAGTTGATGGCAACGAATGGTTTATCACCACGCTGACTCTCTTGGTGAATTGCCTCTGCGCATACTTCTTTACCTGTCCCGCTCTCGCCATTGATGAACACACTTGCGGTTGTCGGAGCAACTGAGTCGATGATTTTATAGACGGCTTGCATCGGTAAACAAGAACCGATGAAGTTATGGAAACGGTCACGATCGAATTTGCTTTGAATATTGTCGACTAGATTTTCGAGTTTGGCTCTGCGCAGATGCAGGTTAACCGATGTTTTGAGGCGGTCGGCTTGAATTGGCTTTTCCAAGAAGTCTTCCGCACCGCGCTGAATTAGGTCAACGGCAATGTTCACTGAACCATGGGCTGTCGCGATGATTACAGCGGTTGGGATGTCGTTATCACTGATCCAATCTAAGACCTCTTCACCTGGCATATCAGGCAGTTTAAGATCGAGGATAACCAGTTGTGGGACGTGTCTCTCTATAAATGTTTTAGCTTCAGCTCCAGTTTCGACATGAAATATGTCGTATGGCTCGTCTTTTACGTACTGCTTGTAAAGTACGGCGAGGGAGGTGGAGTCTTCAACTAACAATACCTTAGGGCGCATTGTGTAATTCCTTTTGAAACTTTATCCTAACCAATCAATAACATAGTGATGTTTGAGCGTAGATACGAGTCGACGGTCTTTGTTACTTACTGGGCGCGCTGTCTTATTTGAGTTTAGTCTGTTTATGCGAACAGATGACCATGAAACGTAAATCGGTGATGACTATGTTTAGCTATTTAACTAATTTATATCTGGTGAAAGAGCGCTAACTAAAACCGGCTTCTTTTCTTTCTAATAACGCGTTGATTGAACGCTCTGCAAGTTCGATTAACTCGCCAACCTGCAGAAAGGCTTGTTCATGATGCGCTTCTAAACACTGCTGTTCTAATGCTCTTGCTAACTTACCTAAAGGCCGGTTACCTAGCGAAAGTGCGGTACTACCAAGGGTATGGACTTCAAACTCGAGCGTTTGAGCGTCGTTGTTGCTAACTGCTTCTTTAATGGTGAGTAAACGAGCCTGTGACTCTGTCACATAGTGGTCGATTAAAATTGGAATAATCTCCGGACTGGTATCTCGAACCATCTGTTCAAGTACGCTTTCTTCCACAAGCTCTTCATTTTTTAGCTTATTTTCACCTGAAGGTGTGTCTGACGTTAAAGTCGAGTTCATCAAACTAGTCCTTTTATTGAGCTGTAAATACTTACATCATCGAGAAGTCTAATACTCGTTTGCACTCTTAAGTTTTAGTCATTTTCTGGAATAATTTCAACTGGTTGCCTTATAAACAGCAGAATAAATCGACATTAAGCCATGCTTGTGGCTATCTTTGTGATAAACCTAACGGATTGATTATATGTATTTTTACTTACAAAATATGAACTTAGGTGTGTAATAGGAGAAGGGCTTGGACTCTAGTGCTAAAAAACCTCGTTTCCTCTAAATCTAGTAAACTAAAGAAAAAGGCCACCCTGTTGCTGAATAGTGGTGGCCTAAGTGTTAATAAAGTCATTGGTTACGCCTTTGTCCAAGTTGGACTTGGACTAAGACGCTTTGTCAATTTTTGGCTTTGGGATAGGTTCTACTTCTTCCTCGCTTGTCTCTGAGAAGATGTCGGCAACAGCGCTTCTCTCTAGTTCACCTTTGAGGTTCCCATCTTCGTCCACGACCGGAAGAGAGTAGTCGCAAGACATGGTGTCTGGCAGAACTTCTTCAATCACTGCATCAGGTAATACCACAGGAACTTCTTCGTAGATCTCATCACTGAAATCGTGAACCGAAGAATCTTCAACAGCGTCTTGTAAGCTCTCTTTTGTGACCAAACCTTGATAGCCATCGTCAGTAACGTGATAAGCGTAATCGTGCTTGAGCATCTTCATTTGAGCCAATGCACCTTCGATGGTCTCTGAGGTGATTCGATACAAAGGAGGCTGCATAACTGTTTCTACAGTCAAAGCACGAGCGCGATTCACGTCTTTTACGAATGCCTCAACGTAATCATCGGCAGGGTTAAGTAGGATTTCATGAGGCGTGCCTTGCTGTACTAACTCGCCATCTTTAAGGATAGCGATGCGGTCACCTAGGCGGAGGGCTTCGTCTAGATCATGGGTGATGAAGACAATGGTTTTATGGAGTTTCTCTTGAAGTTCAATTAACTGATCTTGCATTTCGCTTCGAATGAGAGGGTCGAGTGCAGAAAAGGCTTCATCCATTAACAAAATTTCAGCGTTAGTACACAGGGCGCGTGATAAGCCGACACGTTGTTGTTGACCACCCGAAAGTTGGGCAGGGTACTGATTGCCATACCCTTTCAAACCTACGGTTTCCAACCACTCATTTGCTTTTGATAGGCGCTCATCTTTTTTGATACCTTGGACTTCCAAGCCATAGGCGACGTTCTCAACCACAGTTCGGTGTGGCATCAACCCAAAGCGTTGAAATACCATCGACATTTTGTGACGACGAAACTCTTCCAGTTCTTTGGTATTCAAGCTCATTACGTCGATGCCTTCTACCGTGATTTTACCTTGAGTCGGGTCAATTAAGCGGTTGAAGTGACGGATGAGTGTTGATTTACCTGAGCCTGAAAGCCCCATAATCACAAAGATTTCACCGCGATTTATCTGAAGGTTAATTTCTTTAAGGCCAACGGTATGACCGGTGTCGGCGAGAATCGCATCTTTATGCTCGCCATTCTTAACGCGGTCCATTACGGACAGAGGTTTAGGCCCAAACACTTTGAACAGGCCACTAATTTCGATTAATGGTTTAGTCATGTTTGAACCCTCCTAGGTGGGCATTGGTTCTACGCGCATAAGCCTGTGACGCTCGGTCAAACAGAATCGCGAGTGCAACAATGGCGAAGCCGTTCATCAAGCCTAGAGTGAAATATTGGTTGGTAATCGATTTAAGAACCGGTTGTCCTAAGCCCTTAACACCAATCATAGACGCAATAACCACCATTGATAGGGCCATCATGATGGTTTGGTTTATACCTGCCATGATGGTTGGCATTGCCAGTGGTAACTGAACGCCCCATAAACGCTGTTTCTTGCTCGCACCAAAAGCAGTCGCAGCTTCTAACACTTCTTTATCGACTAAACGAATGCCTAAGTTAGTTAGACGAATCACAGGGGGGATTGCGTAAATAACCACGGCGATAAGACCTGGAATTTTACCAATACCAAGCAGCATAACGACTGGGATTAAGTAAACAAACGCAGGCATTGTCTGCATAATATCCAGCAGTGGTGTAACGATCGATTGTGCGCGATTAGAACGCGCCATGGCGATACCAATAGGAATACCTAGGAAGATAGAAACTAAGGTACACACAGTGATGATGCTGAGTGTCCGCATTGTGTCTTCCCACATACCAAAGTAGCCGATGAGAAGTAGAGAGAGCACACAACCTAGAGCCAGTTTCCAAGAGCGACTGGCGGCATAAACTAAGCCCGTGCAAACGCCAAGAACGATCAGCCAAGGGGTAGAGATTAGAAGTTTTTCAAACCAAACTAGGAAGGAAAGAAGAGGGTCAAATAATGATTCGATCATTTCTCCATATTCACGGGAAAACTCACGATATGCGCCGTCTAGCGTCTTTTTAATTGCTCGCAAATCAGAGCGTTCCATTTCTGGGAAGCTCGATAACCAATTGCTGTCAGCCATTTTATATCCTTATAGTTCGGAGCCACTTGTTCAACACACTAAAATGCGATGTGAACAAGGCTCCGAATTACGAATAACATCAAGTATAGCGACGTTATTTCCATTGTATTGAAGCGTAGCCATAGACAAATATAACTACTCACTAAGCATTGTTATTAAAGCTCAGCTTCAACCTTTTTTGCGACTTCTTCAGAAACCCATGGGTGCCATACTTCTGGGAATTCACTCAAGAAATGTATGCTCGCTTCTTCACCATCCGCTTGGTTGTCTTCCATCCAAGCTAGTAAAGCATTCATTTTTTCGTTGGTGAAACCACGCTTAGTAAAGTAGTCGTACGCTTCCGGTGCGCGCGATGCAAAACTTTCAGTGGTAATGGTGTGGACAGGAGAAGGCGGGTACATGGTTGCTTTAGGAGATTCACAGCCTTCTTGGGTCGTACAGCTGATAAATTCTTCTTTATCAACACCACTGCCAAAGTCGACTTTTACCATGTCATATTTGCCAAGAACTGCAGTTGGTGCCCAGTAGTAACCGAACCAAGCTTCTTCACGTTCATAAGCTTTCGCGATAGATCCAGATAAACCAGCACTTGAGCCAGGGTCTACGATGGTAAAACCGCTCTCTTCTAGGTTAAGTGCGTCAAACAGGTTAGCGGCACTGATTTGACAGTTCCAGCCTGCTGGACAGCTGTAAAATGCGGATGTATCTGGGTCTTCAGGGTGCTTGAACAACGCAGCGTTCTTGCGTACACCTTCGATTGTTGCCATTTCTGGGTTTTGTTTAACTAGGTAAGCAGGAACCCAAAAACCCTCTTCACCACCATTTACAAGAGCTTTACCTGCGTAGCGAAGACGTTTCTCTTCAACACCTTTATCAAGAGCGTCTTTTAGGCTGTTACTCCATAGTTCCGGTGCAACATCTGGTTGGCCTTTTTCAATCATGGATGTGCCGGTTGGCATAGTGTCGCCAGGGATGAGTTCGGCATCACAATCGTAACCATGCTCAAGGATGAATTGGTCGATGTTGGCTATAAGAGTTGCAGAGTTCCAGTTCATGTCTGCGATTGTTACGCTGCCACATTCTCCAGCGTTAGCATGACCACTGGCTGCTGCAACTAACAAAAATACGGAGCTTAACTTGTATTTCATATTGAGTTTCCTTTCTCTTTAATAATACAACCAAGCTAGTCAAGGTCAGTTGACTAACTGAATTGCTCGATGGTGATCCTTTCCATGTTTTGAACCATTTGAGCAGAAGGAGGGATGGGGGAAGTGTGTGAATCAATCAGCAAACCAATACAGCAACAAAGCATAAGTGTGATTTGCTTGATTTATCCACGGTGTTTCACCGCCATCGGATAACTTTGTCAAACTATTACAAATTCGTCAAAAACCACCTCTATTTATAATCTTAGGGAATATTCGTACGAATTCCATCTTTGACGCTATTTACATGGCACTTTAACAGGCTGTGTCACATTACCACCAAAGTTAGCCGGTTTGTGTTGATCTTTGAGGCGTTTTCAAGGTGAGATGACCACTAATTATGTGTATGAAATGCATTGAATGGTCGCAAAAATCGTATTTTCTATATTAAATTCGCCAAAAATTAGAAAATACGATTAATGTGCGATTTCAGGAAGTAATTGGCATTAATTCACCTGCTAGCAGGATACATTCTACATCGGCAGGTTCAAAAACTCGTTCCGATAGAGTTTATTAGCTAGACGCTCACGTAGCTTAACTGGGATAAACTTCATTCGGTTTATCTGTCTAACCAGTTCTTGTGCAAAGCTTGGCGTATCCTTCATATTCATGATGCAGCCCGTTAAGGAAATAGTCTGAGCATCGAGAAGCTTCTTAGCTTGCTCGAGATGATGAGACGATGTATCTCCGTAAGCGACAACAAGAAGCGTTGAATCACAGGCGCTAGCTACTGATTGAGCTGGGATATTACCTTTATTTATGTTGAGTAGCGGCGAAGTATCGATGATTACGCGGTCGTATTTAACTAGCCATTGAGCAACAGCCTGCTTTAATGTCGATGGATCTTTGTATGCTAACTGCGTCGATGCGACTTGCGGTGCGGGTACCCCGATAAACGTGCGTTGTGATTCAACATGCTCAATAAGCTGACCTGATTGTTCCTCTTCAAGCATATTGAGGTTCTTAAAAGCTGGGTTGAACAGGTTAAGGTCCACATACAGTGTAGAGTGACCCGCTAACAAGAAACGCTCGGCGAGGGCAGTTGCGACCGATGTTACGCCGTCACCTGAATGACAAGCAGTAACACAGATAGAGCGTTGTTCGTTTAATTCAGACGCCAAATAGATTTGCTCAACTTCGGCATGCGTTGCTGAAATAGTCATTATAACGCTCCTATTAGTACAATCGTGGTAGTAATACGTAGTATGTCCTCTAGGCCTACACGGGCTTTTTCCATAAAACTGTCACGACGGTCTGGAATGTAAATGGTGTCTCCAGCGCGCAAAACCGGTAGGTTATAAATGTTGGCTGTTTTACTAAATTCAACCAGGTCGAAAGTGCGAGCTTGTCCTTGGCAACAAGACATATTTACAATGGTAATCTTCTCAACGTATGCATTGTCAGTAGGGCCAGCCGCTTCAGCTAAGATATCTAAAATCGTCATGTTATCGTTAAACGCATAACGGCCGGGGTTATTAACGGCCCCTAGCACACGCACGGTTTCTTCTTTTGGCTTGTCTAGCCAGTTTTTGTTCTTCTCAGGGATATAGATAGTGTCGCCAGTAGTGACATTCGGTAGTAACGATTCATCGCCTGTTTCAAAATACAAAGACAGATTAAGCTTGCTGACCTTGGCGTAAGGTTTATCACGATGGGTCACACGAATGTTGTGTATGTCTGCATCTCCAGTAGGGCCGTCGGCCGCAGACAAGATATCTAGGAAATGCATGTCTTTAGTGAAACGGTAACGGCCCGGTGCGTTGACTTGTCCAAAAATGTAAATAGACGCATCAGAGCTTTGGCGAACCCATTGTGATTTATTGTCTGATGGGTCTTGCGGTAAATCGTGTACACGAACGATTGAGCCAGCAGAGATATAGGGCATTTGGTCTCGTGGTGCACCGTTTTTAATAAACTCATCTAAATCGAATACCACGAGCTTTCTGCCAGTCACAATCTCAATTTTTGTAGTATCAGCGCGTAGAGTTGGTCCTCCGACATGCGCGAGTAGGCCCATGAAGTTCATTTCGTCTGACCACTCAATTCGACCAGGTCGGTTTACTTCACCAATCACGTTAACGGCTCTGTCTGGAGCGATCTTCAACCAAGATTTTTCGTTCATATCCGTTTTCTCAGGAACAAAAATCGCATCACCAGCTTTAATGTTTGGTGGGTTTGAGTTCGGTAAGCCTTCGGTATAGGCGGCTAAATCGAATCGAAGTACTCGACCATCGGCTTTGATAACGCGGATTTGGCGAGACTCAGCGAAGCGAGTAGGTCCACCGGCGTTAGCCAAGATATCCATGAAGGTCGCGCCTTTTTTACCTTCAAAGGCACCAGGTGCTGCCACTTCGCCCATTACATAAACCATGTTCGCACCGGATTTAATCTCTTCTTCCTGTTTTGGCACAAAAATGGTTGAGCCTGGGCGTAGCACTGGCAGTAGACTTTCGTCGCCAGAATCAAGGTAGCGCTTAAGGTTGAATAGCGTTGGAGTATTGTTTGAGATGACGCGGATTTGTTCGACACTAGCGTAGCGAGTTACGCCGCCAGAGCGCATTAAGACATCAACGAGATCGGTATTTTCTTTATAAGTGAATGAACCAGGTGCGTTGACCTCACCGAAGACTTTAATTGAACTTCTTGAATCCGCGCTGTCACCCGAGTTGGCAAGCTTAGCAGGATCAAATTCTTGTTCAATATTACCAACCAGTGGTGAAGCAGGGACAAATAGAGAATCAAGTGATTGCAGTGTAGGCAGGTAGTCCTCATCGCCAGAATCTAAGAAACGCTTGTAATTAAACTCTTTACGTTCTGCGCCACGCTTTAAGATTAACTTGTCCAATTGAGCCCCAGAACGTAAGCCTCCAGCCGCGTACAGCGCCATTTGGACGCTCGAGCCCAAAGCCAAGGTGTATTCACCCGGTTGTTCAACGTAACCTTGCACGTAGATAATGATCTGTTGTTCTTTTACATAAACAGAAGCATTCGATAGATCTTTATAAGCCGTCGCCAGTGACTCTAGAACGACTTTATTCAACTGTTCTTTATCGTAGCCTGCGACGAACACAGTACCTACTTCAGGTAGGGTGATTCGACCGCGTTTATCCACTTGGTAACCTTTGTTTAACTCGCTCTCTCCAGGCACATTCACTTGGATAAGATCACCGACTTGCACTGCGTCCGAAAAGTCGTCGTCGGCATGTACTAAAGTCGCGATGAACATCGATAACGTGATAAGTAACGCAATCAGTAATTTCATAGTGAGCTCCCCATCTTAGCCGCGTTTTCAGGGGAGATGACTTCGATACTCACTCTTCGATTGGTTAAGCGTGTACCTTCGGATTCACCTTCAAATAGTGGTACGGTTTCACCTACTGAGACGGCCTTGATACGGCTAGGGCTTAGACCAAAGATAGTGAGATAGCGCTCAACTTGTTGCGCTCGGCCTAGGGCTAATTTGTCGTTGTATTCTTCTGAGCCTGTTGCGTCTGAATGGCCTGTCACTATTAACTCTAGCGACTTGTTGTCTTTTAAGATGTAAGACGCCTCTGCAAGCTTACCCATATATTTAGGATTCACTTCGATAGAGTTGTGTGCGAATTGATTGTCGACGTTGAGTAGATCGTACAGTTGTTGAATTATCGACAGCTGCATACGGAATTGGTTTTCGTTCTTGGGAGGTTCACAACGCGCTTGTGAAGTTACATAGTCAAGTTGAACCTCAAGTTCGTTTAGGCGTTTTCTTTGGATAACCAAATCGTTAGCCGCATCTAAAAGTAGGCCTCCTTGAAGCTCGCGAGCGATGCGATTTTGCTTCTCGATGGCTTGGACAACCGCAGCGGGGAAGCACCAACGCGCGCCTTCTTGAATCAGCGCATCCAAATGCAATTTAGCGAGTTGCCAATCAAAACGTAAGCCATGCTCTGGACCTAACGGTTCGTCAGGCATAACCGGCGAGAAGTCAGAATTCTGATAGTTCATCGAATCATAACTCTCGGCTAGTCCGCCAGTGCCGTGTTCTGGGTAACTTGTGCAACCCAGAACTAGCACAGACAGAGATAGGGCTATGTAGTTTTTGATTGTATTCATGCCAACGTCCTTTGTTTTACGCTTTTTATTATTATTTTTTGTTACTTCTAGCTTAGTGGATCTTCATGAATTTGTAGGATTTTTTGAGTTAACAGGGATAGCGTGTCCAATTCGCAGAAGGTTCATGATTTCCAGTGGTTGACCCGACACGTTTTCTAGTCGCATGTTACGTTCACGCTCAGTTAGGCGTTTGAACATGTAAACAATCGCACCCACACCCGATGAATCAAGAAATTCGACCTGACTGAAGTCGACTTCGATCTCTTGATGACCGTCATTAGAAATCACGTCATCAATGTCGGTTTGTGCATCGCGACTGCCTGCCGCGTCTAAATCACCAAAAATTGAAAGTGTTAGTGTTGTTGTGTTTAGGTCAATCTTACGTAGTTCCATAGTCTTATCTCCTTTTGTTCATGAGTTTACAAAAGCACTGAATGTGCCAACTTTTTTGGTCTTACATATCAATGGCTTATAGTGTTTGATTTTTAGTGTTTCATATTGAGAAAGGTGATTTCTCAATATGAGAACTAAAATTGGTTGGATTTTTGGGAGGTGTAACGAATTGATTTTGCGAATGAAACGCCATTATGGATAAGGTTGATGCATTGATCGCATCTTAGATTAAAGATTGAATGATGAATGGTTAGAACACCTAGGATAGAAAGTAGATTTGAGCAAAGTGCTCATACTTTTAACCGCTCAAGCTACAAAAGGAATTTTGAAATGAGGCTAACCAAGTTGGCAATAGCAACACTGTGTGCGTTTTCTACGTTTCCTTCTCATGCTTCGTATCTGCCTCCTGCACAATTGGTTTTAGCAAATACCTATAAGCAAGGTATAGATGTGTCTGAATATTGGACCAGCGAAAAGCTCGATGGCATCAGGGCTTTGTGGGATGGAAAGCATCTATATACCCGCAATGGGAATCGAATTTATGCGCCTAAGTGGTTTGTCAAAGAATTACCGGATGTTCACCTTGAAGGAGAACTGTGGGCTGGAAGAGACAATTTTCACTTAGTCCAAACAACAGTCTTAGACCACACTCCAAGTGATACAGCGTGGCAAGAGATCGAATTCATGCTGTTTGATATGCCAGGTGCGGCGGGCGACTATCAGAAACGTTACTACAACATCTTGCACTGGGTAAGAGTGATAAACGAACCGCACATTGGGTATGTGGAGCATACACCGATTGCAAGTGAAGAGGCATTGTTTCATCAGCTTGATAATGTCGATGAGCGTAAAGGCGAGGGGTTGATGCTTCGTAAGATTACCAGCCGATATCAGGCGGGTAGAAGTAATGACTTGTTAAAACTAAAACGACATCACGATGCAGAAGCGACCGTTATTGGCTATAAAACCGGAACTGGCAAGTATAAGGGGATGATGGGCTCAATTTTAGTACACACAGAAGATGGTGTGGAGTTTTACATTGGAAGTGGCTTCACCGATAAGATGCGCTTGTCTCCTCCAGAAATTGGCAGTCAAATTACCTTCCGTTACAATGGCTTCACTCAAAATGGTAAGCCGAAGTTTGCAAGGTTCGTTAGAGAGAAAAGTGATTATTAAACAATTGCACATCAGCGTGCCGAACAAGCATTGTTGATAACTATTTTGGACACGGAAAAAGTGTGTACATGAAATAAAAAAGAGCTCTGATTATCAGTGCTCTTTTGTTTAATTAACTTGTCTTTAAGAAGCGGTTAGCGAGAGCCGAACTCCAACTGTACTTCATCACTTTGTTTGTGCATCCAATGCAAACGCATACCAAGCATAATTGCTGCTGAAGACAAACCAATAATAAAGCCAATCCAGAAGCCGTGTGCGCCCATTGGTTCAACAATCCAATCCGTCATCCCTAAGATGTAGCCAATCGGCAGACCAAGCAGCCAGTAAGCGATAAAAGTACGATTGAAGATTGAACGCATATCTTTATAACCACGAAGTGCACCCGCAGCGATGACTTGAATTGCATCTGTACATTGGTATACCGCCGCAAAAATCAGGAGCTGCATTGCGATGGTAATTACTGCTGTGTTTTCTGTGTAAAGAAGTGAGACCTGCTCTCTAAACAACACGGTGAGTGCCGCTGTGATAAACGCTGTTACCAAGCCAACAATGATACCAACGTGAGTCGCAATTTTAGCGCCTTCAGTGTTGTTTTCACCCAGTTTATGACCAACACGGATACTAACCGCAGCACCAATACTCATTGGGATCATAAACACCAGTGAAGAGAAGTTAATCGCAACTTGGTGCGCCGCTACGATCAATGAGCCGAGTGGGGCAACTAACAGCGCAACCACTGCAAACAACGTCACCTCGAAGAAAAGCGCAGCTGCGACAGGAAAACCAAGTTTAAATAAGCGAACTTGAGCTTTTAGTTGAGGTTTATGGAATTGACCGAAAATGTTGATTTTAGCCAAGCGCTTAGAGGTCAACACATAAGTAAACAGTAAGCCAAACATGATCCAATAAACGATAGCGGTTGCTACGCCACAACCCACACCGCCAAGGGCAGGAGCACCAAGCTTACCGTAAACAAACATCCAGTTAAGCGGAATGTTTAATAACAGGCCAATAAAACCAATGACCATTGCAGGCTTAGTCAAAGACATACCGTCAGTAAAACTTCTTAAGGTTTGGAACAACAAGAAAGCTGGCACTGCAAACATTACCGCATTCATATAGCCGATGGTCTTTTCTGCCATTAGGATTTCAATATCCATCAATTGCAAAATGGCTTGAGTTTGGAAAAGGACTCCAATGATTGGAATCGAAAGTACAAGCGCTAAGAATGCACCTTGCTGAATCTCAAAAGGAATCTTAACTTGGCGACCAGAACCATTTAGTTGTGCGACCACAGGCACTAACGCCATAAGTAATCCGACACCAAACAAAATTGAAGGAAGCCAGATACTTGCCGCTATTGATACCGCTGCCATATCGATAGCACTGACGCCACCGGCCATAACAGTATCAACGAAACTCATGCCAGTTTGCGCGATAGATGCGATCAATACTGGCGTCGCAAGTTTGATTAGATTTGAGGCTTCTTCTTTGTAACGATGCACAAACAACTCCAGATGAGAAAGAAAATGGGACAGGAATGAATATTCAGAAGGAATCAGAGACACTGATCGTTAAGCTTCCATTGGACGAATCATAAAGAAATGTCACAATAACTGCCATAGTAAAATGCTAAATAGGAAACTTATGTTTACAGGTATCGTTCAAGGCATGGCAACACTGGTTGCTATCAATAAAAAAGAGTTGTTTCAGACTCATACCATTGAGTTAAAGGATGAAATGGTACAGGGGTTAGCTATCGGCGCTTCTGTTGCTCACAACGGTTGTTGCCTGACAGTGACTGACATTTCAGGTAACCAAATCTCTTTTGACTTAATGCAAGCAACATTACGTCTAACCAACTTGGGCGAGTTAAACGTAGGTGACAAAGTGAATGTTGAGCGCGCCGCTAAGTTTGGTGACGAGATTGGTGGTCACAGCATGTCTGGCCACATTTCGTTAATGGCTAAGTTAGTTGAAGTTATCAAAACGGAAAACAACCGCACACTTTGGTTTGAACTACCAGAAACATCAATGAAGTATGTTCTAAGCAAAGGGTACATCGGTGTTGATGGTTGTTCACTTACGATCGGTGAAGTGGAAGATAACCGCTTCTCTGTACATTTAATCCCAGAAACCCTGAATCGCACGCTATTTGGTGGCCGTGAAGTCGGTGACGAAGTAAATATCGAGTTTGATCCTCAAACTCAAGCGATTGTTGATACTGTGGAACGTGTACTAGCGAATCAAAAGTAATCAACCGTCACATTTAATCTGCGTTGTTCTATTTACGCGATGACCAAATAAAAAAGAGCATCCTAGGTGCTCTTTTTTGATTTTGTTGCCTGTAAGAAACACAAATTAGAATACCTGCTCATCGTCTGCATCGATCGACAGGTTTATTCTGTCTCGCACTTCGTCGACTTGCATGTCTAGGTGAATGGCATTGCAGCAGGCAGGGCAGTCGTCGTAAAAATCTTGACTGCCATTGGATGCGTCGAGCGTTATATTAATACCGTGCCCGCAATGAGGGCAGGAGACATGTTTCTCTGTATATTTCTGCATGACAAATTCTCCTCAAGCTAACTTATACCATCTGACCGCTTATCTATTGTGATAAGTATTACACAGCCTGAATCTTCTGAATGCACGCTTCTGTTTGTGCCAGATATTCACCGCCAAATTGATTACAGTGATTAAGAAGGTGGTACAAGTTGTAAATGTCTTTTCGATCAGTATAGCCAACGTCAAGCGGCATGACGCTTTGGTATCCTTCATAAAACTCAGGTGGGAAGCCCTGAAACAGTTCAGTGAGCGCTAAATCACACTCATGGTCGCCCCAATAACAAGCTGGGTCGTAGCAAATAGGACCAAATGCTGAATTAGCCACATTACCATTCCAAAGATCACCATGAAGTAATGAAGGGCGAGGGTTGTGGCCAGCAAGTCTCATGTTCACCATCCCAACAATGTCGTCAATATCCCCGAACTCGATGCCTTTCTCTTTTAGGAGCTGGAGTTGAAAACCGATGCGTTGTTCAGAAAAGAAACGGCCCCATTTTTTATGCCAGGGATTTGGTTGAAGCGTGCTGCCGATGTAGTTGTCTTGGTCGCAACCAAACTCTTTTTGCTCACCCCACTGATGAAGTTTGGCAAGCTGGACACCAAAGTCATAACTGTTATTGCCTGTCTCGAGTGGTTTGGTAGGCAGATAGTTAAGAATGATAAACGAGCACTCTTTGGTTTTACCAATCAGCACCAGCTCAGGTACGTAGACTGTTGAAGTCTCTCTTAATAAACGTAGGTTCTCAGCTTCAATCTCAAACTTAGGTAGGAACTCTCGCTGATTCACCTTAACGAAGTAACGTTCATTACCGTCGCTGATCATATAGCAATCGTTAATGTCACCACCGGGAACCTTAACGCGCTCGGTAAGCTGAAAATTGAATAAGAGTGTGTCTGAAAGCTGTTGAGAAATGGCCTGCCACATAGGAAATCCTCAATGAACTGTTGGAGTGAAATACTATCGTTTGATAGCAATAGTTTAGGACAAATCTGAGTGATTTATAGACGTTCTGGTCAATGTTCTCAGCACTAGTACAAGACAGTACGGATCAATTAACAGTTTTGTGAACTCGGGCTATGTGAATGCCTTTGATAAATCAGTAAAAAGTGAATCACCAATCGCAAAATAGTTGGAACAAATATCACGTGCGACACCAAATAACCTTACTTCCACTAGAAAACCAATAATAGCTTGGTATGGTTGACGCGCTATTGCTAAAGAGAGCTTTGAGATGTTGTGGTTTGAGCAAGGCGGGTAATTATTATTGAGTAAGCTGCTTCGCGTATTATTGATTCAATTTTGCACTTAAATACTAACAAAGATCATTTTAATCCTCGTTATAGCAATAAAATGATGACAAATGACTTCATATACATAGTATTAGCCTAATACGTATTAATCTGCCTTAGAGCTTAAAACGGAGATTTATTGTGGTTGTAGAAACCGATGGCTACCTAGCTTTGATCGAGCACTTATCATTTAACCTAGATGTATTTACTAACGGTAACGGTGATACTGGAAACGAAAGTGTCGAAGACATAGTAACTGACATGATTTCAAGCAACATTATGGCGATCTTCGAGCAAAACCCTGAGCTGCATTCAAGTGTACGTTTTCAGTTGCTTAAAGAAGCGGATGCCGTGGTTGCTGATCTAGGGGAAGTGCTTGCAGGCGTGTGGGCTAAAAAAGCGACAAACGAACAGATTGTTTTCTTGGATGAATACATCGCATTGGTGAAGAACCTATTCGATACTGCAGTAGCAAAATACGATTAACCTCTATTTCGTCGTTACTGACTATTTTTGTGGTTAGTACTCTTTATTGATGGACTGAAAGCGTAGCACCTCTATGAGGTTGCCTTTAATTCAATTGGTGGCCTCGCAAATACACTATATGCGCCTAAAGTGCCAAAATTTAGAAGCCCAATATGGGTTATCTAGCCTAGATATGATTACACCTTTCGACGTAGACGCATGTAGGAACTGGTTATTCCCCAAATACACACCTACATGCCTAACGGTGAAAGACGTCTTGAAAAATACCAAATCTCCACTCCTTGCTTGCTCATAAGCAATTTCAACACCTTGTTTACTCTGATCTTTTGTTGTTCTTGGTAATGCTTGCTGCGTCGCATTTTGCACGGCAATTTGGACAAAAGCGGAACAATCCACGCCTCTGAATGAAGTTCCACCGAAATGATAAGGTACGCCTTTCCACTGCTTGTACACACTCATATAAGCATTGGTAGTCAATTGTTCTGACTTTGATAGAGGTTTATTTGCAATTTGGCTGTTTTTAGAAGGGGATGGTGCTGAGCTACAAGCTGTTAATGTTGCGAAAGTTATTGTAACTGCAAGCATTTTTCTGAATTTCATATGTAACTCTTCTGAAAGAAAACTGAAATAAAAGCGTAATCAAGGGCTTCTAGTATACCGACTAACTTAAGGATATCTCTTTTTGTAGTCAAACTGGATTTCGCATGACTGACACCAATTTATCGGTAAAACCCTCACGTTATACATTCTCGCTCATTCAAACGGTTAGTGCCGTATTTATTTCGATCCTTCTACTTGTCAGCTTTTTATCTATGGTCAGTATTCGTGGCATAGATCGAGTAGGAGGTTACTTTGATACTCTGTCTGAACAAGCTCTGCCACTCGCTCTGCATAACGCAGAATTAACACAAAGCGTATTAGAACAAGTAAAACTACTCACTTATAGCACCCAATCGACTGACTTAGATACACTAAACCAAACACGTAATTTGATCGATGAACTCGCTGTAGAGAGTAACAACACGCTCGAGGAACTCCTTTTTATCTCCCAATCTTTTCCTGATGCGATTTCTCTTGAACAAAAGCAAAGCCTTATCGACGATATGGCACAGCTACAACAAATGACCGACACGGTTCTTTCTGCACAAATTGAAATACAAAGTAAGCAAAACCTAATCGACAGTAAAATTGGTGAGTTTCGTTACGGCGTAGGATCTATCGGTCCTGAAATGAATCGTATTAGCTCATTCTTAGTTGAAGATAATCCAGAAGCGAGCGATGCGGCCAACCGCTTTACGTCGAGTGCATCTGCGATGGCCAATACTTTCTTAATGTTGATGATGCAAAACGACCTAGAGAAAGCAGAAGATGAATATCGTCAATTGAGGAACCGAATCGCAGGTCTTAACTTGGCCTACAGTGATTTCTCAGATTGGCACCCAGACATTGCAGAATTCGCGAGCCTAATCGCTCCTTATGAAATGGTAAAAGAGGGCTTTACAGAAGAGGGCGTGATCAAACAAATATTGCTTAAGCTAGAGCTAGTCAAACAACAAGAGCAAAACTTAGCGCAAGTGATTGGACTAGCGAATACGGTGATTAACACGCTCAATCAGCTATCGTCGACAGCGTCTCAACTGATTGATGAAAGTGAACTGGTCGTAAACCAGACCATTACTAACATCGACCGTGTGCTATTTATTAGTGGGTTAGTGATCGCAATGATCATTACTACGTCATGGCTAGTACTGCGTCGTTGGATGAACAAAGGCTTAAAAAACATTACACGTCAGTTAACGTCTCTTGCAGAACATGACTTCTCGAAGCAGAGTGAGTTGCTTGGCCCACTCGAGCTACAAGTCATCACCTCTAAACTTAATACGGTTGTCGATTCAACTGCCGATTCTATACGTTTAGTTACTCGCAACTGTGAAACGCTTTATCAGACCGCAGAAGTAAGTCACGACGCTGCAGAGCAAACCAACTTGAGCCTGCATGAGCAGAATGAATCTCTGCAGAATATGATCACCACAATCACACAACTTGAAGCGTCGATTGGTGAAATCGCTCGTATTTCGAATGCCTCGAATGATGATGCCCAAGTCGCAGAAGACGAGTCAGTGAGTGGTAGCCAGGTTATTGGTTTAAACCAAGAGCGCTTACAAGCGTTAGAGCACTCTTTAAACATGAACGAACAGTCGATGGCTGATCTTGATGGGCGAGTGAAGCAAATTCGTGAAATGGTCGACATGATCAGTGGTATTGCAGAAAACACCAACCTGCTGGCATTGAATGCTGCGATAGAAGCAGCGCGAGCGGGAGAGCAAGGTCGTGGTTTTGCGGTAGTCGCAGATGAAGTAAGGAAATTAGCGAGTGGTACATCCCAACAAACCACTAATATCCGAAACATGATGAATGAGCTGGTGGCTGCGGCGGACCGTTCTCGTACGTCTGTTACTGAATCACGAACTGAGATGGCGAATGCACTTCAAGCGAGCGGCGATGTGAAGCAAGCTTTTGAGAAGATTGAAGTTGCGGTTAACCAGATTAAAGGCCGCGTCGAGCAAATCATGGTCGCAACAGAGCAACAGGCTCGTGCAACTGTTGATGTGACACACTCAATCACGCGCGTGTCCGAACAGGGCGAAAATACCAAACTGCAACTTGAGTCCATGATTGAAAGTTCTGAGCAAGTGGGTGAAATCGCAGGCCATCAACAAGCTATGCTTCATAAGTACGTATTGAAGTAGATGTGTCAACGTTGTCCGGAAGTGGGAATTGCCGCTGAAGGGTGAAAAGCTACGCATATAAAAATGGCGCAATCTCTTAATGAGTTGGCGCCATTTTTTATTATGTCTTGAGGCGTTAGGTCTTGTCTTCCGAATGAGGGAAGGAAGCGAATGGTTGGCGTAACATCAAGTCGAGTCTTTGTTCTTTTCCGTCTCGTATTTCTGGCACACCAATATTGACCTTGTCGTGCCCAAGCTTGGGTTGAGCACGATACGTTTTAAACCAGATATCCCAAACTGATAAGAAGAACCCAAAGTTAGAATGGGTTTCTTTGACAATCACAGAGTGGTGCACTCGATGCATGTCTGGCGTGACAATCACTTTACGAAGCTGTTTGTCGAACCATAAAGGTAAACGACCGTTACTGTGGTTAAACATTGCACTTACATTCAAAACGACCTCGAATACCACAACGGCTAGTGCGGGCACACCCAATACAAAAATTAACGCGACCTTAATCAACATCGACAAAATCATCTCAAAGGGATGAAAGCGGGTACCTGTAGTTACGTCTATATCCAGATCGGCATGATGAACACGATGAAGTTTCCATAGAGCTGGGATACGGTGAAACACCAGGTGCTGAGTGTAAATGGCAAGATCTAATAATACGACACAAAGGAACACGGTGATTTCAAAGGGTAGACTGATGTTATTGAACAGACCCCATTGGTTTTGTTCCGCAATCAGTGCCGCTTGAAATGCCGCAACAGGTATTAATGTCGCCAATAAAACACTGTTAAGCGCCATTAATGAGAAGTTATTTCCCCAACGAAACCATTTATTTTGAGTCAACGTTTTTCTTGGCGCACGATATTCCCACAACGCACACAAAACAAAAGCGCTAACAAAGAAAACAAGGCGAAGTAAGGATGGGTCTTGCATGAGAATTCCTTCTATCATTCTAACGATACTGTAAGTACAATCGGGCCACTTTTCTAGATTTACTGTTATTGTCCATGAGAATCCACGCTTTTCACCGTTTATATCAACACCGTTTGTCCCTTTCTACCAAGCCGTTCAATGCGCGCGGGTGTAAAGTGGTTCGATGTGAGTTCTGTAAAATCAAACAAGACAGCTGTATCTGTGACCACCAACCGAACATAGATACGAATATTGCCACAATGTTGATCTTGTCAGATAACGAAATATTGAAACCAAGTAATACAGGTCGTTTGATTGTCGACACAGTAAAAGACAGCCATGTTTACCTATGGCATCGAACAGAGCCAAACACAGAGATGCTGGATGTTCTGAAGGACGAGCAATATCAACCGGTGATTGTGTTCCCAGAAGATTATACCGATGACAAATCGCGAGTGGTTCAAGACCTGCCACAAATGCGTAATCCAAATAAAAAGCTACTACTGATTTTCATCGATGGTAGCTGGCGTGAAGCAAGACGTATCTTTAGACGTTCTGAGTACTTACAAGAGCTACCTGTGTTGTCGATTGAACCTGAATCCGTTTCTCAATACATGATGCGAAAGTCAGACAATGAGCAACACCTTTCAACTGCAGAAGTCGCGAGCTTAGTATTAAAACAAGCTGGTGAAGAGCAGGGCGCCAAAACATTACAACTATGGTTTGAAGCATTTCGCGAAAGCTACATGCTAAGTAAGACTCGTTACAAGTCAGATCCGACCAAACCAAGCCTGAATGCTTTCATAGAGCACAGTAAAAATGAGACGTCACTCTAACCTTTAACCGCTTTGTGCTGACTTGTTGTTCAAACAGACTCAAACACGAGATAAGTTTGTTATCTATCACGGTTTGTAGGGGGAGTGTTATGGATAATGTTCCCCAGTTGTTTTATTTAAAGAGTTTATTTGCCCGAATTTAGGGAAAAATTGGAGAGATTTCATGTATTACGGCTTCGATGTTGGCGGCACTAAAATTGAATTTGGTGCATTCAATGAGAAACTTGAGCGAGTAGCAACAGAGCGCGTTCCAACACCAACAGATGACTATCAATTACTGCTTGATACGATCGCTGGTTTAGTAAAGAAATACGATAGCGAATTCTCTTGCGAAGGCAAAATCGGCCTTGGCCTTCCTGGTATGGAAAACGCAGACGACGGCACTATGCTGGTTGTTAATGTTCCTGCATCAACAGGTAAGCCACTACGTAAAGATTTAGAAGCGCTAATCGGTCGTAGCGTAAAAATCGAAAACGATGCGAACTGTTTCGCGCTTTCTGAAGCATGGGATGATGAGCTAAAAGACGAGCCATCGGTTGCTGGTCTAATTCTAGGTACAGGTTTTGGCGGCGGTTTAGTTTACGAAGGTAAGGTATTCTCTGGTCGTAACCACGTTGCCGGTGAACTAGGCCATATGCGTCTACCTTTGGATGCATGGTTCCACCTTGGTGACAACGCACCGCTTTTAGGTTGTGGTTGTGGTAAAAAAGGTTGTCTAGATAGCTATCTGTCGGGTCGTGGTTTCGAATTGATTTACGAGCACTACTTTGGCGAGAAGAAGAAAGCGATTGAGATCATCCAAGCTTACAACGAAGGTGAGGCTAAAGCGGCTGAACACGTTGACCGCTTCATGGAACTTTTGGCTATCTGCTTTGCGAACCTGTTTACTGGCCTAGATCCACACGTTGTTGCACTGGGTGGCGGTCTTTCAAACTTCGAGCTTATCTACGAAGAAATGCCAAAGCGCGTTCCTAAGTACTTACTGTCTGTTGCTAAGTGTCCGAAGATCATCAAAGCAAAACACGGTGATTCAGGTGGCGTTCGTGGTGCTGCATTCCTAAACATCAAATAGTGATGGCTTTCAGCTAAACAAGTTACGCAGAATAAATAAAAATGCCGCAATCTCGAAAGAGGTTGCGGCATTTTTTATTGTTTGGTGATTTTAGCTATCGATTAGCAAGAGCGAAGCTCTCTAAGAACTTACTTATTCTTTTTACCAACACCAAGGTTTTCTTTTTGCTTCAGCGTAAGCTTTGAAAAACCTAGCTTACGGAAGTAATTGTCTTGGTAGTTGCGAACTGCTTTAGTATCTGAAATCAACTCAAGCTGGTGCTCTGTTTTTAAATATTCAGTGATGTCGATGCCTTCAGCATCAGCAACCGCTTCTTGGATCGTGCGGTGTTCTTGCTTTGAAAACAGTAACTCTTTGTCTTCGTCTTTGTACGTGTACAGAATGGTACGAGCCATGATGCGCTCCAATAGAATTTTTACTTTGGGCGCACTGTACATAAAAACCGTACGTCGCTCAAGGTAATGGTAAGAAATCTTAAGATTAACTTAGTTAATGGGTTACTTATTAAGGTTGTTCAGAAATATAAAAGCCCCTTGCGACTAAACCATCGCAGAAGGGGCTTCGAACGTTTGAACTTCAGTGTAATCAATACACCTTAGGCCGTTTTATTAATTAAACACGACCTTGCAACGGAATGATCGTCACTGTTTCACCAACTTTCACGGTATCAACCGATGGTGAAATTTCAATTAAGCAGTTTGCTTCACTCATTGAGCGCAGAATGCCTGAGCCTTGTTTACCAGTCGTCTTAACTTCAAGTACACCAGATTCGTTCATAGTGAACACACCACGACTAAATTCAGTGCGGCCTTGGCGAGAACGTAATTGCTCGGTAGCTACTGCATTCGCTTTTACTGGTGTCCAGTTTGTTTGACCTTGCAGCTTGCGAATCGCTGGCTCAACAAAATTGATGAATGACACCATTACTGCGACTGGGTTACCTGGTAAACCGAAGAATGGTTTATCTTCAATTTTACCGTAAGCAAGAGGACGCCCCGGACGCATGTTGATACGCCAGAAGTTAATCTCACCCAGTTTATCTAGCGCAAGCTTGATGTAGTCAGCATCACCAACAGATACACCGCCAGACGTTAATACCATGTCAGTCTCTAACGACGCAGCATGAAGGACATCCATCATCTTCTGTTCGTCATCTTCAATAATGCCGTAATCAACGATGTCACAGCCCAGTTTTTGAAGCATACCAATAATAGTAAAACGGTTTGAATCGTAAATAGAATTTGGTTTTTGCTCGCTACCTGGTGCTTGAACTTCATCACCTGTCGAGAATACGCCAACTTTCACTTTACGTAGAACAGGGCAGGTACCAAAACCTAGTGATGCCATCATGCCCATTTCTGGTGCTTCGATTCTTGTACCACGAGTAAAGACAGGTTGGCCGATTTCAAGATCTTCACCCGCCATACGGACATTTTGTCCTACTGAAATTTTTGCGTCTGGGAAACTAACTGTGTCACCTTCTTGAACAGCCTGCTCACGCATAACAACCACATCAACACCTTCTGGCATTGGTGCACCTGTCATGATCTTAACCGCTTCACCTTGTTGAACTGTCTTGTCGTAGCTGTGTCCTGCCATAACTTCAGCAACAACGTGGTAGCTATCCAGTTCTAAGTCTTCATTACGAATGGCATAGCCGTCCATTGCAGAGTTCGTGTTCTGAGGTACATTGATTGGTGAGATAACATCTTCCGCTAATACGCGACCATATCCTTGTTCTAGGGCAACGGATTCCGTCAGCTCTAGTGCATCAATGCTATCAACAATCTTTTGCTGGCCTTGAGTCACGGTAAGACCTGCAGGGGAAAAAGCGTCGCAACATACAATCGGTGTATTATCTTTTGGTGATGAACACGCTGCTGTTTTGCTTGTTTTCAACACAGGATCAAATGACTGAGCGTATTCAATGATGAAATCACGAATTGCTTCTAAGTCGCTGATTGCCATTTGTGGCAGATCAGATTCGACTTTGCTGTCTGCTGCGATAGCAATGATGTTGTCATCGTTTGGATAAAGCCAAGGTTTACCCACTTCATCACGGTGAAGCTCGATTTTAGGGAAAGCGATGTTCTTGCAGCCTTCTACCAAAATTAAATCAAGCGTGTTGGTATCGAAACGGGTAAGCAGATAATCAAAGTCAGCTTCGGCTTCTGGCGTTTCTGTCATTATGACATTACGGTTGCGAGAGCTGATCAACATTTGATTCGCACCAGCTTTGCGTAAGCGATAGCTGTCTTTGCCCGGCTTATCGACATCAAATTCGTGGTGAGCATGTTTAAGAACGCCAACTTTCAAACCTGCGTCGGTTAACAAAGGTAACAGGGCTTCAAGTACCGTTGTTTTACCTGTACCGCTGTAGGCAGCGAAACCTAATAACGGCAGGTTAGGGCGTTGTTTTGAATCTTTCATTATTGAAGCGTTCCGAATTGGGTGAGTTCTTCTGGCGTATTAAGGTTTACAAAGCAGTTTGGTGCATCGCTGAAGTCAACGTACTCAGTGACGCATTCTTTGTAGAGCAAGATTATCTTGCGATCGCCACGTTCTAAAAAGGCTTCTAGCTTTGGAAGAACACGCTTGTGGAATAGGGTAAACACGGGTTGTTTAAATTCACCATCGTGGGCCACAAGAATGTCACTGTCTTCTTTTACAGCTGCACAAAAGCGTTGTACGAGATCATCACTGATTTGTGGGCTGTCACATGGGACAAAACCGACCCAATCTGTGGTCGCGTTTTTAAGACCAGCATGAATACCGCCCAATGGCCCCGGATAATCAGGGAACGAATCGGAAACAACCGGAGCGAATGCTTGGTAACTGTCGAGGTTACGGTTGGCATTGATGGTGATGCTGACATCTTGTTGTGACAGCTTGTCTATAACGTATTGAATAAGCGGGGAACCGTTGAGCTCAACGAGTCCTTTATCTTTTCCGCCCATACGGCTGGCTTGTCCGCCAGCCAAAATAACCCAACTAGTTTGCGTTGGAAGCAGCATAAATATTCTCTTGTGCTTTGTTCTTTTTAATTACTTGCAGAAGCGGTGACTCAGCTAGCGTGTTATCTTTGATCCACCATTGCTTCTTGCACAAATCGGTTAACGCGTTGGTTTGGTGACTGGTAATGACTAAACTCGCGCCTCTCTGAAGAAGATCTTCGGCCATAATCACCAATCTTTCAATAGATTCTTTGTCTAAAGAAGCACTTGGCTCGTCCATCAGCAAAATTGATGGCTTGAGAATCCAAGCTCGTGCCATTGCTACGCGTTGACGTTCACCACCAGACAACACAGAAATGTGTTCATCTGCTAGGGTTTCTAAACCTACCATCCTCAACGCATTAATAATTTGAGCTCGCTTATCTTTTTGGCTCTCTTTACTAAAGCGAATCCCATAAGCGACATTTTGGTACACAGAACCATCAAATAGGTAAGGTGTTTGATGTAGATAGATGATGTCTTTAAATTTTAGTCTAGGGAACAGGTTATGTTGCCAACTTTGTGTCGGTGACTGAATACGGCCAGAAGTCGGCTTAATCAATCCAGACAGAATTTTTAATAGAGTGGTTTTTCCTACACCGTTATCGCCCTTAAGATAAATCGCATCGTTCGGACCGATCGACAATTCAGGGATGTGGAACAAAACACGCTCTTTGTAGCGCATTGAAATTTGCTGCGTTGTTATTTTTATACTCATGACAGCGTTCCTAAGTTCTTAAATAGCCTTTTCCTCTCACACTAGAAAGGAAAAAGTTAAGGGCTAATGCCAATGCCAATAAAACCATGCCTAACGCCACACCTTGAGCGAAAGCACCTTTGTGACTTTCCATTGCAATAGCGGTAGGGATGTTTCTTGTCATTCCCATAATGTTTCCGCCAACCATCATTGAACAACCCACTTCAGTGACGATGCGAGAAAACGCAGCAATGACTGCCGCCAGTAGAGGAAAACGAGTTTCCCAAATCAAGGTGCAGGCAACGCGAGTGGTTGAAACTCCCAGAGTGCGTGCCGTTTCGACAGCTCGGCGATCACTGGCTTGCAGCGCACCGTGCATCATGGCAACTAGAATAGGAAAGCAGATCAGCATCTGACCTAGAATCATAGCCTTTTGAGTGAACAGCAATTGCCAGTCGCCCAATGGGCCAGAACGAGAGAGCATCATGTACATCAATAAGCCAATAACCACGGTTGGTATTGCTTGCAATGTGTTGATTACAGAGAGTAACGCCCATTTCCCAGGGAATTCCGTGTAGGCCAATAAGAAAGCCATGATGATAGAGGGAACAATTACCAGAGAGATGGCGGACAAAGATACGCTGAAGGACACCGCGACAATTTGCCACAAGTCGTGGTCAAAATTCACCAGTAAATTCAATGCATCTAGCGTTGTTTGCCATAAGGTCATGAAGTATCTCGTGTGAATCGATAATAGGTTTTTATCGGTAATGACTGATGTTAATCATAGCTGACACAATATTAATGAGCCTTATTGGCCAGCTATTATTTCTTTACTTGTTTGGTTTGCTGACTCGTTAAGCGTAATGCTATTTGGCAAAGAGTGAACCTTTAACCCTATTTAGCACAACCTAGCGAGCGACAAACTACTCAGCACTCGCAACAAACAGTTGCTTGCCGTGCAGCTTAAAGTCGTTAATCAGTTTTTGACCTTTAGGGTTAACCAACCAATCGCTGAACGTTTTTGCTGCTTGGTAGTGAATGCTTGGGTAACGCTCTGGGTTAACTAGAATTACTTGGTAAGGGTTGAATAGGTTTTCGTCACCTTGGAAAAGGATTTTTAGATCCAATTTATTTTGGTAAGCCAGCCAAGTGCCACGGTCAGTCATTGTGTAACCTTGCATCTCTGACGCCATGTTTAGAGTAGGGCCCATGCCTTGACCAACGCTGCGGTAGCCGCCAAAGTTTGGCTCGATCTTAGTTTGAGCCCAGATACCCATCTCTTTCTTATGTGTACCTGAATCATCACCACGAGACACAAACGTTACATTGTTTGTCGCAATCGCTTTAAATACATCCGCCACTGCTTTTTGAGATTCAACTTTCGCTGGATCACTTTCAGGGCCAACGATCACAAAGTCGTTGTACATCAATTTACGAGGTAAAACGCCGTAGCCTTTCTCAACAAAGTTAGCTTCTGCTTTTGGTGCGTGTGTCATCACCAAATCCACATCACCGTTTTCACCCATGCGAAGTGACTTACCAGTACCTGCCGCTAAAACATCGACTTTGATACCCGAATCTTTTTCGAATTCAGGCAGTAGATAATCCAGTAAGCCAGAATGATAAGTGCTTGTCGTTGTCGCAAGCTTGATATGAGTGGTGTCTTCTGCGCTGCTAGCCGAGTAACTGACGATAGATAGAGCTGCAATAGTTAGGGGAATTGCTTTCATTATTATTATTTCCATTTTGTTAGAAATGAATGACATGTCTTCAGTTTTAAAGGGCTCAAAGAAGGACATGTGCATAAGATGCTAATTATAGTAATTAGAAATCCTTTCCCTATAAGCAATCTTAATGCCAACAAATAATGCATCAAGTCTCATTAAATTGCTGTTATTTCGGACAAAACTGCGTCATTTCGCTAGATAAAATGAACCAAAACATGAGCTAGGACAAAATGTCGCACATTGTCCCTGTTGAACAAAAGGTTAATTGGTACACTCTGTCCCAACTTTCCCTTTCGGCTGATCATTATGTCTTTACCTAGTTCAAACGCCTCTAACCTCAATCCAAGCACCTTGACTCAATATCAGGCGTTTTCGGTCCTGGTGGTCGATGATGAAATTGGCATGCAGGCAATTTTAAAGAAAGCACTAGGTAAGTACTTTGGCAAGGTGTCGAGTGCAGGCTCTGTAGAAGAAGCAGAAACGCTACGTTGCAATGAACACTTCGACCTGATCGTTCTCGATATTAATCTTCCTGGTCGCTCTGGTATTGAGTGGGAAGAAGCCTTCAATGATAGCGACCGAAAAGCAGATGTTATCTTTATGACTGGCTATGCCGATCTGGAGATGACCATATCAGCACTCAAGCTCGGTGCTTCAGATTTCATTTTAAAGCCATTCAACTTAGAACAGATGATTCAAGCTGTACTTCGTTGTATGGATAAGCGCCTTGACCAAAGAATGCAGTACGCGTTGAAGCGTGATGTCAGCCGCCACATCAAAACCGAGATTATTGGTAGCTCAGATAAGACCAAACAACTTAAGCTTCTTATTAGCCAATTTGCTCCGTCAAGAGCGTCCGTGTTAGTAGAAGGTGAGTCTGGTACCGGTAAAGAATTGGTTGCACGTGGTGTTCATGAAGCCAGTAAACGAACTGGGCCATTTGTCCCAATCAACTGTGGTGCGATTGCTCCAGAGCTTCTTGAAAGTGAATTATTTGGCCACACCTCCGGTGCCTTTACTGGCGCGAAGAAGAATCGTGAAGGTTTATTCAGAGTGGCTAATGGCGGTACGCTATTCCTTGATGAAATTGGCGAAATGCCACTGCCTATGCAAGCTGCACTGCTGCGAGTGCTCGAGCAACGTACCATTCGCCCCGTCGGTAGCGAGACAGAGATATCCGTAGACGTTCGTGTTGTCGCGGCAACCAATCGAAACCTTCAAGAAGAAGTCGAGAAAGGGCACTTCCGCCGCGACCTATTTTACCGACTCAATGTACTTAAGATTGATGTGACTCCGTTACGCGAACGACCATCCGATCTGATTGAGCTTGTTCCATATTTTACGCGCCTACTATCGAGTGAATTAGGTATGCCGATACCTAATTGGGCACATGAAGATATCTTAGCGATGAATGAATACGAATGGCCGGGCAATATTCGCGAGCTTAAAAACCTCGTGGAGCGCTGCATTCTATTAGACAAGCCACCAGCTCACTATTGGCGAGAGATAAATGGCGACCCGGCACCTGCGAGTATTTCAGTGACGGTGTCACATGGTGCTGAAGTGCCGAACTTGAATACAACGGACGCTGCTGAAGGCTATCCAAACACTTGGACACTTAAAGAAGTGGAGAAAGCACATATCGAACAGCTTGTGAGTTTTCACGATGGTAATAAGTCTGCAGCGGCAAGAGACCTTGGCGTTGCTCGTAAAACCTTAGAACGCAAATACAAAGACTGGAACACAGAAGGCTCAGAATATGCCGATTAGACGTCAGTGGTGGGCAAAGTGGGCGTTCCGCTTCAAAACCATGGTGCGCTACCGTTTACTGTTTCTCACGTCAGCACCGATCTTTCTTACTCTGTGCGCGCTCGTTGCGATCACCTTTTATTGGTCTGTTCACTATACGTGGCAAGGCGCTTTGATCGATGTTGATGAACGTCTCGACGTCGCAGACAACAGTATTCATCTGATTCAAAACCAACAAGCTTATAACGTGCGCGCATTTGCTGAGTCTTACAACTTTCGAATGAAGCTTGCGAACGACGTGCCTCAAGATGAACTCATTCGTTGGGTCTCAGAGAATAAGTCACGATATGAGCTCGATTTTTTACGCTGGCGCAGCGTAGAAAGCATGGAAAAGAAGCTTGAATACCTGAATCTCACGCATAAATCATCGTTTTTCAGTGTGTTAGACAGAAATGAACTCGATTACTTAGATCGTGATCTTGCAAAAAAGGCAGAGGTTCCGATGCTTAATGGTCATGATGTTGAAACACGTGGCTTGGTTAGCCGTACTGTCGTATCCATTAAAGATAAACATGATCATGTGATCGGCTTTCTTGATGGCGGGATCTTGTTGAATAACAGCACTCAGTTGGTCGATCAAATCAGCAACCTGATCTATCCGCAGAGAGAGGGCTTCAACCGTCATGTAGGAACCGTCACCGTATTTCTTGACGACCTTCGTGTGAGCACTAACGTACCATTAAGCAGTGAAGACAGTGTAGGGCGTGCAATTGGTACGCGAGTTTCTCACGAGGTTCACTCTAAAGTCTTAAACGAGGGCAAAGAGTGGCTCGACAGAGCATATGTATACGATGCATGGTACATCACGGCTTATCAACCAATTCACGACCAGTTTGGCAACGTGATCGGCATGCTATATACGGGTTACCTAATCTGGCCGCTCATTGAAACCTACCTGACTAACCTTGGCGAAATCAGTATAACTATCGTTCTGTTGTTGCTGGTTTCAGGTTTGATCGTTCACAGAGGTGCGCGCGATCTTTTCAACCCTATCGAACGCATTCATAAAGTGGTGAAGCTAGTACAGATGGGGCAAGACAAGCGAATTGGTACGTTAGGACTGGATGATCAACATGAGCTTACCTTACTTGCTAAACAATTCGACAAGATGTTGGATCTGCTGCATGAGCGCAATCAAGAGATTCAACAAGCGGCGTTAGAACTCGAGTGTAAAGTCCATTCTCGCACCGCTAGTTTGAAAGAGAAAACCGAAGAACTCGAGCTGCATATCAAGCTGCTAAATCAAGCTAGAGATAAGCTGGTGGTCAATGAGAAACTGGCAGCGCTCGGTGAGCTAACCGCAGGTATTGCTCACGAGATCAACAATCCAACAGCGGTAATCCTTGGCAACGTTGAGTTGATGAAATTTGAACTAGGGGATGAAGTAAGCCGTGTCGAAGAAGAAGTCCATGCCATCATGGAGCAAATCGACCGAATCCGAAATATTACGCGAAGCTTGCTTCAATACAGCCGACACGGTGGCGTGCAGGATGAGATCACGTGGCAACACATCAACCCGATCGTCGATGAGAGTATCACGCTCGTGAAAACTGGGGCGAAAAAGCGCGGCATGGTTTACGTTTCGAACTTAAACGCTAAAACATCGGTTGAAGTAAATCGAAACCAACTGCTGCAGATTCTGGTCAACCTACAAATGAATGCTATTCATGCAATGGACGGGCAGGGAACATTAACAATCTCGAGTGAAGATTGGGTAGAAAACGGCGTGTCTCATGGCGCTATCGTGCATGTTGAAGACGAAGGTTGTGGCATCAAAGAAGAGCAGTTAAAGCGCATCTTCTCGCCATTCTATACAACGAAACGCGACGGGACTGGCTTAGGCTTATCTGTATCTCAAAGTATCTTAAGTCAAATTGGTGGCGAGATACGCGTAGAATCAGAAGTGGGTAAAGGAAGCCGCTTTAGTATCTACCTTCAGCAAAAAGCGACACCACAGTTATTGGTGTCTAACCTCTAAACCTGCTACGGCTATCGTTTGATGGTTGTCCTAGCTCGCTTGGGCTGTTGTTTTTACATTCAGCCCAAGCACGAAAATCCCGCACTACTAAACTATCACCAATCAAACCTCAACCTCTGCCTGTTTGACCTATACCTCTTTTTGATTATGTAACACAGTGTATATTTAGTGTTCTTGATGCATATCATCTGAACTGTACAAAATTTTGATAACTTGGTCGAAAATCCATAATCAAAACAAATAATAAAGTCAGTCAGCTATGAAATTAAGTAACTTATCTATCAAGTCAAAACTCGCCTCAATTGTCGTTCTATCGGTTGTACTGCTAGTAATGGCATCTACATTTAACCTCATGCAGCAAAGAGCCAGCTCTATGGAAGAGCGGCAAGATAAGCTCAGTGCTCAAGTTGAAACCGCAGTAAGCTTAGCCGGCTATTACTACAGCCAACGTAGTGTACTAGGTGAAGAAGTCGCAAAGGAGCGAGCGCTACAAGCCATTAAGACGCTTCGTTATGACAACACCAATTACTTCTGGATCCTTAACCAACAACTCAACATTATTAGTCATCCGCTCAAACCTGAGCTTAATGGTACCAACGCAGGTAATTTGAAAGACGGAGCAGGAAAGCACCATTGGCGTGAAATGGTGACGATCTCACGCTCACCTCAAGAGAAAGGCTTTCTCGATTACCAGTGGATGAGCCCTCAAGGTGAACTCAAAGATAAAATCTCTTACGTACAACTCTTCCCTGAGTGGAACTGGATTATTGGCTCAGGAATACTGGTCGCTGATATTCAAGAGGCTTTCTACGCATTAGCACTTAAAGAAGGCATGGTCGCAGTTGTTTTATCAGGCTTACTGTTTGCGATGGGTTATGCGATTTCAAATAACATAATCGTCCCGCTTAACAAGCTTATCGATAACACGCATAAAATTGCCGATGGTGACCTTCGTGTTCGCATGAATATGACACGTAAAGATGAGTTGGGCGATATGAGCCACCAGATCGACACCATGCTCGACAAACTGCAAACAACGCTTCGTACAGCAAACGAGTCTGCGGATCTGTCTAGTAATATGGCAAGTCATATCGCGCAGGCCAGTGAAGAGGCAGCAACCAGTGTGAATTCGCAACATGCACAGCTTGAACTGTTATCGACCGCAATGACAGAGATGAGCGCGACCATTTCAGATGTCGCGATGAATGCAGAAAACACCGCTGCGAGTACCAACAAAGTGGTCGATCACGCTAACCAAAATGATGAAAACATGCAGGTAACCGCAACGACCATATCTCAAGTATCTGAGAACATTTCAACTGCAAATAACTTGGTCAGAGATCTTCAATCTGGTGTTACAGAGATAAGCCAAGTGGTTGGTGTGATTCGCGATGTGTCTGAGCAAACTAATCTACTAGCGTTAAACGCCGCTATCGAAGCGGCACGTGCAGGGGAACAAGGGCGCGGTTTTGCTGTAGTTGCTGATGAAGTTCGTAACCTAGCAAGTCGCACGCAAAATTCTACCAACGAAGTGCAATCGACCATCGAGAAGCTAACACAACAAGCCGAACGTACATTTAATGCTATGCAAAGCAGCAACGAAAAAGTGGACCACAGCGTGGTTGCATCTAATGAGACACGCCAGCAACTCGATGTGATTGTGAATGAGCTACACAACGCCAATGATATGGTCTCGCAAATTGCTGCTGCGTCCGAGCAGCAGAGCACAGTAGCAACAGAGATGAGTGAGAGTGTTACTGGTATTCATTTGGCCGCTAACGAAGTCCTACAGGCTTCACAATCGCTGGCTGAAGACAGTCAGAAGATGGCAAACACCACTGAACATCTCACAGAACAGTTGAAGTACTTTAAGGTTTAGCGCTTTTCACCAGAAACTTATGGAGCCATAGAGCGGTAAAATTAATAGCTGTTACATAGGCGGCAACCATAAAAAAACACCTCCAATCTTATTCAAGTGCGGAGGTGTTTTTGTTTCGAACAATCGAGTAATCAACCTAAAGCTATGAGTGAGCAGCCACCGAGATTTTAGGTGGGTTGATGTTGTGTTTCTTAAACTCTTTCATGACACGAAGCGTAATATCTGTCTCGAACAGTTTCTCATAGGCTGTATCCACCACATAAGCTTTACAGGTTAGCTGTATTGCTAGGTAGTTGTCAGTAATGGTCTGTTTCACCAACACCGTCACAGGCTTAGGTAGGTGGATGTAACGGCTTGATGAGGCCGCTTCCTGTATCAGATCACGGGCGAGGGTGATGTCCTCATCCATACCGACGTAAAACGGAATCACCACCTGCATATCCAGCGCGCCATAGTTACCACTGGTGGTGACTTCGTTTAAGAACTTGTTGTTTGGAATCGTGATGATGTCGTCATTCAAAGTTCTCATACGTACCGAGCGTAAACCGATAGTAATAATGTCGCCGTAGTTACCTTCAAACGTGACGCGGTCACCGACTTGAAATGGTCTGTCAATCATTACGGTGATACCCGCGATGAAAGAGGCCGCCAAGTCTTTAAGCGCAAAGCCGACCGATACGGCAAGAGTACCGCCAATCAGAGCCAAGATTTGGTCGTTGATACGGAAACTCATCATGAACACGATAAGACCCGTACTCACATAAATGAAGAACTGCATGAACGATTGAAGCTTTTGCAACAGCATTCGATATTGAACGAACTGACTACCAAAGCTCGTCACCATTGAGTTGATGAACTTCAATAATAACCACATCGCTGCAATGACTATGATGGAGAAGAACACGCCACTCCAACGAACCAAGCTCGCGATCTTAGAGATGTTTTCTACATTGGCTAACTCTTCTGTCGCATAAGTCGGGAAACTTACCGCCGTTGCCAAGCCAACAAATAATAGGACAAATAACTTCTTCATTTTACTTCACCAATAAATGTTGACGGTCGAGAACGTTAGTAATGTGTCGGAACCAGTGGTCGGAAATTTTCGCCTTGTCTTCATTCCAACCAATGTAACCACGGCTTTCAAAATAGCGAAGAATACCGGTGACTTCAGCAATACTTAGCTGAGTACACTCTGATAGCACCTCGGTAGACGCGATCTCTAACTGAACGATAGAGCGAAGGACCGCCAACATTGGTTTTGGCATGTTCTCTAGTTCTTGCGCCTCGGGTACGTGGAACAGCCTTACCACCGCTTGGTCTGTCTCTTTATTTCTATTTAAAGAGAGACGGAAGAAGCGCAGTGCAACGGTTGGGTTACCATCGGAGTAGTGCCACAAGATACGATAGAAACCTTGGCGCGCGCGCTCTTCTTCGCTCATGTCATCTTGGTCCCACTGTTTTGGTACCACTAAACCATCAAACGACAATGGCTTATCGAGTTCAGTATTGATACGGCTGGTTAGCAACTCGCCAACTTGTTTCTCAGTCCAACGTGGAAGGAAACAAACCAAATCAAACAATAGACGCTCGCCACGAGCTCGGTCGACAAATCGCCAGCTAGACTTGGCAATCGACATCACGATTCTGTGGTTCTTCTTCGAACGACGAAGTAAGTTAGTTAATCGAATCAGATCAGAAAGACCACCAACCATTGGTTTAACTAGGCGCTGGGCATTATCAATTGCAATCAGATAAGTCGTTTCGCTCTTACGAAGATGTGCCAAGATTTGAATCTCAGTTGCGTCTTCTTCTAAGCCGATGCTTACTGCTAGGTGACACAGTAATTCTTGGTAACCCGCGTAAGGGCAACTAACGTAAATTGGTTCTGCATTCGATACCTTGTGCAGTAGGGTATACAGAAGCGTTGTTGCACCCACGCCACGTTCACCCGACACGATACAAATCGCTGGGCTGTCAGACATAAGATAACGAGACAGTTGTTTTACTTCATCGCCTGCATAGTCAATCAGCTCGCTGTCGATGGATCCAGGTAGAATGTATTCGTATGTCTGATCGCCTTTAATACGCACTAAGTTTTTCTGATTCTTATCAAGGTCAGACTGCTTAGCCACTTCAATCCTAAACAGGTAAGCCAGTGCTTGACTGAATACTGTGTAGTTCGAAAGCAGTGACATGATGCGATGCTGGAAGTGATAAACACTCAACCAAGCAATACCAAGCGCAGTCGCGATGATATTAAGTAAAAAAGTATCTTGGCGATTCACGGCCCAATTAACCCACACTGGGCGATCAGAGATATGTTCTAGGCTATTGAATACCTTCGCTCTCCATAATCGAAGTACCGAGATGGTCACCAACACAAACCAAAAGAATAGAACGCTGTAAATCCAACTGTAGATGGTGCCTTTACCCAGCGTGATGCTTGAGATTTGCAGAATCACACCAGCAACAATGAAACTCCATACGTAACGGCGAATCGTTGAAAGGCGTAGCGCAATGACTTCTTTGTTTGAGGTACGTCCCATGCGGTATGCAAACTCAAGAATGAAGCTGATTGCGATCGAGCCACCTAAAATCCACCACGTGAAGATCTCAAGGAATATCAGATGTTGCAGGCTAGGGATACTTGATAGCACACGCAGAGACAGGGTGATAGCAATTAACCAAGCAATGGCTCTATCCGCACGGCTCACATACCAAATTAAACGAATCAGGAATGGAGGGTTTGGCTTCGCTTCGAGCAGGTTAACGCGAAACAGTTCGATCAACCTTTTACTGTTCGCTAACCACCACACCAGCGCAAAATAGATGAACAGCACTTTTAACGCTGCACCAATCACAGGCACCGGGGAAATGAAGATGTCTTTAATAAGCGCTTTGAAGCTGCGTATTTGGAAATACACCAAGTATTCGACGTTTAGCTTTGTCAGTTCCCACTCTTGTTTGAACTGGGTAACACCGTAAGGACCAAAACCGGTCAAGCGTTCTCTGTTACTTGTGGTGCTTTGCTCCAATAAGTGCTGCTTGCTCACATTCAAGCTGTTCAACGTGACGTAGCTAGACTCTACATCGAACCACTGTTTTGGCTCGCTGTTTTCTCGATAAGCCTTGAGTCGTTTATCGAACGTTGCGATTTGCTGATTCTGAACACGGAGCACTTCAGCGAGCAACAGATTTACCTTGCGCTTATCTGACGCCTCCATAAAAAGAGGGTCGGGAAGCTCATCGATACGATTACTCAGATCTTGGGCAATGTCAGAGACCTGAGGTTGTGATTGTAAGTCATATTCCAAGTTGGCATGACTCGGCCATGAGAGCATGGCTAATATGAGGAATAAGAAGCGCGGTAATGAACGCATAAAAGTCTCTTAGAATTATGAGGTTAGGATTACTATAGTTAGATAATCGAGCTTTGTGAAATCTCATGCATTAATGAGGGCGAGTACTTTATCCCCGAATCTTGGTGTTTTGTCATGAAACTGTCAGGCGTTAGACTAGTATTTGTGCATTAGAGGGTGTTGTGAATAGCTATGTATAAAGAAGCTTTGGTTGTAACGGGTTGTTATGCGATATATTAAATTATTTATAAGAGATATGTCTTTATATAAGGCGGATTTTACTCAGTGGCTCAATACTTTATATGTTGCACAGTTTGGCTATTTATCGCTCTATAAATAGAAATCAAAAATGTGAGTTATCTCAAACTATGATTTAGCTAGGTTATCGCTCACTTATTAGCGGGTAATTGCAATCAATACTTGCAGTTAAAGCCCTGAACAAGTAACGTTGCGGCGTTTTTCACATTAAAAAGGTAAAGGCATTGATCTCCACAGCAAATATCACCCAACAATTCGGCGCTAAGCCACTTTTCGAAAATATTTCAGTTAAGTTCGGCGAAGGTAACCGTTACGGTTTAATCGGCGCGAATGGCTGTGGTAAATCGACGTTCATGAAGATCCTATCTGGTGAACTTGAGCCGAGTGCTGGTAACGTAAGCTACGATCCAAACGAGCGCGTTGCAAAACTGAACCAAGACCAATTCGCTTACGAAGAATTCTCGGTAATCGACACAGTTATCATGGGTCACAAAGAGCTTTGGACTATTAAACAAGAGCGTGACCGCATCTATTCTTTGCCAGAAATGAGCGAAGAAGACGGCATGAAGGTAGCTGATCTTGAAGTTCAATTCGCTGAGATGGACGGTTACATGGCAGAAGCGAAAGCGGGTGAGCTTCTTCTTGCTGTAGGTATCGAAGAAGCATTGCACTTCGGCCTAATGAGCGAAGTAGCACCTGGTTGGAAACTTCGTGTGCTTCTAGCACAAGTTCTGTTCGCAGACCCGCACATCATGCTTCTTGACGAACCAACGAACAACCTGGACATGGATACCATCAAGTGGTTGGAAGATACGCTAAACCAACGTAACTGCACAATGATCATCATTTCGCACGACCGTCACTTCCTAAACTCTGTTTGTACGCACATGGCTGACCTTGATTACGGTGAACTTCGCCTATTCCCGGGTAACTACGATGAGTACATGACGGCTGCGACTCAAGCGCGTGAACGTCTACTGTCTGATAATGCTAAGAAGAAAGCACAAATTGCTGAACTTCAAACCTTCGTTTCTCGTTTCTCTGCTAACGCATCTAAAGCGAAGCAAGCAACGTCTCGTGCTAAGCAAATCGATAAGATTCAGCTTGAAGAAGTGAAAGCTTCTAGCCGTCAAAACCCATTCATTCGTTTTGAACAGTCTAAAGAGCTATTCCGTAACGCACTTGTGGTTGAAAACCTATCTCAAGGCTTCGAAGAAGACCTATTCAACAAGTTCGATGCGATCTTCGAAGTAGGTGAGCGCGTTGCGATCATCGGTGAGAATGGTGTGGGTAAAACAACACTTCTGAACACACTAGCTGGCGAACTTGAAGCTCGCACTGGTGAGTACAAGTGGTCTGAAAACTCAAACATCGGTTACTACGCTCAAGACCACGCACATGACTTCGAACAAGACATGAACCTGTTCGATTGGATGAGCCAATGGCGTCAAGAAGGTGAAGACGAGCAGGTAGTTCGTGGCTTCCTAGGTCGTATGCTATTTGGTCAAGACGACATTAAGAAATCAGTTAAGGTAATTTCTGGTGGTGAGCAAGGTCGTATGCTTCTTGGTAAGATCATGATGCACAAGCCAAACATCCTACTTATGGATGAACCAACTAACCACATGGATATGGAATCTATCGAAGCGCTTAACTTGGCTCTTGAGAACTACAAAGGCACATTGTTCTTCGTATCTCACGACCGTGTATTCGTAGACTCTCTAGCAACGCGTATCCTTGAAATCAAAGATGGCAAGATCAACGATTTCCGTGGTACTTACGCTGAATTCCTAAAAGCACGTGGCTAATCTAGACTAGTGCTTCGGACAACCGCTGTTTATAGACACCTGTAGTCTGCAGATAACAGAAAGTGTCCTTATAGAATTAAAACGCCCTTATCAGCATAAAGCGATAAGGGCGTTTTTTATTACCTACAGTTTATGCAGAGGTGGTGACAGCCCACAACAAAGTAGGCTACACATCAGTATTTAAACTGAGCCACAATCTTCTCTAACTTCACACTCACGCTCGATACCTGCTCACTACAACGCACTGATCCTGATACTACGGTATGTGTATTACTTGCTAGATGAGCGATGTCGCTGATGTTTCGGTCGATCTCCGCAGATACCATGGATTGTTCTTCAGATGCTGTCGCTATCTGACTGTTAAGGTCGAACATCTCTCCGACTTGAAAGTGGATACCTTCAATCGCATTGACCACATCTTTAGTCTGGTGCTTAACTTGTTCGGTTTGCTCCAAGCTTGCCGACATCTTAGCGACTGTCTTGGCAATGCCGGACGTTAAACCATGAATGGTCGATTCAATTTGATGGGTTGAGTCGTTAGTCATTAAAGAAAGCTCTCTCACTTCAGAGGCGACCACGGCAAAGCCTCGTCCATGATCGCCTGCTCGTGCAGCTTCAATCGCAGCGTTAAGCGCAAGTAGGTTAGTTTGTTCGGCAATTCCCTGAATCGTCGTTACCACTTGATTGATTTCACGGCTCTGTTCTTCAAGCTGCACGATTAGGTCTTGCGACTCTGCAATGTTTTCAACCAACACATTGATACTCGCATCTGTTAAGTGTGTTTCTTGTAATGCTTGATGGGCGTTATCTTTAATTTTCTCTGCATTAGTTGCGGCATTTTCTATATTGGCTGTGACCTCGTTACTGGTCATCACCAGTTCGTTCACAGCGGTCGCGACGGACTCCGATTGTTGTTTCTGTTTCTCAGCATTACTCATGCTTTTGATCGCGGCTTCTTCAGAGCTACATGAACTCTCTGTCAACACTGTCATAACTCCCGACAACTCTTTAATGTTGCCGTGCAGCTTGTTGATGAAGGTATCAAACGAGTGAGCAAGTTGAGCGAGCTCGTCGTTACCTTTAGCGTTCATTCGCACCGTTAAATCACCATCGCCATTGGCAATCGACTCCATCATCACGTTTATCGCTTTGATACGACCCAAGATATTGCGACCGATGAACACCAACAGCAAAGAAAGCAACGCAACAATAGCGGCGCCAAACAGATGCAACATATTTTGTGTGTGCCTAACTGCCACTGTAATTGCATGGCTTATCTCATTCTGCACTTCTTCAATGGCTTGTTCCGTTTTATGGACATTGCTACGTAATGCGCCTCTAAGCCCCAACTCTGCAGACAAGCCTAGATTGCTGTTAGCGACCAACAGAGTTTCAACTGCAGCCTTATATTCGGAATAGGCTTGTTCAGTCGCAATCGAGGTTTGGGAGTAGGGTTCAAAATCAACAAGAGCATTGGTTAACGCCGCATTCGTTTGGCTATTAATATGTGCGAGGTAATGGAAGTCTTTTTCGATCAGCTCTAACAACGCAAGTTCCAGTGCCAAGCTTGATTCTGATTCGATTGCTGATTTCAGCGCTGTTCTTTTTCCATCAAGAGCGGCGACAAAGCCCAAAGGTGGGGTTGTACGTTCAATGTCGTTCACTTGATTGACGATCTGGTGGAACTGTTTCTGGTACTGATGAAGGGTATCGGAGATCTTGGTCATTTGCTCGGTCAGGTGAAGTTCGTGCGAGGTGAGAGTTTGGTTCAACGTCACCAATCTTTGATTCAATATGTCGGCGGTTTTATCGAAACGCTCTGCGTATTTTTGATTGTGGCGAGACAAGAAGTCTTTCTCATGTCGCCTAAGCGTTAATAAATCTACTGAGCTTCTGAGGTTTTCGGTCGCAGCGATCTCCAATGATTCCAATTTGTCTAAGCTGAGTTGCTCGTAGACGGCATAGATAAAAACAGAAATAAACAGGGTGAGGTTGATTAAAATAAACTTACTGCGAATAGAAAGAGACAGCAGAGGATGCTTAGGTTCCGATGGATTACTCATGGTTAATTCCCTTTAAGCCGGTGACGTTGATATTCATCTCTAATTTGTATTAATAGATTCATTAAACTGATGAATATGTAACTAATAGCTTATTGGGGTGTTAAATCAAGATTCATTTAAGGAAAAGCTAATTCAAGAGATAGGACCTGCAGGTTTAGATGGTACGAGTGGCTCATGTACGATCAAAAAAAGCCTCCATTTCATAGCGAAACGAAGGCTTTCCACAAACATTAGCGGGCAATTTTCAGTATAAAAAATGAAAACAACATACCCTATGTTCGTTTATATGAAACGAGTTATCCGTTAATCCGTCTCATCTAGAAGGTCTGTGTTTTCTAACCATAGCGCATTAATGATGCCAAATGCGCAAGCGAGCAAGATTCCCAGAACCCAACATAAATACCACATAAGTTATCCTCTTGGTTCGCCAAAATTAATACAGCGATGAACTGTTATCATGAATGTATTTACTGTCTAAGCGACCGAACATCTTGTAGTAACACCAGATTGTGTAACCCAAGATAATAGGCACAACGATGACCGCAACAACAGAGATAATGCTCAAAGTCAGTTGACTAGAGGTTCCGTCCCACAACGTCAAACTATGAGAAGGTACCAAGCTAGATGGCATGATCATTGGAAACAAAGCGACGCCCGCGGTTGTTATAATGCTTGCAATAGACAAGCTTGAAGATGCAAAAGCTAATCCTGCACGGTTCAGTCGAGTCATTAGTGCGCAGCTCAACATCCCAATGATGCCTAACGCTGGGATAATCCAAAGTACGGGATCAGTTTCGTAGTTGTGCAGAAGTAAATCATCAAACTTCACAACATGCTTCAGTAATGGATTTGAAACCGCATCCGTTACGACTGGACTAGTGATGAGATAGCCTGGCAGGGTGTAGGCAAACAAACCGCCCACAGCAAATAACCCAGCAGTAGTGAGTGCCATACATATAATGACTCTCTGTGCTCGCTGTTTTAAATCGCCCGTTGTTTTCATTTGTAAAAATGCCGCGCCTTGCGTCACAACCATAGCCAAGCTCACTAGACCGCATAATAGCGGGAAGGGCGTAAGTAGATCCCAAAAACCACCTTGGTACGACATCATTAGCAACTCGTTAAATTCAAACGGAACACCAATTAATAAGTTGCCGAAACCAACACCAAAAATAACTGGAGGAATAAAGCCGCTGATGATCAGTGCAATGTCACAGGCTTTTTTCCATTGTGGATTGTCGATTTTTGCACGGTAGTCCATACCTAATGGTCTCAACCACAAGGTCGCGAGCACTAATATCATTGCTAAATAGAACCCTGAAAACGCGGCGGCGTATATTGCTGGCCATATAGCGAATATTGCGCCACCTGCCGTTACTAGCCACACTTGGTTACCGTCCCAGTGAGGTGCTATGGAGTTAATCATAATTCGTCGGTCGACTTCCGATTTTCCAAGAACAGGGAGTAGAGTTGCGACTCCCATATCAAAACCGTCAGTGATGATAAAACCGATCAACAACACGCCAATTATTGCCCATGTAAACAGGCGAAGACTTTCGTAATCAAACATCTGAATTCCTTAATGAAGATCAATAGATTTATCTAACTGATTCGTAGTGTTGTATTCCAAAGAAGATGTTGGCTCGGTATGCGTTCTCTCGTGGTGATAACGGCCGGTTTTTAACGCGCTCGGGCCCATTTTTGCGAACTTGACCATCAGGAACATTTCCACGATTAAGAACAAGGTGTACAAGAGGTAAACCAAAGCAATAGAGAGCCACAAACTTGAAGCGGGTAGGTTTGAAGCCGCCATATTTACTGGGAGGATTTCACCAATAGCCCAAGGTTGACGACCATACTCAGCAACAAACCATCCGGCTTCACAGGCAATCCATGGTAGTGGTATCGCACATACGGTTGCTTTCAACAGCCAACGATTCGTCCCAATCTTACGACGGCAAATCTGGACGAATGAAAGCCCAATGATCGCGAACATCAAGACACCACACACCACCATGATTCGGAAACTCCAGAATAGCGGGGCAACCGTAGGAATGGTGTCTTTAGCGGCCTGCTTGATTTGGCTTTCTGTAGCATCCACCACGTTGTCACTGTATTTTTTAACCAGCAACCCATAGCCGAGATCGTGCTTAACCGATTCAAAATCATCGATATTTTGTTGTGATTTATCACCAGAGCGTAGTTTTTCTAATAGTCCATAAGCCAAGATACCGCTGCGCACTCGTTCTTCATTTTTTGCTAATAGATCATGAATCCCTATAACAGGTGTATCTAAAGAACGCGTTGCGATAATCCCCATCACGTAAGGGATTTTAATAGCGTAGTCTGTCTCCATGGTCTCTTGGTTTGGGAAACCGAACAGAGTGAAAGAGGCCGGTGCTTCTTCAGTGTGCCATTCAGCTTCGATAGCGGCCAGTTTCACTTGCTGAACATCACCTAACTCATAGCCAGACTCATCACCAAGCATCACGGTTGAAACAATGGCAGCCATACCAAAGGCACTCGCGATTGCAAATGAACGACGAGCGAACGGCAGATCACGACCTTTCAACATGTAGTAAGCACTGATACCCATGATGAATAATGCGCCGGTGGTGTAACCCGCGGCAACGGTGTGCACAAACTTCACCTGTGTCACAGGATTAAAGATCACCTCTATGAAATCTGTCATCTCCATGCGCATGGTTTCGAAGTTAAACTCGGCACCAACAGGGTTTTGCATCCAACCGTTGGCCATCAAAATCCATAGACCAGAGAAGTTAGAACCTAAGGCTGTTAGCCAAGTCACTGACAAGTGCTGACGCTTAGATAACTTGTCCCAACCAAAGAAGAACATGCCGACTAAGGTGGATTCCAAGAAAAACGCAATCAAAGCTTCTATCGCGAGCGGCGCGCCAAAAATGTCACCCACGTAGTGAGAGTAGTACGCCCAGTTAGTACCAAACTGGAATTCCATGGTTAAGCCGGTTGCTACACCAACCGCGAAGTTAATACCGAACAATTTACCCCAGAACTTAGTCATGTCCTTGTAGATTGTCTTATTGGTCATGACATACAGCGATTCCATCACTGCAAGTAAAAAGGAGAGTCCTATAGTGAGCGGAACGAATATAAAGTGATAAAGCGCGGTACTCGCGAATTGAAACCGCGACAGATCGACGACATCTGTAAGCATAAAAACTCCTTCCCGCCACGTGTGTGACGGGTAAGATAATGGAAAATAAAATGATAATTAGAGAGAACTAATTAGGAGGTTACATATAGCGCTATGGCGTTAGACGTAATTGGGTTTGATTACCAACGAAGTGCTTTGTCTTGCTTTTTAGAGAACTTTTTACGTAGCCAGTAATCAGCACTTACGTAGCGACCGCCACCGAAGACAAGAAGAACCAACAGCATGACAAAATAGGTGCCTGCGAACTCCATACCGTTATTCAGCATTACTGGGTCGCCAAGCTCAGTGATGTAGTTGTAGCGACCAGGGAAGTTAACAGACAACCATTCGATGAAACCATTCAGTCTAATGGTCGCTTCCATACCGCCAGTCGCAATCGCATCCCAACCGTGTTTCCAGTGAACCATTGCACTCGCTACGCTCATCATGAAAATCATTGGAATCGAGATAAAGCGAGTAAACAGACCTAACGCGATACAGATACACCCAAGCACTTCGGTTGCTGCCGCTAGGAATGCCAGTAACTCAGGAAAGGGAAGGTTAAGGCCTCCATCGGCTGCAGAAGCCCCAAACCATGCAACGGTTCCTGAGAAGCCAAGTACCTTTGAACGAGCACCCACATAAATCACTGGAATCAAGTAAAGGCGCACCAAAAGCAGTGCTAAGTAATCGTATTGTTTGCATTTTTCGACGATAGCGTCGTACCAGTTGACGGCTGACTTAATCATAAATTTTCTCCTAAAGAGTGAACGCCAATCAGCTCAATGTCACTGAAGTGTTCAACCCAATTAATAAACTCGAATCTCGCCAATTGTTGAGCAATTATTTGTTTTGTATTGGCTAGAGATTGATTTGGCTGTTGTTGGATCATTTGGATAATCGCAACATCGATTTCTCTAAGTTTTATGGTATTAACGCGCTGGTTTGAGTCTCGGTACATCGCGTAATACACCGGGTGGCGCCTTTGTGTCAGAAACGTCAGTGACTCACCATGAATCAGGAAAGGCACCTGAACGAGATTCATTGTTTGATTCACTGACAGCCCTAACTGAAGCTGTTGTCCATCCTCTCGAACGTCACATGTACACGTAACAGGTAACACTTTTTCTGTTGAATCAATCTCAACGCAAAACGCACACCACTCATATTCAAGAACTGCCAAGTGGTCTGTTGATAGAGCGTGGGCTGCGGTCAAGCGACTGCCATACATGGCTTCGGTTCGGCGTTGAATAAAGCTGACAAACTCAGTCGCGATATGGTGAAACTCCGGCTCAGAGGCGTAATGCACGACCACAAACTCATCCACCAATATCAGTAGTTGGTCTTGATCGACTTGCTGACAAAACAACGGGAAGGTGTTGTTTAATACCCCAAACACGTTATCTCTAATGAATTCGCTGTATCGACACACGGTATTGTCTTCAAGAGGCGAACGTATCAATGCGGCCAAAGCTTGTGTTTGCGTTACCATTGAGCTTGGTGGGTTATGCATATGACAACTCCTGCTCGATAGGGCGATGAGTTACACCCGCATCCAAGATCTGACTGTGTACATCTCGTAGCTCTTCTGTCAGCACAACCAAAGGAGGCACGTTGTTGTCTCGTTCGAGTAACAAAGGCTTGCTGCCATGAAGTGCAAAGGTATAACGTGCCAGGTCAATCACAGCCTGTTGTACTTCCTTACCGTGGGTATCTAGCAGCGATTTGTCACTCTCTACAAGATGCCCAGCAATGTGGTAGTAGCGAATCGCATCACTTGGCAGCGTCTTGATCATCTCAGCCGCATCGAAATGATGGTTCTGGCTATTCACATACAGGTTGTTGATGTCGACAAGCAGCTCACAGCCACTACGCTCAGCAATATCAGCGATAAACTCACCCTCAAGCATCTCTTGTCCGTAGTTATGGTAATAAGAGATGTTCTCCATCACCAAAGGACGTTGGATGATGTCTTGGACTTGTTTAATTCTGTCTGCTAAGTAGATGATATTTTCCGCTCGACGTGGCACGGGTAACAGTTCATACAAATACCCTTGGTTATCGCGAGAAAAGCTTAAATGTTCGCTATACACCTCGATATTTAACTCATCGAGAAATTGACCAACTTGACGAACAAACTTCGTATTTAGCGGTTGGCAATCCCCTATAGACAAGCTTAAACCGTGTGCGATCAAAGGGTATTGCTTCGCTATATCCTGTAGTTGTTCACGCTTTAGTCCGCCTAAACTCATCCAGTTCTCTGGTGCTAGCTCCAGGAAATCGATATCAGGGTGCTTTGGGGAACGAGCGAGCAGTTCTATGTGCTCACTGCGTAATCCAATGCCTTTGTCTGTATTCTGAATAGTTCGCACTTTATGGTTTAACTCTCTACTTGAAAGGGCTCGGTTATTTGATGCTAGAGCCTTAGTTTTTAACGCTTTAGTTTCATGTGTTTCTACTGGCCACATACTCCACCTGTTACCTTGCTGTTCGCCAATATGATGCGTTCTTTACTCGGTGAAATACCTTCAGCCGTTAAGCCACACTTACCATCACGAGCACGCACCAGGCGATCTTGCGGGTCGCTAGTAAGTTCAGCCTTTTCGAAACGTTTTTCGGTACCACACTTACCGGCTGCACATTTGCCCCCATGACCAGATGATGCTTTTGCCTCAACGGGCGCTTCTGGTGGCGTATCTGCAAATGCCATCGCAGAATGAAGACTAATTGCAGAAGTAATTGCGATTGAAAGGGCGATTTTATTGTTCATATTATTTCTCCTTTACGGCAGACATAGGGAAGCTTGCGAGGTCGCGGCCAGACATAATTGGCCCATCGTAGTATTCACGAACGATTTTCACAGATTCTGATTTAAGCTTGAGTCCTAAACCCATCCAGTGGTTGAGCACCAACATTTTCGGATTGATCTCTTGAGCAATCTTTCCAACGACAGAAGGCTTAGCGTGCATGAAGGTAGAAACACCATCGGCTTGTTCATGAATAGCCATTGGCATCATCATGATGTCAGCGCCACGAGCGAAGTCTAAGAAAGCAGGGTTGCTACCATTTTGGTCTGCTGAAATCACCATCACGCCTTCTTCACTTTCGATTCGGTAAGCGAGACAAGGCACATCACCATGAGGGATACCCAGAGCGGTGATCTTCAAACCATCCTTTTCATAAACGACGGTTGGCACTGTCGATTGGTAATCAACATCGATAAGGTTGACTGGGAATAGGCCATCGGTTCCATCGTATAAGCCAGCAAGATAAGCGTATGCGCCGTGGTCAGGGTCAAAGTTCGCTGCGAAGTAACCATTTAGGCTTGGGAAGGCTGAACCAGCGGCTGGGCCTGAAATCTCCAATGCCTTTTCACGCTCAAAGAAATAGCCACCTTTAAGTAGCGCAGGAACGTCATTTACGTGGTCGGTGTGAAAGTGAGTGATCCCCATAAAATCTAAGTCTTCAAGCTTTGCGCCTGCTTGACCGAAGCGAAGATAAACACCGCCGCCGGCATCAATCATGATGCGTGACTTTCCTTTCCACCAAATGATCTCTCCTGAAGATGCACGTAGGTCATCCGAGATAGGACCACCCGAACCAAGGATCTGAAGTGTGAAATCGGTATCAACAGGTTTCACTTCGATGGCATAACTGTTTGCTGCTAACGTCAATCCGAGCGCTAACGCGAGTGCTTTTAATGGCTGTTTCATATTGTTATCCAATTCTTTGTTTCTTATTCGTTTTTCTTTGATGTGAGCATTCAAAGAAGTGAAACTTTCGCCAAGCGGCACGTTGGGTGCGTGCTTCGTTCTGTTCACGGAGCACAAGATAAAGAATTGTTAACGTTTGGTATATCTAGTAATTTTGAAATTAATGTTCAATCAAACTTAACAAGAATGATGGAATAGTTTATGAGATAGAAAAGTGTTCAACATAAGAACAAACTAAGGGTGTTTAAGCGATCAGTGGGAGGGTATTTGATTAGAAAGTAAATTTGGCTAGGGGCTAGATTGGTCTAAAAACTGAAGAATATAAAAAAGGTGCAGCTGATACTGCACCCATAACAAATTAACTAAGCACGAGTTAACTTTACGTTTACTGCTCGCCTTTCACATCGAAATCTATTTTGTCTGCACCAGTAAACACTTGGAAGCGCAAGCCTTTAGCACGAGCAATCGTTGTTATGCCGAACCTCTGAGCTAAATCTAAGCCCATTTGTGTGACGCCAGAGCGTGACAGTAGAACAGGGATTCCCATCTGCGCTACCTTAATCACCATTTCAGACGTTAGGCGGCCTGTGGTGTAGAAGATCTTATCTCCGCCATCTTCTTTGTTAAGCCACATCTCACCCGCTAGGGTATCAACCGCATTGTGACGGCCTACATCTTCCACAAACGACAACACTTGATCGTCTTTGCAAACAGCACAGCCATGAACCGCACCCGCTTTCTTGTAGGTGTCGTTATAATGAGTCAGCGCTTCTAGAGCCGTATAGATTTCAGATTGCTTAATCTTGGTTTGAGGCACTTGGTAATCTTCCAATTGCTTCATCACGTTGCCATACATGGTACCTTGACCACAGCCAGACGTTACGGTCTTCTTCTTCAGTGCTTGTTCAAGTTGGCTCGTATCTTCTTTAGTAATAACCGCTGCAGAACTGGTTTCCCAATCGATAATGATTGATTCAACGGCTTCTGGATCAGACAGGAAGCTTTGGTTTTTCAAGTAACCCAAGACTAATGCTTCTGGGCGTGAGCCTAATGTCATCAGCGTTACGATCTCTTTCCAGTTCAACATCACGGTAAGAGGGCGCTCGCACGCAATTTGTTTCGTTAGCTTTTCGCCATATTCATCAAACACTTCAACTTCGATGGTCTGAAGTGGGTTTTCACTGGTTTTTATTATGTTTGGTTTTACCACAGTCACGTCCTACTTAATGAGATAGCGATTATAAGGGATAAGAAGTTAGGCAAGAGTCATCATACGACTCTTTAGAATACATGCGTTATCTGTCACTTAGTCATTCTTAGCTTTAACTCAAGCATTTAGCAATTCTCATTCCAAAATAGCGGCTATTCGAGAAAACATGAAGCATTCGATTAAAATAGCGCAAAATATGAGAGTTCACCGAGACTAACTGTCTCAAACCAGCGCAATCGACTAACGTTATAGGGGTAACTTTACGACAAACGCACTAAAGACGGAGCAGGACTTAAAATGTATTGGCGTGTTTATTGCTTTGTAGAGGGTATATGATTATGCGAAGTACAAAATGTCCTACGTACGATCAGAATAAAGAAAATCAATTGGGTGCAGTATGTCTGAGATAAAAGAATTCCAAGAACACTACGAAAAAACAGAATCAGCTTGGCCAATAGGTGTCCAAAGAATAGAGAAAGAGATCAAAACGGGCATTTGGGTAACGACTCAATGGGAACTCATCGGTTTTGAATTATCACCTGAACATGAAACCCCAGACGTATGTTTGCTCCAGTTACACAAAGACGAACGTACCGACTACCGCTTCAATCTAAGCTCTCAGCAACCTAAGCTATTCTTAGTTATGGATAATGTTGACTCCGGTAAGCCTATTATTCAATTACTGACGGCGTCACAAACAGTCGCAGGCCAGTACATGGACGGAGATAACCAAGTATTGTCTTACGACATGCCTTTACCTGTACAAGCGTGGATGGAAGCCTTTATCGGTCGTCATGGTGAATTATTAGAAGCGAGACGCAAGAAGCGTAAAGGGGCAGGTCGTTCTAATGGCAACTAACTTTTTTAGCCGTTGGTCTCAACGAAAGCTCGATGAATCGACTGATAAAGCGCGTGAAGCTGAACAGCCTCTTGAGGAAACCTCGGTTACCTCTCCTGAGTCTGCTTCTCAAACACCCACCTCTGCTGAAGAACTCGCACCAAATGACCCAGCTCCTATCGAGCCAACTAACGCTTTAGGAGAGTCAGGTGACACTAAAGAGTCGGCATCAGAGGCAACTGAAGAGCTGTCTATGGCTCAATTATTGGTATCAGAAGCATCAGAAAGCGTAAAAAAAGCCGCATTACGTAAGTTATTTCTCTCAGAAGAGTTTAACGTACGTGATGGCTTAGACGATTACGATGACGATTATAGTAATCTTAAGTCACTTTCTGAAGGTGTCGCTGAAAGCTTACGTGATTGGGTAAAAGAGAAGGCAGAAGAAGAAACGTCAAGCGAACAAGAGCAAGTTACTGAAAATAAAGAAGAAGTTTCAGTGAGCAACGCTGAAGACGCGGAATCAGATCTTGTTGAAAGTGACGAAATTACGGGACAACAAAAAGAACTGTATAAAAACACAGTACCGGTTGGTTTCGACACCGATGCTATCGAAAATGACCCAAAAGAGGTGGGACAAAATATACCACACAAAGAATAGGTACATTTTGACTAAACACTCAATGAACCGCTTGCGACAAAATGTCCCAAGCGGTTTTTTTATTATCAAAATCGATTTAAATTTAATCTAATCCATTGAAAATATTGAATTATTAAATTGGCACGGCATTTGCTAAAACTAGTCCATTATCGACTTTTTTGTAGATAACTCGCGTAAACTTGATGAGTGAATGAATAGTTAACGAGACCATACGTTGTTAACTGAATACTCAGCAAGTTCTCCAACGCTAACTACAATGAAGATTGAACAGATTATCCATATCCAAAAATGGAACTGAGCAATGCTTAAACAATTATTAGAACAAGCAACTTCAAATAACGCAAAGGCGAGGCTGTATGCGTTTGAGAATACCGTTGAGTTAACAAACCTAATTCCACCGACAGTAAGTTATGAAAGTGGTGGTAATACGCTAATTATTGGTCCAACTGCGATCATCGAAAGTGCTGCGGCGCAATTGCCTCAGTTAACAAGCCTGACACTACTTTCAACAGACGGTGCGAAAGCGACCAACACTGAGTCAGAGCTTTACTACGCAAATGCTGTTCAGGTTTCAGGGTTCCTTGGTACGTTCGAAGTTCTAATCGAAAACAAAGGCCTAACCAATAACCTTGCAAAAGTAGCAATCAATCATGACTGTTTTGATGTGGTTTTGGACTTATGTCTGAATAGCTGCATGACTGAAGAAGTGCCTGTTCCTGGTTATTACCCAGTAGGTCGTGGTTATCCAAAACTAGCTGAAGCGTTAGAAGAAATTCCTACGTTAATGGGCACGTTTGATAAGCCTAAGTTCTTCCGTTTGGACACAGACCTATGTGCACACAGTTCTCGTGGTGTTAAAGGTTGTGAGCGTTGTGTTGATGCTTGTCCTGCTGGCGCGCTTTCAAGTGAAGGCTCAGATAAGACGGGTCATAAGATCGAGATTAACCCTTACCTATGTCAAGGCGTGGGTACTTGTGCAACGAGCTGTCCGACAGAAGCTATCTCTTACGCATTACCTAACCCTGACGATACTCAAAAATTCATTGAACGTACGCTAGCTAACTATGAGCAAGCGGGTGGTCTGGATCCAATCGTACTTATCTGTAGCTCACGTCATGAAACTTACAACGTGATGGCTCTTAAAGCGCTACCAGATAACGTGATTCCAATTGTCGTAGAAGAACTGCCATCTATTGGTATCGATACTTGGTTTGCAGCATTAGTTAATGGCGCGACTCAAGTTCTGTTTGCGGCATCCCGCTTTATGCCAGAAACGATCATTCGTGTTCTAAATAACGAAGTAGGGATTGCACAAGAACTACTAGATCAAATCGGTATTCCAAAAGAAACCATCGATATTCTGTACTTAGAATCTCTACGTGAAGGGCCTCCAACACTTTGTGTGGATTCATTCGACCTTGCACTTGGCGATCTTCAAGGCAACAAGCGCCAACGTCTATTTACAGCACTTGATGCGATGTCTTCAGCTCGTATTCCTGTTGAAAATATTGTTGAGCTTCCGTCAAACGCACCTTACGGCAACGTTTCGTGTGATAGCAAAGATTGTACGTTATGTATGAGCTGTGTGGCTGTGTGTCCGACACGTGCACTTCATACCGACGGGGCTTCTCCATCACTTAAATTTGTAGAACAAGACTGTATTCAATGTGGCTTGTGTGAAAAGGCATGTCCTGAAAATGTTCTGACTCTTACGCCTCGTATGAACTGGGTAAAAGAAGAACGTCAAAAAGCAGTTGTGATTCATGAAGAGAAAGCTGCGGAATGTGTACGTTGCCATAAACCATTCGCACCTCAGTCTATGATTGACATGTTACAGAACAAGTTACGCGGTCACTCTCACTTTTCAGATGAAGCAGCGATTAATCGTATTGCTATGTGTGAAGACTGCCGTGTGGTGGATATGTTCGATTCAATGGCTCAAGACCCATTGAAACAATTGAAATACTAGGAGTTAGCCTTGGAAACGAATTTGGATCAGGCACAAGAACAGACACTAAGAACTGAGATCTATTTGGTTCTATCCGCACTGTTTCGCAGCGCACCTTCTGAAGAGGTGATCGACTTTCTAAAAACGCTAGACATTGAAGCGTCTGAAAGCGCTATGCAAAAGGCTTGGATTGCCATTCAACAAGCGGCAACAGAATCAAACCGTGAAGCGCTTGAAGACGAATATCAAGATTTGTTCATCGGCATTGGTCGTGGCGAGGTCGTTCCATTTGGTTCTTGGCATCGCACGGGCGCCATGATGGAAAAACCATTGGCAGAGATTCGTCATGACTTAGAGCTGTTAGGCATTGAGCGTGACGATCAAGTGAAAGAGCCAGAAGATCATATCGCAGCACTGTGTGAAGTGATGGCTATGCTAACGGCTGAAGAAGAAGCACTACAACAGGCGGTATTCAATAAGCACCTTGGCCCTTGGTTTAACTCTTTCACGCGTCAGCTTGAAGGGGCAGAAAGCGCGAACTTCTACAAATCGGCCGCTCAACTGTGTGAAGCATTCTTAACGTTAGAACAAGTGCGTTTTAGCGTGAATACAAAAAGCAGTAAGCACAAATTAAAGATTGATGTGAAAAACGTCACTGATTACGAGTAATCGAGCAGTACGCGATTATATCGATAGAGGGGCATTAAGCCTCCAAAAAAAGATCTACCGTAAGGTAAGGAAGCAATGATGAAAGATAATAAAGATATAAATACAAGCCGTAGGGATCTACTCAAAGGCTTGACGACTGCAGCCGTTGCTGGTGCCGTTGTCGCTGGTACAACTAAAGTGGCAACCGCTTCAGAAACTGTTGAAATTTCGAAAGAAGACGTGAAGAAGACAGGGTATCGTGAGACGCAACACATTCGCGATTACTACGACACACTTTAGGAGATAACGGATGAAACTTGTCAAACGCTCCGATAGTGTGAGCAAAGAAACCAATCAGCTAGGTGTGTCTCGACGTGCCTTCATGAAAAACACTTCATTAGCTGCTGGTGGCGCAGTGGTAGGCGCAAGTCTATTTGCACCAGGTATGATGAAGAAAGCACAGGCTAAATCAGTCGATCCAGAAGCGAAAACAGAAGTGAAACGTACTATCTGTTCTCACTGTTCTGTGGGTTGTGGTATCTACGCTGAAGTTCAAAATGGCGTATGGACAGGTCAAGAGCCTGCATTCGATCACCCATTTAACGCTGGTGGACACTGTGCGAAAGGTGCAGCACTTCGTGAGCACGGCCACGGTGAACGTCGTCTTAAGTACCCAATGAAATTGGAAGGCGGTAAGTGGAAGAAGCTTTCTTGGGAACAAGCGATTGAAGAGATCGGTAACAAAGCGCTAGAACTTCGTAAAGAGTCTGGCCCTGATTCAGTTTACTTCCTAGGTAGTGCGAAACACAGTAACGAGCAAGCTTATGCATTCCGTAAGATGGCTTCGCTTTGGGGCACCAACAACGTTGACCACCAAGCGCGTATTTGTCACTCAACCACAGTAGCCGGTGTTGCGAACACTTGGGGTTACGGTGCAATGACAAACTCGTTCAATGACATGCACAACTGTAAATCGATGCTGTTCATTGGTTCAAACCCAGCAGAAGCTCACCCAGTAGCGATGCAACACATCTTGATCGCGAAAGAGAAGAACAACTGTAAGATCGTTGTTGCGGATCCTCGTCGTACGCGTACTGCTGCGAAATCAGATCACTACGTTTCTCTTCGTCCAGGTTCTGACGTTGCGTTTATCTGGGGTGTGTTATGGCACGTCTTTGCAAACCAATGGGAAGACAAAGAATTCATTAAACAACGTGTATTCGGCATGGACGAGATCCGTGAAGAAGTCGCGAAGTGGAACCCAGCAGAAGTTGAACGCGTAACTGGTGTTAGTGAAAAAGACGTATACCACACCGCGAAACTACTTTCTGAAAACCGTCCGGGTTGTATCGTTTGGTGTATGGGTGGTACTCAACACACGACTGGTAACAACAACACACGTGCTTACTGTGTACTTGAGCTTGCGCTAGGTAACATCGGTAAATCTGGTGGCGGTGCAAACATCTTCCGTGGTCACGATAACGTACAAGGCGCAACTGACCTTGGCGTACTGTCAGACACACTTCCTGGCTACTACGGCTTGTCTGAAGGTTCTTGGCGTCACTGGTCGAAAGTTTGGGATATCGACTTTGATTGGATCAAAGGCCGTTTCGACGACAACGCATACGGTGGTCAAAAACCAATGAACAGTGCAGGTATTCCTGTATCTCGTTGGGTTGATGGCGTACTTGAAGACAAAGACAAGATTCGTCAGCGCGAAAACATCCGTGCCATGTTCTACTGGGGTCACGCGGTGAACTCTCAGACTCGTGGTCCAGAGATGAAGAAGGCGATGCAGAAGCTGGATATGATGGTTATCGTTGACCCATACCCAACAGTCGCAGCAGTAATGAACGATCGAACAGATGGCGTTTACTTGCTTCCAGCAACCACTCAATTTGAAACCTACGGCAGTGTAACGGCGTCAAACCGTTCTCTACAGTGGCGCGACAAGGTTGTTGATCCTCTATTCGAATCTAAACCTGACCACGAAATCATGTACCTGCTTTCTAAGAAGCTTGGTTTCTCTGATCAGCTGTTCAAAAACATCCGTGTTGAGAACAACCAACCACTGATTGAAGATATTACACGTGAATTCAACAAAGGTATGTGGACGATCGGCTACACAGGTCAAAGCCCTGAGCGTTTGAAAGAACACCAACAGAATTGGCACACATTCCACAAAACGTCTCTAGAAGCAGAAGGCGGGCCAGCAAATGGCGAGACTTACGGTCTACCTTGGCCATGTTGGGGCACACCAGAGATGAAACATCCGGGTACACACATCCTTTACGATACGTCTAAGACGGTTGCTGAAGGTGGTGGTAACTTCCGTACTCGTTTTGGTGTTGAGTTTGAAGGTCAAAGCCTACTAGCAGAAGACAGCTACTCGAAAGGCTGTGAGATCAAAGACGGCTACCCAGAGTTCAGTGACAAACTACTGAAACAACTGGGTTGGTGGGATGATCTAACGGCAGAAGAGAAAGCGGCTGCTGAAGGCAAAAACTGGAAGACTGACGTTTCAGGTGGTATCCAACGTGTGGCAATTAAACACGGCTGTATCCCATTTGGTAATGCGAAAGCACGTGCGATTGTTTGGACATTCCCAGACCGTGTACCACTGCACCGTGAGCCGCTTTACACTCCACGTCGCGACCTCGTTGCTGATTACCCAACGTGGGACGACAAAGAAGCTATCTTCCGTGTTCCTACGCTTTACAAGTCGATTCAAGAGCAAGACAAATCTGGCGAATACCCGATTATCCTGACCTCTGGTCGTTTGGTTGAGTACGAAGGTGGTGGTGAAGAAACCCGTTCTAACCCTTGGCTAGCAGAACTACAGCAAGAGATGTTTGTTGAAGTGAACCCGAAAGATGCAAACGACATCGGCTTTAAAGACGGTGACGATGTTTGGGTTGAGGGTGCAGAGAAGGGCCGTATTAAGGTGAAAGCGATGGTTACACGTCGTGTGAAACCGGGTCTGGCATTCATCCCATTCCACTTCGGTGGTAAGTTCCAAGGCGAAGATTTGCGTTCTAAATACCCAGAAGGCACTGATCCTTACGTTATTGGTGAAGCTGCTAACACAGCAACCACATACGGTTATGACCCTGTCACGTTGATGCAGGAAACGAAAGTAACCCTTTGTAATATTCGTAAAGCGTAAGGAGTCTTAAAATGGCTAGAATGAAATTTCTTTGTGACACCAAGCGTTGTATCGAATGTAACGGTTGTGTCACTGCATGTAAGAATGAAAATGATGATGCTCTGGAATGGGGTATTCAACGTCGTCGCGTTGTAACACTGAACGATGGCGAACCAGGTGAAAACTCAATCTCAGTAGCGTGTATGCACTGTACTGATGCGCCATGTATGGCCGTTTGTCCTGCAGACTGTTTTGAACATACAGAAGACGGCATCGTACTTCACAATAAAGATCTGTGTATCGGTTGTGGTTACTGCTTGTTTGCTTGTCCGTTTGGCGCACCTCAATTCCCTAAACAGGAAGCGTTTGGTGAGCGCGGTAAGATGGACAAGTGTACCTTCTGTGCTGGCGGCCCAGAAACAGAGCCAGGTTCTGTTGAAGAGCGTCAAAAATACGGTGCGAACCGTATTGCTGAAGGCAAACTGCCAATGTGTGCTTCGCTTTGTTCAACTAAGGCACTGCTAGCGGGTGACGCGGAGAAAGTTTCTGATGTTTTCCGTCAGCGTGTTGTTGAGCGTGGTGCGAAAGGTGCAGGTTGGACAGACGGCAATGACCTTTCTTACGATGCGACTAAGAGCTAAGTAGGAGAGACATATGCTTACAATGTTTAAGCGTCTCTTCCTTGTTGTGCTGCCGATGTTGGCAGCACTAACAATGCTTTCTCCTATGAGTCATGCATCTGAGACGAACTCATCACAAACTCAAACAAGCTCTGCTCAAAGAGAGATCACACAACTTGCGGGTGCCGATTTCTGGCGACAAGTAAGAAATGGTGAAGAAGGTTACACCACATCTCAATCGGCTGAGCACGGTGTGTTAATCAGTACACCAGGTCAAACGTGGTACATATTGAAAGAGAAGTGGATGTCACCAGCCGGTGCCGTCGCTATCTTTGGCAGTATTGCTTTCGTAACCCTTATGTATGTTGTGATTGGCCCATTGATGTTAAGTGCACCAAGAACAGGCCGTAAGATCAAACGTTGGTCTCGACTTGATCGTGCATTGCACTGGAGCATGGCGTTTACCTTCTTAACACTGGCGTTCAGTGGTTTGATGTTGGTTTACGGTAAACACTTCTTGAAACCTTATATCCCGACTGATCTATGGGGCTTCATCGTTCTACTGGCTAAGCAGTATCACAACTACATCGGCCCGATTTTCTATGTACTGTTGATGGCGGTTCTTATCAAATGGTGGCGTAAGTCGATCTTTAAGAAAGTCGATATTCAGTGGTTCTTGAAATTAGGCGGTATGGTAGGGAAACATAAAGGTTCTCACCCGTCTGCAGAATTCTCAAATGCCGGTGAAAAAGCGCTGTTCTGGCTACTTATCGTAATGGGTAGTGTCGCTGCGATCAGCGGTTTGGTATTGGACTTCCCAATCTTCGGTCAAACTCGTCGTGATATGGAGCTTTCAAACTTAGTTCATATGCTGGCAGCTTTGATTCTTATCTGTGGCTTTGTGTTCCACATCTACATCGGCTTGTTCGGTATGGAAGGTGCACTAGAAGGCATGGTAACCGGTGAAGTTGATGAGACTTGGGCGAAAGAGCACCATGACCTTTGGTACAACGAAGTAATGGAACAAGAGAAAAACGGCGTTGAACAAAGCGCAAACGCAACAACAGAGAAAACGGAAGGGGTGAATAAGAATGAACAAACCTCATAAAGGTATTTGGGTTGCTTACATCCTAAGCTGCTTTACACCATTTACGTGTCTTATCTCTGGTGTGATTGCGATTATCTACGCAGGCTACCGTTTAGACAAAGGCGAAGATGGCGAAGTAGTGGATACCCATTACTACGGTTTGATCCGCTCGTTCTTCTTGAACCTGACGTTCTTCGTGGTGCTTATCGTAACGGTAGCAACCTCAAACGGCGTGTTAATTGGTGTGAACGATTACTGGTATCAAAACCATATTATCGATGACATCGCTTACTACATTCCATATGTAGGCATGTTGTTCGGTGGTGTTGCGATTGTGGTTTGGTTTATCCGCATGTATCAAGGTATGCAGCGTTTAAGTCAAAACCTACCGCAAAACCCGTCGACAGGACCAAACCTGTAGCGCTAACGCGTTAACGACATATCTAAAGAAAGCCCAGTGATTCATTTCACTGGGCTTTTTTGTTTTTGAGCCTTTAGAACAGTAAATAGTTTTCGGTCGCTCCCTGCATCAGAACCTACTCATTGACCGCTTCAATATGGTGCAACTCCCTTATTTGGTGCAATTGTCGGTGTGATTTTTCCTACTTTCAAGAACCATAAAAGTGCACACAAATATTTAGACTATAAAAATCAACAAGTTAAAAAGGAAATCTGTTGCACGAAAATTACCCTTCGCACTTGGAACGCATCTTGCCTTTACTGTTGAGTCTTTAATTAATTACAACATTGAATCGCACGATAGCAGTGCAAATCAGATAAAGCGAAGGAGAATGCTTTAATGAGTGAAACGGTGACTCAAGTTCATAGTGCAGTACAAACCCTTACCCAAAGTTCAGACACTTTATTCCTATTACTCGGTGCAATCATGGTCTTCCTGATGCACGCTGGCTTTGCGTTTCTCGAAGTCGGTACCGTCCGAAAGAAGAACCAAGTCAACGCTCTGGTTAAGATCCTTTCCGACTTTGGTGTCTCCGCCATCGCTTATTTCTTTATCGGTTACTGGGTTGCTTACGGCGCTCACTTTTTTGCCGACGCTGAAACGCTCTCACAAGGTAATGGATACGAACTGGTTAAGTTCTTCTTCCTAATGACCTTCGCAGCCGCAATTCCAGCCATCGTTTCAGGCGGTATCGCGGAGCGCGCGCGCTTCTATCCAATCCTAATTGCAACGTTATTTACCGTTGGTTTCGTATATCCATTTTTCGAAGGCATCATTTGGAATGGTAACTTTGGCTTCCAGGATTGGCTAGAAGGCCAGTTTGGTTATGGATTCCATGACTTTGCGGGTTCAGTCGTGGTTCACGGCGTTGGCGGTTGGATCGCTTTGGTTGCCGTTTACTTCTTAGGTATGCGTAAAGGTCGCATCCGCGCGGGTAAACACACTAACTTCGCACCATCGAACATTCCTTTCCTGGCATTAGGGGCATGGATCTTATGTGTGGGTTGGTTTGGCTTTAACGTGATGTCAGCACAAGCAATCAACGGCATCAGCGGCCTAGTGGCGATGAACTCACTGATGGCAATGGTTGGTGGTATTCTGGCGGCGCTTGTTGCAGGTAAAAACGACCCAGGCTTTATTCATAATGGTCCTTTGGCTGGCTTAGTAGCAATTTGTGCAGGGTCAGACTTAATGCACCCATTAGGCGCTCTGATTACTGGCGGCGTGGCGGGCGCTTTGTTTGTTTACCTATTTACTTACATGCAAAACAAAACACAGATTGATGATGTATTGGGTGTATGGCCTCTACACGGCGTATGTGGTGCCTGGGGTGGCATTGCAGCTGGTATCTTCGGCCAACAAGCTTTCTGGGGTCTAGGCGGCGTGAGCTTTGCTTCTCAGTTGATTGGTACAGTCGCAGGTGTTGCTGTTGCTGTCGTCGGCGCGTTAATCGTATACGGTGTGTTGAGCAAACTAACAGGCCTACGCTTAAGTGAAGAAGATGAATTCAACGGTGCGGATCTTTCTATCCATAAGATCTCTTCTATCAACGAAGACTAACGTTATTCACTTGGTGGGTTAAAGCACATCAAGTAGACAACTGTTGAACAGAACTAAGCGGCTTCGGTCGCTTTTTTGTTTCTATGGATAGCAAAACAGAGAATTTGAGTAACAACCACCACAACTATCAAGCGAGTTATGTCACAAATAGCCAATGAATTCAGTTGCCTAAGACTATGGTCTAATCCCCAAAACTATTGTTGGAATTTGAACAGTGCTAAGCTGTTACAAAGTGACATATCTAAAAGGACGTTATATGCATTTCCCATATCGAAATATCGTAATTCTTACTGGCGCTGGCATCTCTGCAGAGTCGGGGATACAAACATTCCGAGCACAAGACGGGCTATGGGAAAACCACAAAATCGAAGATGTCGCGACGCCTGAAGGGTTCGTAAAAGATCCTGACTTGGTACAAGCTTTCTACAACAAACGTCGTCACGGCCTGCAAAGTGAGAGCATTCAGCCAAATTCAGCCCACAAGGCGCTAGGAGAGCTCGAAGACAAGCTTGATGGCAAAGTTACCATCATTACTCAAAACATCGACAATTTGCACGAGAGAGGCGGTAGCAACAACATTATTCACATGCATGGTGAGCTTTTAAAAGCGCGTTGCAGTGAATCCAATCAAGTTGTAGAGCATAAAGACGATATTGAAACGGGTGAACTTTGTCATTGCTGCCAAATCCCTGCACAAATGCGCCCACATATTGTTTGGTTTGGCGAAATGCCACTAAGAATGGGCGACATTTATTCCGCACTAGAAGAAGCCGATCTATTTATCTCAATTGGTACATCAGGCGTGGTATATCCAGCTGCTGGGTTTGTACATGATGCGAAAATGCATGGCGCACACACGATAGAAATCAACCTTGAGCCAAGTGCAGTAGAGAGCGAGTTTGAAGAGAAGCGCTACGGCAAAGCCAGTATCGAAGTGCCCAAGCTAGTGAGTGAACTATTGTCGGTTGAGAGAGGCTCATTAACCGCTTAATCAATACTGCCACACTGTCGAATGAACATAAAAAGGAAGCAAACGCATGTCTGACTACAAAAGAGAGCCCAGAGACGTGTTTGCTTTTTTTGATCTGATCGTTTGAAATCTTGTCTTGGGCCGATCAAACGTCAGCGACAACGGAGCGTCGTGCTTGCTTCATCGCATACATCGCTTTATCCGATTCTTCCAACGCTTGTTGAAAGTTATCTTGGTTCGTCACTTCGATGCCGTAAGAAAAAGAGATGTTTTCACCGTGAAGCAGGTTACTGACTTGGCTTACGAACTCACCACTACGTCCCAGTTGTGCTGTCGCAACAAACTCATCACCACCGACACGAAACACCATTTCATCTTCCAATACCGACTGACTTAATGCTTGAGAAAAGCGTACGATCATCAGGTCACCAACTTTGTGGCCCTTGCGGTCGTTGACCTTTTTTAATCCATCTAAATCGAAATAGATGAGCTCGAACTCCTTCAGCTTGATCGCATCAAACTTTTTACGATTGTATAAGCCCGTTAGCTCATCTTGCTTACTTTGATCTTTCAATTGAGTGGTAAGTTCAGTAATGCCATAGGCAAGAAGTAGGAAAGCTATCTGCAACAAACCATCTTCGAGAAAGGTATCGAGCAATTCATTTTTATCTGCCCACTCATCGAGGTATTTGAGCTCAGTGGTCACATCATAGAATAGGTTGAAAATAAGCAGCAGTGCGCCGTAGCGGAGGATCTTATGGGGACGAATAGCGTGACGAGCGACGTAATAGATGTACATGGTAATCACGAGCGTATTCGTTTCGAAGAACAGGTCGTAATTAGAATCTATGTGAATGAATGAGCTCAGACCGAGCATCAAGAATGACGCCACGAGCATCAGAGTCACAATCAATAAAATAGGGTTTGCAGGCATACTAAATCGAACTTTATACGGTTTAAGTCAACCCTATATAAAGTTTAGGTAAAAATAAAGCGGCTTACGCCGCTTTAGTAACCAATCAGTAACAAACTTAGTTGTTTACTTTTAGTTTTTGGAAGTACTCGTCATAAATAACGCTCGCTTCACCAACTTCATCTTGCCATACGCCGTTATCCATCACTGATTGTGGTGGGAAAACGTTCTTGTCTTCAGCAAACTCTTTTGGAAGAAGAGGGTAAGCAGTCTTCACTGGAGTCGGGTAACCGATCTCTAGAGCAATCTTAGCTGCGTTCTCTGGGCGAAGAAGGAAGTCGATCATTTTATGAGCCGCTTCGATGTTCTTTGCACCTGAAGGAATCGCTAGGCTGTCCATCCAGAAGATAGCGCCTTTCTCTGGCCAGATGATATCAATCGTTGCGCCTTCTTGGCGTGCCATGTAAGCAGAGCCATTCCAAAGCATACCAAGAGACACTTCACCAGCAAGATAAGGGTTCGCTGGGAAATCTGAGTTAAATACCAATACGTTTGGCATTAGCTTACGAAGTTCTTCGTAGGCTTCTTTGATCTCTTCAGGGTTAGTTGTATTTGGAGAGTAACCCAGTTTAGATAGTGCAATATGGAAAACCTCACGAGAGTCGTCCATCATCATCAGCTGACCTTCCCACTGTGTATCCCACAGGTCGCCCCAGTTTTTCACCGAAGATTTGTCTAGCATGTCTGAGTTGATACCAATGCCCGTTGCACCCCAAATGTATGGGATAGAGTAGTTGTTGCTTGGGTCAAATGGCTTATCTAAGTAGTTTGGATCCAAATCAGCAAAGTGGCTTAGCTTGGTTTTATCAAGCTCTTGAAGCATACCTTCTTTACGCATCTTAGAAACGAAGTAAGTAGAAGGAACCACCAAGTCATAACCCGTACCTTGAGTTTTTAACTTAGCGTACATGCTTTCGTTCGACTCGTAAGTAGAGTAATAAACCTTAATGCCCGTCTCTTTTGTGAAGTCTTCTAATACTTCATTTGGAATATATTCAGACCAGTTGTAAAAATACAGTTCTTGGTCAGCTGCGAAAGAGGGTGTAGAAAGTAAAGTAGCAGCACACAATGCGCCGGTATACAGTGTTTTTTTCATTACTGTTCCGTTCATTTGTTTGATTTGAAGTTGGGTAGTGAGCCCAAAGTAAAAGGATTCCTAAAAATCGCGATATATTATAGCAGCGATATAATAAAATAGGCAGCCTAAGCTGCCTATTCATTGATATTGTTGTTTTTAACCAATTGACTGTCGAGTAAGACTCGTCAAGTAAGCCAGTTATTGACCCGCTTTAAGCTTCATGAAGTAATCTTCGTACTTCACGGTCTTATCGCCAACTGCAGCTTGCCATTCAACACGATCAAGGTCTTCTTGAGACGGGAACAGAGCCGGGCTGTCTTTGAACTTCTCGTTAGACGCTTTCACTGCTGTTAGGTAACCAGTATCACGAGAGATTTGCTCAGCGATTTCAGGGCGAAGTAGGAAGTCTATCATCTTGTGAGCCGCTTCTACGTTTGTTGCACCAGAGCTGATTGCGAAGTTGTCAACCCAACCGATACCGCCTTCTTTAGGGAATACCAGTTTAATTGGTAGACCTTCGTTTTGAGCCGCTGCTGCAGAGCCGTTCCAAAGCATACCAAGGCCAACTTCACCAGACATGTATGGTGCACCAGGGTTGTCTGAGTTGAACACAAGAACATTTGGCATTAGCTTTTGTAGCTCAGCGTATGCTTCGTCGATCTCTTTCTCGTTGGTTGTGTTACCTGAGTAACCTAACTTGCGTAGTGCAATGTGGAACACTTCGCGAGTATCGTCCATCATCATCAGCTGACCTTCAAGCTCAGGCTTCCATAAGTCAGCCCAGCTTTGAAAATCTTCTGGATCGTACATGTCTGTGTTAACAGCCAAACCAGTAATAGCAACTACGTGTGGAATAGAGTAGTCGTTATTTGGGTCGTAAGGCTTATCTAGGTAGTTTGTATCTAGATTCTTAAAGTTGTTCAGCTTGGTTTTGTCGATCTTTTGAAGCATACCTTCGTCACGCATCTTAGATACGAAGTAAGTCGACGGCACAACCAGGTCGTAGCCTTTGTTGTGTGTTTTTAGCTTTGCATACAAGGTTTCGTTCGACTCGTAAGTAGAGTAGATAACCTTGATGCCAGTTTCATCAGTGAACTGTTCTAGAATCTCACTGTTGATGTAAGGTCCCCAGTTCATGAATACCAATTCTTTGTTATCTTTTGCAAAAGACGGTGCAGATAACATTGAAAGCGCACATGCACTACCAGCTAATAGAGTAGCCCATTTTTTCATTGACGTTAGCTCCAAACTAAACGTTGCCCGAAGGCAGTAGATAGAAAAACAGAATGGCAATTTACCATTCTGTTTATGATTAACACTTTGTAGAACATGAAGTTTGTTAACTTCTTATCAAGTTAGTCTCTGTATAGAGTAGGAGACTTACTTAATTTTCTCTCTCGCTAATAACTGAGAAATAATCACCAGTACTAGCGACACCACTAACATCACTGTTGCTAGGGCGTTGACCTCTGGAGAGATACCCACTTTAACCATAGAGTAAATCTTCAGTGGCAAGATTTCATACGTTGGACCGGTTACGAAAGAACTGATAATCACATCGTCCAGAGACAGTGTGAAGCTCAATAACCAACCCGCAGCAACCGCAGGCTTAGCAAGAGGCAGGATGATCTGTTTTAGAATCGTCCATTCACTTGCACCTAAGTCTTTTGCTGCTTCGAGCATTTTCACATCGAAGCCATTCAAGCGACTGTAAACCGTTACAACAACAAACGGCAAACAGAAGGTAATATGCGCAGCAAGCAGGGTAAAGAAGCCTAGTTGCACACCCATTACTAAGAACAGAGCCAGTAACGAGATTGCCATTACGATGTCTGGTGACATCATCACGATGAACAACATGCCATTGACTACACCTTTACCTTTGAATTGGTAGCGGAATAGGGCTACGGCTGTAAGGCTGCCGACAATCGTAGCGGCTGTTGCTGAGAACACCGCTACGTTAATCGAGTGCCACGCAGCCTGCATTAGGCTGTCGTTGTTAATAAGTGCGTCATACCACTTGGTGGTGAAGCCACCCCATTTCATACCAAACTTGTTGGCGTTAAATGAGTTCGCAATCAATACGATAATAGGTAGGTATAGAAAAGCGTATACCAACGCCATAAAGCTGAACTTAACTGTGCGACCCATTAGTCTAGCTCCACCTTCTTGTTCAATAGCTTGCCTGCTCGGTAGTAGGCATAAAGCATAATTGCCATCGCAACCGTCAGCGCAATACTCGTAGCCGCGCCAAACGGCCAATCTCGTGCGTTGAGTACTTGGCTCTTAATCACGTTACCAATCAGCAAGTTCTTAGCGCCGCCTAGCAAGTCAGAGATATAGAACATGCCTAACGCAGGAAGAAGTACTAATAAACAACCACCGATAATGCCAGGCATCGTTAGCGGTAGTACAACTTTCAACAAGGTTTGAAGCTTGTTTGCGCCTAAGTCTTTTGCTGCTTCTAGGTACGTGTCATCCAGTTTTTCAATCGCTGAATACAACGGCAGAATCATGAATGGCAGTAGGATATACACCAAACCGATCATCACCGCCGTTTCTGTGTACATAATACGCAGTGGCTTATCGATGATATCTAGCGCTAGTAAGCTTTTGTTCAAGACACCTTGAGTACCCAGTACAATCTTCAAGCCGTAGGTACGAATCAAAGAGTTCGTCCAGAATGGCACAATCACCAAGAACAGCATGAAAGGGCGCCATTTCACCGGCATTTTTGCCACGATGTAGGCAAACGGGTAGCCAATAATTAAACACAATAGCGTCGCGATAATCGCCATATAGAAAGAGTGCATCAGCACTTTAAAATACAGCGGGTCGGCCAAACGGATGTAGTTATCGAGAGTGAAGGTCATCTCGATCAAGTTTGCTTCGTCACGAGTTAAGAAGCTGGTACCGATGATCATGATGTTTGGAATCATCACGAACAGCACCAACCAACCTGTGATTAAAGCAACAATCGCGTTTTGTAAATTAAACTTCTTGCTCATCTTCTAATACCACTTCCCAGCTCTCAACCCAAGTTACTGCAACTTTTTGGCCCAGTGAGTGATCAACATCAGGGTCATCTTCGTTGAAGAATTCGCTTACCATTACGCGCATGCCAGATTCTAGCTCTACAACTGAATCCAAAGTCATGCCTTTGTAGGTACGCTCGACAATGTGGCCAACAATACCGCGTTGCTCAGACTCTTTAATCTCTTCAATACGAAGATCCTCAGGACGAAGCAATACCTGCAGTTTTTGACCAGAGGTGATGTCTTTATCGTGGTAGATAACCGACTCTTCACCTTCAATTGTCGCAACAATGCGTTTCTCATCTAAACGAGATGTCGCTGTCGCATCGAATACGTTAATTTCACCAATAAAGCGAGCGACAAAAAGGTTCTTAGGCTCTTCGTAAATCTCTCTTGGTGTTCCGTCTTGCTCAATCACGCCATCACGCATCACAATAATACGATCAGACATAGACAGCGCTTCTTCTTGGTCGTGCGTTACAAAAATGAACGTGATACCAAGCTGGCGCTGAAGTTGTTTCAGCTCGATTTGCATCTGCTTACGAAGTTTGTAATCCAGAGCAGACAGAGATTCATCCAACAAAAGAACTTTAGGCTTATTAACGACAGCACGAGCGATTGCGATACGTTGCTGTTGACCACCAGAAAGCTGGTGTGGTTTTCTTTGTGCCATCTGTTCTAGGCGCACCATTTTTAAAGCTTCCAATACACGAGGTTCAATCTCGCTGTTTGGAACTTTCTGCATGCGTAAGCCAAATGCCACATTTTCGAAAACGGTCATATGTGGGAATAGCGCATAGCTTTGGAATACAGTGTTAACATGCCTTTGTTCAGCAGGGACGTGGGTTACGTTCTGTTCAGCTAGCAGTATTTGACCACTATCTGCCGTTTCAAAACCCGCAATCATTCTTAGTACCGTTGTTTTACCACAACCTGACGGGCCTAAAATCGTGAGAAACTCACCATGATTTACGTTTAGATCAAGATTGCCGATGACTTCCTTACCATCGAAGCTTTTACTAATACCAGTTAGCTGTACTACTGGTTTTCCTACTGATTTTTTAGCGTTCAACGTCTGTTTTTCTCCACCTTGGTTCTGTTTGAGAACCTGTTGCTATACACCTTTGAGGCGCGCATCATAATCACCAAAAACGTGAAATCAAAGCATTTTTTACCATTCGAAGATAAAAAATTTCGCAGGTAAAAGTAAACATCCTTTACCATACTGTTATTTACTGGGTTTACGCCCCAACAAGTGTCTAATTATTAACCATTAAGACGTAAAAGCAAGCCTTGTTACAGATTCATATTTTAGTTTGTATCCGACATATGAGTATAATGAAGGTAATTTTTTATCAATAAGTTAGGTGGCTCAGTTTAATTGGCGCACCTAGGTATCACTATGAACAACGACATCGAAAAAGATTTTAATTTGGGCGGTAGTATCGACCGTGCACTTTCTGGCGATTATGAGCTCAAAGCAACGGCTGTATTCCAAGAGGCATGGAAACATACGGTAAGTCACTTTCTTTCGTTTTCCCCTGCGATTGTTGCTCTGATGTTCGTGCAACTGGCTATCTTTTATATCGCATTAAAACTGCAACTGGGTGACCCTGCGGTTATCTTAGACGCGGTTATCGACCCTGAGGCGTTTACGCCACAAATCGTTGAGTCCATTTTTATTGCCAACTTCAGCTATGAAGTTATCAGCGCGCCTATCTATGCAGGTATCTGTTTGATGGCGATGAGCCACGCAGCTGGGCTACAGACCAAAGTACGTCACATTGGCAAAGGCTTACAATTTACGATTCCAGTAATTCTTGTGACTCTGTTCAGCCTGATGCTTCAAGGTATTGCAGGTATGATTCTGCCGTTTCTGTCGATTTACTTCTCGCTTGCGTTCAGCCACTCAATCCTGTTGATTTGCGATAAGAAAGTACCACCAATGCAATCGCTGCTACTTTCTCTGCGTGCTGTAAACAAGAAAATCTTCACCGTTGCTTCTATCTACCTATTAGTAATGCTGATGTTCATCGTCGCGGCAATGATGTACGGCATTGGCCTTATCTTCGTTTTACCTTTCTTCTTCCACGTGAAAGGGATTCTTTACCGCGAGATGTTTGGCATTAAACTCAAACTGATTGCGTCAGACAGACCAAAGAGCGACGACGACCACAACGGTAGCAACAACAAAGATCCACAGGTATTCGATGCATAACAACTCTAAATCAAGCGCAAGTAAATCACTTGCGCTAAAAGTGACAGCATTAGCCCTAGTTGGCTCGATCTCGTTAGTTGGCCCAATGCTTTACCAACAAGAAGAAGAGCGCAGGCGAGCAGGGCAAAAGGCTCCAGACTCAGAGCAAAACTTTGGTGATTTGACCGTCTCTTCTAATAAGCCAGATTTCGCAGCGATTGAAGATGTAAATGAAAAGAAAGACACCTTCTTTTCATACCTTCGCCCAAGTATCAACATCGAAAACAAGCGAATCACGAAAGAGCGTGCGTTTCTAACCAAGCTTTCAGAAGCGGGGATGAACAATGTTGACTCTGAAGATGCGTCATACTCAAAGAGACTAGGGAAACTGTATAGCCTACCTGTACCTTCAACGGGCATAGATGACGCTTGGCAGAAAGAAATGTTGAATCGTGTAAACGTGCTACCTGAAGCGCTTGTGTTAACTCAGGCAGCCAATGAATCGGCTTGGGGCACATCTCGTTTCGCCACTAAAGCGAATAACTATTTTGGTCATTGGTGTTACACCAAAGGTTGTGGCCTAATTCCGCTACAACGTAACGAAGGTAGCTCACATGAAGTGGCAACATTCTCTTCAAGCCAAGAGTCTGTGCACCGTTACTTCATGAACCTAAACCGAAACCGTGCTTATGCAGACCTAAGAGCAATTCGCGCAAAACTAGCGGCACAGGGCGACGATCTGTTAACAACCGAAACCGCAACAGAGCTCACCAACGGCTTGCTAAAATATTCTGAGCGAGGTTCAGACTATGTGACTGATTTACAAGCTATGATCCGTCACAACGAGGTATACTGGAAAAAGTAACTCGATTTGATAGTCATTTGGCGAGCTTAAACGGTAAGTTTGACCAAATAACATCACATAAAGAGCAGCTCATTGGCTGCTCTTTCTATTTATAAACGCTCAACTTCGACAAGACTATAACAATGAAAAAGACAGCACTCGCTTTATTAGCTTCTCTAAGCCTAGGGATCTCTTTACCTGCTGCAGCGCAAGAATACATGTTTACCTATTCTAAGCTTTACACACAGCTTAAAAACAACACCAAAGAAGGGCATGAGGACGTTAAAGTTGCGGTCTTCTTTGTCGATCAGCAAGCCCAAACAACCTGTCATATCAGCAAAGCTTGGATGGAAAAAGAAGAACACTATGAAGAGCTGAAAGTCTCTCCAGCTAACGAGCTTCTGCTACCAGTAGACCAAAACCTTCGTTCAGCAAACCCGCTTATTTTTGTGCAAACAAAAGAACAAGAGTGCGCATACTCTTTGGTTGTTATGACTAAAGCACCTTTAGCTGGTACGGTTGAGGTGGCACAGCTGGAAAACCTGTTACCACAGATGCAAGCAATGTTAGAAGACGTAAGCGGCATGTTCTCAAGCTGGTTCACACCGGAAATCCAAGGGTTAACACTTGAGTTCGCAAACAAACTTGAAGGTAACATCACGCTTTCTAACGGCAAGCAGCTCCCAATTACCCAAGGGCGCGCTAAGTTCACACTAGAAGAACTCAATGGAAGTGACAGCATCACGTTACCAGAAGCGACAACTCGTGTGTTACCTTACATTCCGGCTCAATAACCTTGGGTTAGGCTACTGACCACACGGCGTTAATCTAAGCAAAACATCGTAAAGCAGCCAACTCAAACCAAATAAGGCTGCTTTTCTTTTCCTACAACCAGTATGGTTTGCGCTTTTGAAGCTCATGTTTTATGAAAGATGAGCGGTTATCACTAGATAAAGTGGCATCTTTCAACCAGTCACCTTGTTTATCCTGCCGTTACTATTTCAACATGAAATAAAAATCCGTATAATCCACGCCCTAAAACAGTCCCACTAGCAATCTACAGTCGGTAATACGACGGTGTGAGAGTCGCAATGAACCAAAACGATAATAGAAAAGAAGTACTAGAATTCAACAAACTTCAGAAACGTCTGAGAAGAAATGTTGGAAATGCCATCATCGACTACAACATGATCGAAGAGAATGATGTGGTAATGGCATGTATCAGTGGCGGTAAAGATTCATTTGCGATGCTAGATATTTTGCTACGTTTACGTGAAGCAGCACCAATCAAATTTGATGTTGTTGCGGTAAACCTAGATCAAAAACAACCTGGGTTCCCTGAGCACATTCTTCCTGAATACTTTGAAACGCTGAACATTCCTTACTACATCGTAGATAAAGATACGTACTCAGTAGTTAAAGAGAAGATTCCAGAAGGTAAGACAACATGTGGTCTATGTTCTCGTCTGCGTCGCGGTACTTTGTACTCGTTCGCTGAGAAGATTGGCGCGACTAAGATCGCTCTTGGTCACCACATGGATGACATCGTGGAAACTATGTTCCTTAACATGTTCCACGGCGCTCGCCTAAAGGCTATGCCACCTAAGCTACGTTCTGATGATGGTCGTAACGTTGTTATTCGTCCACTGACTTACTGTCGTGAAACAGACCTAATCAAATACGCTGAACACAAAGAGTTCCCAATCATTCCTTGTAACCTATGTGGTTCGCAAGAAAACCTACAACGTCAGAGCATTAAAGCAATGCTGATTGATTGGGACAAGAAAACACCAGGCCGTGTTGAAAAGATCTTTAAATCAATTCAAAACGTTAGCCCAAGCCAACTGGCTGACCGCGAACTGTTTGACTTTGTAAACCTTCCACTAGACCGTAGTGGCGAGCGTGAAGAGTACGAATTCCAAGAAGCTGAAATTTCATCTTCTAACATCGATGAGTCAATGTTCATCGACGTAACAAACGTATAATAAGAATATTCGTTGTGGCGCAATAGATGCGCCTACAACAGACAAATAAAAACGCCTCAAGCAATGCTTGAGGCGTTTTTTTATAAGTTGAACTCGCCGTTAAGTTCGTCTGCTTAAACGCATTAACCTTTCGAAAGGTTAGGGTCGAGTGGGCTAACGTAACCAGATGGCTTAAGCGCCAAAACATCACAGTTAATTTTATCGATAACATGCTCCGCAGTATTACCGATGAACACCGCAGATAAGCCGGTACGACCGGTTGTACCCAAGATTACCATTGCAGCGTTGTTTTCAGACGCGACACGTGGAATCACATCTTCTGGTAAGCCTTGTTCAACAACGGTCTGCTCTTCACACATACCGTGCTTCTGACGCAGTGCCTTCATCGCCGTCAAGTGATGACCACGAACCGCATCGGTGTAAGACGTAGGATCGAACTCAGGCAGTTCGATAGTGATATTCGCCGGAGTGACTGGGTAAGCGTTAACTAAGAAAGGTTCCGCATCCAAACGACCAGTTATCTCGAGGAGTCGATCAACCATAGTATCGTTAAGTTCTAAATGCGCTTCTGTCTCTGAGCCTACGTGAACGGACGCATAAATTTTCGCGTGCTCTGGCCAGAAATCGTTTTTAACGAGCAGTACAGGGCTAGGGCATTTTCTCAATAGGTGCCAATCAGTCGGCGTGAAGATAACTGACTCCAAGGTGTCGTGCTTGCGCGTGCCCTTAATCAAGATATCGTGACCACCGCTGTATACCTCTGCAATGATCGCTTCATACGGGCGGTTATGCCAAACCACCTGCACATTAAATTCGATAGAATCATCTAGATAAGGCTGTGCGACTTTGTTCATCCAGATTTCACGCTGATGAATCACGCCCTTGCGCATTGCGTCTCGTTCATCGACAGAGAGCATAGATGTCATTTCATACGAGAAGTCGTAGATAGACAAAAAGAAAGTGATATGGCTTGTTGAGGTGCTTTTCTTAGCAAGTTGGATAGCACGAACTAGAGCAGGTTGCTCATCGTGATTAATGTCTGCGACAACTAAAATTTTGTTATAGATACTCATAACTAAGCCTACTTTTCAGACCGAACATATAAATAATGTAGCGTAGTTATGGAGAGATTAAGAGAAATAAAAGAGGTTTTAAGGGAGAAACATGATGTAGCTCATTATTGAACTACATCATTGATATCTAGACTATTCTTTTGAAACGCCAGCAAGTTCCATCAGCGCATCGTGATCTTCGATAGTGATATATTTGCCTTTAACGCTTAGGATGTCTGCTTTCTGGAAACGACCTAAAAGACGGCTAATAGTTTCAACTGTTAAACCTAGGTAGTTACCAATATCGCCACGAGTCATCGTTAAGCGGAACTCACGTGGGCTGAAACCACGTTGAGAGAAGCGAGTTGAAAGATTGTAAAGGAATGCAGCAAGACGCTCTTCCGCGTTCTTTTTAGAAAGAAGCAGAATCATTTCTTGGTCGCCTTTAATCTCGTTACTCATCAGGCGCATAATTTGCTGACGCAACTTCGGCATTTTTCCTGATAGGTCATCAAGAATCTCGTATGGGATTTCACATACCATAGAAGTTTCTAGTGCTTGTGCGAAACTAGGGTGTAGGTCACCAGTAATCGCATCAAAGCCAACAAGATCGCCCGCTAGGTGGAATGCAGTAATCTGCTCGTCACCTTGCTCGGTAATCGTGTAGCTCTTGATCGTTCCAGAGCGAATAGCGTAGAGAGATTTAAGCTCGTCACCGGCTTTAAATAACTCTTGGCCTTTTTGAATAGGCTTTTTTCTCTCAATGATCTGATCAAGTTGATCAAGTTCAGATTCATTCAAAGTGAACGGAATACAAAGTTGGCTAATACTACAATCCTGGCAATGGATCGCACAGCCACCAGATTGGACACGTTTCGTTACAGGCTTTTCAGAAATCATAACAATCTTTCACTATTTGATATACGTCAATATTTTAGCATTCCTTTATCCAGTTGGGTAGTAAAAAAACCGGATTTAAAGAATGGCTATACGGTATAAATAATGAGCTGCAGTGCCATATATCCGGTGTATAAACCGTAAATCAGGATTAAAATCGCACCGAGTTGACGAAATAAGTCAGCTTGTTGCAATTTCTTGAGGAAGCTAGCGCCCATACCAACCGTCAGCATCGCAGGAAGCGTTCCTAAGCCAAATGCGAGCATAATTCCCGCTCCATTATACCAACTGCCTGACACAGCCGCCCAGGTCAGCATAGAGTAGACCAGACCACACGGTAACCAACCCCAAATGAAACCAAACGGTAGAGCGTGGCTTGGATGCTTGAGTGGAAGGAAGGATTTACCAATTGGAGAAATATAACGCCATAGCCTCTGACCTACTTTTTCAAAGAATAATAAGCCGAACCACCACTTACCGATATATAGACCCAGAATGATCATAAAGATGGCAGCGAACAAACGCAGCCAATTAAGTAGCGCGTTGAAATCGCTAAGCTGGCCAATTGAAGATATAGCACCGCCAATCACGCCACCAATCACAGCATAACTGAGGAGGCGACCAAGGTTGTAAAGTAGGGGAATAACCGGGGAAGGTTTGGTATTGCCTATTGAAAGGAGCGACGCAATGCCACCACACATTCCCATGCAGTGGCCCGCGCCGATCAGTCCGACAACAAAGGCTCCGATCCAATCAGGCGTCATCGGTCTTTTTATCTAAGTTAGTTTGGCTTTCTGTATTGGCTTTATCATTCTTAACAGGCTTGCTGTCAGAGTGATTGTGGGCCTTTTCGTCTTCATCAAACAAAATATTGTGACCTTGACGCTCCAGGTCTTCAAACTGTTCGCTCTTAACGGCCCATAGAAAAATACCAACAGCGATACACACCAGTACAATCGCAATGGGAATCAGGATGTATAAACTTTCCATTATTTACCTTGCTCTTTTAAAAGCCTTAACGAATTAGACACAACAATAATAGAGCTTGCAGACATGCCAACAACGGCAATGTATGGAGCAACCAAACCCGCTACGGCCAATGGAAGGATGAGTAGGTTGTAACCCAATGACCATGCTAGGTTTTCGCGGATTATCTTACGCGTTTTTAGCGCCAATGTACGCGACTTAAGTAATCTATCAAGCTTGTCGCCCAACAAAACCATATCAGCCGATGCTTTAGCTACATCTGTACCACCGCCCATCGCAACAGAAAGGTGAGCCCCTGCAAGAATAGGCGCATCGTTAATACCGTCGCCGACCATCATGGTAATGTCCTTTTCGTCACGAGAATTAAGGTAAGCAAGCTTATCCTCTGGTTTCGCGTTCGCGACAATATCGGTAATCCCAATTTCTTCAGCCACAGGCTCCGCGTTAATCAAGGAGTCGCCAGTCAACAGGGTGGTTTTAATACCCGCTTCTTTGAATTTTTGGATGAACTCGATGCTTTCTTTACGAATCGGGTCTTCATAAGTGAAGGTTGCGATATGACGTCCCGCCATCGACAAGTAGATGCCGTTGCTTTGCGTCGGTTGAGCTTCACCAAGAATAAACTCACTACTACCTATCGCCACTTCTTGACCGTTCCACTCACCGGTAATACCCGAACCAATCACGTTGTTTACGGAACTGACTTCAACATCATCGGACACGTGAGTCTTGAATGCTTTCGCTATAGGGTGGTTAGCATGCTGTTCTAGGCTCGCAGCCACTTTTAAACACGTCTCTTTATCAAGCTCAGAGAAAGTTTCCACACGGCTGATACGAATATCACCCTCAGTCAATGTACCCGTCTTATCGATGATCAAGTGATTCACTTTACACAAGGTTTCGAATACGTGGCCTTTACGCAGTAAAATACCAAAGTTGCCCATACGGGATGTTGAACAAGTAATTGCAGTCGGTGTAGCCAGTGAAAGAGCACATGGACAAGTCGCTACCAGTACAGACAACATGATCCAGAATGCATCTTCTGGACGAGTTTGGTGCCAGTAGAACCAAGTACCGAAAGAGATAATCAAAATAACCGCTACAAAGTAACGAGCTACAATATCTGCAATCTCCGCGATACGAGGCTTAGACAACTGTGCTTCATCTTGAAGACGAACGATATTAGAGATGACCGAGTCCGCTTTTGATGTCATCACTTCCAGTTCAAACGACTCGTCACCATTCAACGTACCAGCGAAGACAGTATCGCCTTCGTTTTTCACGACATGGATAGATTCGCCAGTCAGCATGGATTCATCAATGTGAACTCGACCAGAAAGTACTTTACCGTCCGCAGGAATATGCTCACCCGGTAGTACGCGAATCTGATCGCCTACTTTAAGGGTTTTCACTGGAACTTGGTCGCCATCTAACGTTGTCGCCATTGCAGGAACGAGCTTGAGCAGATTACCACTCGCTGCCGCCGCTTTACGACGCGCTCTCATCTCTAAGAAACGACCAAGCAGCAGGAAGAAGGTAAACATCGAAATAGATTCGAAGAAAACTTCTCCTTTCTCTGTCACGGTTGCCACCAAGCTCGCAACGTAAGCAAACAGCAGAGCAATCGACACAGGCACATCCATACCCAGCGTTCGCCCCTTAATACTGCGCCATGCATTGATGTAGAACGGCAGAGCAGAATAAAGCAATACCGGCGTTGCAAAGATCAAGCTTACCCAGCGGAAGTAGTTTTTAAACTCAGGCTCAAGATTGCCAAATACTTCAAGGTATAGTGCGACCGCCAGCATCATCACCTGCATGGTTGCTAAACCAGCAACGCCAAGGCGATAGAGGTAGTTCTTCATTGAGCGGTGATAGGCTGCTTCTTGTTGGTCAGCCTCGAAAGGCGCAGCTTTGTAACCTAAGGTATGGATCGCCGATAACAACTCACTCAATTTAACTTGCGTGTTGTCCCAGCTGAGTAGGGCGCGGTTGGTGGTGGTGTTCACCCGGATGCTACCAACACCTTGTTTTGAAGAGACTTGTTTCTCGATTAGCCATGCACATGCTGCACATGAAACACCCTCTAGTGACAATGTCACTTCAGAAACATTCTCAGAGTTCCTTACAAACTCCAATTGAACGTCTTCATTATCATAATGACTGAGTGCCAGAAGTTGCTCTGGCACTAGATCCGCTTTCTCAGCGGGAGCGGTACGGTATTGGTAGTAAGAAACCAAACCGCTATCAACGATTGTCTGAGCTACAGTCTCGCAGCCCGGACAACACATCTTACGAGGCGATCCTAAGATCTCGACTTCAAAATCCGTTTCCGCTGGTACATCTTCACCGCAGTGATAACAGGATTCACACATAAGCTTTAGTTCGTTAGTTGAGTAGGAGTTTCAATCGGGAAGTTCATGCGACCTTGAACTAACCATTGTTCGTCATGCGGCGTCAACTCAATGAACCACGGACCTTCTAAGTGATGATCCAGAGTCATTGTGTAGTTGCCTCTCGCATCAGCGGTTAGTAGCTGAGTGAAATCGCGATCTGGTAGTGTTCTGTGAACAAACATTGCGCTGATAGCAGGGAAGTGATCAAGTTTGCCTTTATCTAACGTGATGATAACTGAGTTACCTTTCTCATTAAGCGAAGCTGATAGACCCAGCTCTTTGGCGATATTTACTTTTGAAATGTCGACATTAATGCCTTTTCCTTTTTTATAGTAATCCTCAGTCACTAGGTCTACAGAGTTCTGTGTAAACACAATAACCGTCATAATGGTCCAAATAACTACTGTCGCTGGCAACGCGATTAAGAACCACGGCCAAAACTGTTTATACCAAGGCTTTACCATAAAAAAGATCTCAAAAAAGAATAAAAAGAAGAGGTTATAAAATAAAGGAAAGACAGCCTCTTAGAAAGAGGCTGTTATTGAAATGTTACTTATTATCTGAGTTGCTTAAGCTCCACACGTAAGATGAAACCAGTTGTACTTTGTCTTCGCCTAGAATGTCTTTCCAAGCAGGCATTACGCCAGAACGTCCGTACATAACTGTTTCAGTTACGTCTGCACGAGAATCGCCAAACAACCAATCGCGGTCAGTTAAGTCAGGTGCGCCAACAGCAGGGTTACCCTTACCATCAGTACCGTGACACGCTGCACACACAACAAAGCGAGCTTTACCAGCTTCTGCTTCACGTGCGTTTACGCTACGACCAGAAAGGCTAAGAGTGTAGCTAACTACTTCTTTTACACCTTCTTCGCCAAGCGCGTCTTTCCAACCTGGCATTTGGCCAACACGACCGTGCATAATTGTTGTAACGATAGCCTCAGGTTCACCGCCATATAGCCATGCGTCATCAGTTAGGTTAGGGAAACCTTTCTGACCACGTGCATCAGAGCCATGACACTGAGAACAGTTTTGCAAGAATAAACGTTGACCCACTTTGATTGCGTCAGCGTCTGATGCAATGTCAGGGATTGAACGTAAACCGTTTTCGTCGTGAGCCAGCTTTCTGAATGCTTCACCGAAGTAGGTGTCTGCATCATCAAGCTCTTTCGCGTACGCATCTAACTGTTTGTTTGCTTGCGCAGCAGCAATTGCAGAGCGAGACTCTTCAACGCTACGTACCGTTTGGTCTGAACTTGTCCAACCTAAAAGGCCTTTAAAGTTACCTAGGCCAGGGTATAGAGCAAGGTAAACCGCTGCAAAAACAATCGTACTGATGAAAAGGTATGTCCACCATTTTGGTAGTGGGTTGTTAAGCTCACGAATACCATCGTATTCATGGCCCATATCTTGACCTTCTTCTACGCCTGTTTTGTCTTTAAAACACCAACGAAGTAAGACAGCACAACCAATTAGGGTACCAATCGTAATCGCACTAACCCAGATACTCCAGAATGTACTCATTACTTTGTCACTCCTTCATTTTTAGAACTTGTTGCTGGCTCGTCGTCAGCAAACACTAGGTTCGCATCTTCGTCGAAACGTGATTTACGGTTCTTGCCATATGCCCACCAAACGATGCCGATGAAGCAAGCAAAAACAGTCACAGTCCAAACACTTTGAAATGTAATAATGTCCATAATTATTCCTTATTTCATTGCGTGGCCAAGCGATTGAAGGTAAGCGATGATTGCATCCATCTCTGTTTTTCCTTCAACATCTTGTTTAGCGTTAGCAATTTGTTCGTCTGTGTAAGGAACACCAAATTGATTACGGAAGAGTTCAAGCTTCTGTTGAGTCAATTTGCCATCAAGTACATTCTCAGCAAGCCATGGGAAACCAGGCATGTTTGATTCAGGAACAAGTTCACGAGGGTCGATAAGGTGAACACGATGCCACTCATCAGAGTAACGATCACCAACACGCGCTAGATCAGGACCAGTACGCTTAGAGCCCCATAGGAAAGGGTGTTCCCAAACGCTTTCGCCAGCTACAGAGTAGTGGCCGTAACGTTCAGTCTCAGAGCGGAAAGGACGAATCATTTGGCTGTGACATACGTTACAACCTTCACGAATGTAGATATCACGACCTTCCATTTCCAAAGCAGAGTAAACACGTAGGTTTTCTACAGGTTCAGTTGTCTGCTTTTGGAAGATAAGAGGGGTAATCTCTACTAAAGCACCAAAACTGATAGCAATAACGATCAAGATCGCTAGTAAGCCAACGTTCTTCTCTACCAACTCATGGCGATTATTTGAATTTGAGCTCATTCTAAATCTCCTTAAGCCGGTTGAGGGATAGCTTTAAGGCTATCTTTAGGTGCAGAAACAGTTTTGTACGTGTTGTATGCCATTAAGAACATACCAGATAGGAAGATGAAACCACCTAGGAAACGTACAAAGTAGAACGGGTAAGACGCTTCTACAGATTCAACGAAGCTGTAAGTTAATGTACCGTCAGAGTTAACTGCACGCCACATCAGACCTTGCATCACACCAGAGATCCACATTGCAACAATGTAGAAAACCGTACCAATCGTTGCTAACCAGAAGTGAACATTGATTAGAGATACAGAGTACATACGCTCTTGACCAAATAGTTTAGGAACTAAGTGGTAAACCGAACCGATAGAAACCATTGCAACCCAACCTAACGCACCAGAGTGAACATGACCGATAGTCCAGTCCGTGTAGTGAGATAGTGCGTTAACCGTTTTAATTGCCATCATTGGGCCTTCGAAAGTCGACATGCCGTAGAATGATAAAGAAACGATTAGGAAACGTAGGATAGGGTCGTAGCGAAGCTTATGCCACGCACCAGACAGAGTCATGATACCGTTGATCATGCCACCCCAAGAAGGAGCAAACAGAACCAAAGACATAACCATACCTAGAGACTGAGTCCAGTCTGGAAGTGCAGTGTAGTGTAGGTGGTGAGGACCAGCCCAGATATACAGAGACACAAGTGCCCAGAAGTGAACGATCGACAAACGGTAAGAATAAACAGGGCGACCAGCTTGTTTAGGAACGAAGTAGTACATCATACCTAGGAAACCAGCTGTCAATAGGAAGCCTACCGCATTGTGTCCGTACCACCATTGCACCATTGCATCAATTGCACCTGAGTAAATCGAGTACGACTTAAACGCAGATACAGGAACAGCTAGGCTGTTAACGATGTGCAACACGGCAACCGTGATGATGAAGGCTCCGAAGAACCAGTTTGCTACGTAAATGTGTGATGTCTTACGTTTAATCATGGTTCCGAAGAACACGACCGCATAAGCTACCCACACAAGAGTAATAGCAATATCGATTGGCCATTCTAGTTCTGCGTATTCTTTACCAGAGGTCAAACCTAACGGTAAAGTAATTGCAGCGGACAGGATAATCGCTTGCCAACCCCAAAAGGTAAAGGCTACGAGAGGGCCACCAAAGAGACGCGTCTGACAGGTACGTTGCACAACATAATATGATGTTGCAAACAGCGCACTTGTACCGAACGCAAAAATAACCGCATTAGTATGCAGGGGACGTAAACGACTGTACGTCAACCACGGCGTATCAAAGTTTAGCTGTGGCCAAACTAATTGAGCGGCAATCAAAACACCAACGCCCATACCGACAATACCCCACAAAATTGTAACCAGGGTAAATTGACGGACGACCGTATAGTTGTAGTTTTGTTCAAGCTGCTTTTCTTGGCTCATTTGCATGCTTCCAATTTCTTATTTACTACACTTTACTTCCAACACGACTCACGTCGTAATGCCACCCAAATTAGAAAAGGAAATTCAGCCTATTCAGGACCTTATTTCCACTTGCTGATTTTAAAAAAAAGTGGCATTTTCAACGCGACACTATACTTGAATTAACAAATCAATGACAGAGTAGTAACCTTACGCTTGGTCTGGAATTGGATTTTTATTTAAAAACTTTGAACTTTGTAACAAGGAGTAAAGATTATAATGGCGGCACAAAAGCTAACAAAAGGCAGGCTTGTTCAAATTATCGTCATGTTGGTTATTTTAATAGCTGCATTTACTTGGAGAACAGTGACATACGATAATAACGAGACAATAACCTGTATCGTTTCAAAACCTTGTGAATTTGGTATTGATAATAATAATGTTTTGATTTCGGACGATAGCCAGGGGTATTCGATCGAAACATCTAAAACTGGCAAATTTATCATTAGCTATGAAGGAAGCGGAGTTTTAGAATCGAAAGGGGCTTCATCTTGGCTTTTACAAACCGATGATAAGAGCGCCTCAATAACGGTTACATTTCCACAACAGGTCATGACGTATACAGTAAACCTATCCAAAGAATAAAATGGAAAACTGAGCAACACCTCGCTCTTTGATAGAAATGTTGACTAAACCAGTGAAACCTTGTGCATTAAAGTGTTATAAAGAAGACATTAATAAAGTTTCCAGAAATCTATGAAATTTCTATCAAAAGTCTCTTATTCCCTAGACGATAAAATCGCAGTAGATGAACTGCTTCAAGGGGTAGAAAACCCTGAGAATATCGCTTGCCTCATTTGTTACTGCACAGAAGAGTACTCCACGCTCGCTGTGCAGAGATATTTCGTAGATGCGCTTCCCAACACTCCTATACACGGCTGTACCACCTGCCATGGAATAATGACTGAAACGGGCTTTCATTCAGGTCCAGTCATCGGTGTACTCATCATCTATGATTCAGGTATTAATGCCTACGGAACGGGTATTAAACACTTCAGCCAATCCATCGAGCAAAGCACCTTCGACGCTATAGATACAGCGCTTAGAAACGCAAATAGAGAAGGTGAGATCCCAGATTTAATCTTGCTTCATTCTACTCCTGGTAACGAGGAGAAAGTAATGGCAGCTATCGATACTAAGTTCGGGACTGAAGTTCCTATCATTGGTGGCAGTGCTGCCGATAATCAGGTATCTGGTAACTGGAGTATCTTTACCGAAGAGTCGCTTTCTATTAACGGGATCTCTTTAACGGTTTTTTTCGCCTCTCAATCCATCTATTCATCATTCAGTGCAGGTCACACGCCCACGCGTTACTCAGGTACCGTGACTAAAGTACGAAACAGAATCTTACTGGAGATAGATCATAGGCCAGCTGCTACGGTTTACAACGAGTGGACCAATTTCCACTTAGGAGGCAGCGACGACGGCTATATCTTTGAAAAATCGTCTGTTTATCCTTTGGGAAGAAAAGTCGGTTCGTCTTACAACTATCCGTATTTCAAGCTTTCACACTCTATCCGAGAAACAGAGTGCGACGGAATCGAGTTATTTACCGACATCAACGAAGGCGACACCATATACTTAATGCAAGGTTCCAAGCAGCAGTTAATTAGCCGCGCCGCCAACATCATTCATTCGTCTTACTACAATGACATGGATCTGGAAGAGAAATTAGGTGCTATCAACATCTTTTGTGCCGGTCCAATGTTAAACCTTAAACAAGACATGGATGAGGTTTGTGAACAAATAAATCAAGCACTTAATGGGCTTCCTTACATATGCCCATTCACTTTTGGTGAGCAAGGAAGACTTTCTGGTGGAGAGAACGCACACGGTAACTTAATGGTGTCATCAGCAACGTTTTATAGGTTAAAAAAATAATGGGCTCTGAAGGTCAAGAAGCGCTGCAAGAAGCACGTATTGAACTACAAAAACTAAAAGCCCGTGAGAGAAAACTGGCTGAAGAGAATAGGGTGATCCTATCGACTATCTCTGCGATCAGTAAAGCAAGTAACATATCTGAGATATTTTCTAGCCTTGAGTTTGTGTTAAAAAAGTACATCAAATTTGACGACTTTATCGTAGTCTCAAGAGTAGGGAACGAAGGTGATTTCAAGACGCTACTGACAAATAATAAAGTCTTTGAACAGATGCACTGGACAGATTGTGGTAAGCTGTCTCGAGTCATTAATGGGGAATGCGCTATCCTTTTTGAACCCAAGTCTCTGGGTGAATTCAACTCTTTGCATCCCATTATTCTTGACCAAATAAACTCGGTGTTGATTACTGGTATCGATAGCGGGTTAACGCAATCGGTCATTATTTTTATTCACTCGAATACCAAACATTTTAGTATCGAAACTAAAGCAACTCTAAACCGTTTTCGCCCGCTTATTGAGCGCGCTGTTTTCGACATAGAGAACAAAGAGAAACTCGAAGCCACAGTGAGAGAGCGAACCGCGGAGCTTGTCACTGCAAGGAAAGACGCTGAAAGAGCCAACAAAGCCAAGTCAGAATTCCTGGCCATGATGAGCCACGAGTTAAGAACGCCACTGAACGCAATCATTGGGCTAATCGACACCTTGAAATCGACTCAACTAACGCCAGAACAACAGTCTATACTGCTAAATATGAGTACATCGTCTGAGCTTTTGCTAGCGATCATCAGTGATGTATTGGACTTTTCCAAAATAGAATCCGGGTGCTTCTCATTAGCACCACAATGGAGCAACGTAAGAGACACTGTAACTTTTGTTTTATCTGAACAAAAGAAGGCGGCAGACGATAAAGGTCTAACGCTCACGATTTCTAGTGATATCCCTGAGGGTGAACTTCACTATATAGACCCGAGCCGTTTAGCACAGATCTTGTTTAACTTAATAGGCAATGCCATCAAATTTACGGAACATGGGCACGTTCATGTATCCATAAAATACCAGCAGAGCTCATTCTACATAGCAGTCGAAGACACCGGCATTGGAATTAGTTCGCAACAGCTATCGTCATTGTTCAGCCCGTTTGTGCAAGCAGATAGTACAATCACACGAAGGTTTGGTGGCACAGGCTTAGGTTTGGCGATCACAAAGAGATTGGTCGAATTGATGCGTGGACGTATATCAGTGGAAAGCGAGCCTGGGAAAGGTTCTAAGTTCGAAGTCCAATTGCCAGTGCTCACCAGAGTGACTAACAACTGCAATCAACTGGAAGATGATGTCTGCTCAAGAGAACTAAGAAGCCGATATTCAGTGCTGGTTGTTGAAGACAACCCAACAAACCAAATGGTGATTAAGCTCATTCTAACAAGACAGGGTCATGAAGTTTTTATCGCAAGTAATGGCGAAGAAGCGATAGGATTTGTCGAAGACAACAACGACTCGATAGACATTATCCTAATGGATGTATCGATGCCGGTAATGGACGGTTTAACCACAACCAAATACATGAGAGAAGCAAACATACAAACACCAATCGTCGCGCTAACGGCACACACATCGGTTGAAGATAAATGCTCATGTTTAGATGTCGGTATGAATGATTTCGTGACCAAACCGGTAAGAACAAAAGAAATAACAGAAGCTATAGATAGATTAATGCTTGAGATCTAATAAACGTATTCTTAATCGAAGATTAGGAAATATGTTTATTAGGTATTTTATGGTAAATAGCCATTATGGTTAAATACACAGTATCAGTTGGATAGAAACGAAGGCAGGGCATCGTATATCGAACTCTGCCTTATGATTACCAAACCATATTTAACATAATATACATAATACGCAGTTGGCTAGTGCTTCTTGAGTGGGCATCATCCATAACGCTAATCCACCACAAGCCATTGAAACGCCTGACATATTAAGCCCGTTAAACTTTTTTGCTATGTTCTGCCAAGCCTGTTGAGCCTTGTGGTTTTTGCTGCGGTCAGCGGCTAAATACACTAAGACTTCTTCTTCTGACAAACCGATTCTTTCTGCAATAAAAAGTGCTTCTGTTTCAGTTAGATAGCGAGCTCCGCTTCTAATTGCGCTTATCTTTTGACGACTTAACGCCAAGTCGTGTGCAATCTGCTTATCTTGTACGTAGTTTTGAGCCTCTTTATAGGCATCTAACAGTTTATTTTGGTACATGGTTGTCCCTCCATTTCCTTCAATTGTATACCGTCAGTCCACAAAAAGCGGTCTTGTCAGTCCTGATTTCTGTGTCTTATAGTACACACAAATCAGGACTGAGATGTTTCACCTCAGTCAAATTCAAATTTTCAAGGTGATCACTATGGTAAATGTTTTATTAGTTTCTGGTTGTTTCCCTCATTATTTTGCAGGCTTTGGAGTTACTGCAACAGGTAAACACTTTGTGATCACCACAGCTCAGCACTTTCAAAGTAAATTCCTTTCTGTGTCAGATGCTCATGCGATTGTTAACCAACTCCAAGCTTCTTGGCCTCTGGCTCAAACTTCTTACCCTGTGAGCCGATAGTCATGGATTCAATCTACTTCGACAATGAACCCAATCATGGCATCAACGCTTACTTTCCTTGGGGTCATAACTTCTTTAAGACTCCACGCGATTTCTTCCAGTTCATGGAAGCTCACTATGGAATGGTGTCTTTTCAGATTGTTGAAATCACTGATGAAAACTACCAAGAGCTTTTGGTTAAGGGCGTGTTCAGTGCTATCTAAAAAACCACATAAGTTCCATGATGAGATTCGTCCGGTTCAAGTGGATCACCTAGCCTTTTCATTTTCGTATGGCTCACTGAGACATTTGGATAGCTCTAACGAACAAGACTTTATCAACTTGCAGTTTCCTGAGTTTAAGAAGCAAACCGTTAAAGGACGTCTTAACTCACCAGAAGCTATAGAAAAATCAATTGAGTTACACCGTAACAAATGCCGTAAAGTTTTGGCTGATAGGTTTGATGAGTTTATGGCGAAAGTCTTTAACTTCCGTCTGTCGCCTATGCGTGGTCGTGGCTTGCATGGCTATGAAGATTCGATGGTGATTTACGATTCTACGGGAACTGTTGAATGTGGTTTGGTTGGTGTTGGTGGCAACAATGACACGGTCTATGTACAGATTAATGGTACTGGCTGTTCGAAGTTATTCGACTTCACCACACACAAAAAACTGCACTGGTGGTTGTCTCTTTTGGGCATCACTCGCCTAGCCCGTTTGGATCTCTGCGTGGATGACTACACCGGAATCTTTGACTGTAAGTATGCTGAGAAATGTTTTTATGAGGGAGCATTTCGTACTGCTTCTCGTGGTCGTGGTCCGACAATGGTTCCTCATAAGCGCGTTTCACAGTCTGGTGAATTATCAGAGGAAGCTGTACTTGTTGGCTCTCGTACGTCTTCAGTTTACTGGCGTATCTATAACAAGAAGTTCGAGCAAAATATCGCTGACCCTGAAGTGATTTGGTATCGCAACGAAGTGGAATTGAAGAAGTGCGATTTAGCACTACTCGCCTCGCCTGCTTCGGCCTTTGCTGGTCTGTGTGACTTTGCAGCCAGTATCGACCCTGCTGAACCAATGAAGCTTGAACTGAATAAGAAGAAAGCCGGATTGGAGTTTATGGCTCGTATTGCTTGGGTTCGTCGTCAATGTGGTAAGGCTCTATCTGAGGTCGTTGCTATGACTGAGGGAGACTTGGGTGAAGCGTTTGGAATGCTCATTCCTACGCACCATCGCCGCGCTAATTTCAATACATCGTTGGGCATTCCTGACGAATACACTAAACAGAAAATCGAAATTTTGGAGTCAAGAATATGCCTACAATAACTGGTATCTCTATCAAGCGTTTCCCTAAATCTGGCATGGAGTTCGCGGAACTGTCTGTACTTCGTGCCGTTGAAGAAGTCGATAACGAGAAGTTTCAACAAACGGGCATCGGCTTTTCAACTGACATCCCATACAACAAGCAAGCACTGAAAATTGATGTGGAATACGCACGTCAACTTATCCAGTCACGCGCTTTTGTGGCTAACCGTGAATACGAGTTGAACTTTGGTGCCAACCCTAATGACCCGCTCGATATCTTGGTTAACAAGCTTGTTCCTGTCGATGAAGAAATCAAAAAGCATTTCGATAACTTCATGAAGGCGAACAAGGCTTAATCATGGAAACGGTAATTTATCAATTAACTGGCGATGATGCGCATTCACTGATTGAAGCTCTAGTCATGACCATGGTCGTACTTTCACTATTTGGTCGTGTTTGCTCCTTTGTAATTGATTGGGTTGACCGCTTGCTTCTGACGAGAACTATCCGTGATTTAGAGGCTAAAAGAGACTTTCTTTTGTCTGAAATTGGCTCTCTTAATCGTCAAAAAAGCGCTTCAAGT